>CAYIWJ010000028.1:0-3747 GCA_964367145.1 uncultured Candidatus Saccharibacteria bacterium | reverse complement strand
CTTCAACCCTATAACTAGCGAGGACTCTTCTTTCGGGGGAAGCTCTCGGAGCTTCAACTCCTCCAACTAGCGAGCCTTTTCCTCCCGCGGGCAACTCTCGGAGACGTAAAAAGATTGGTTTTCGACTTTAGTCGAAATTTTTACGTCGAGAGGTAGCGGGTCATTTTCCGCTGGAGAAAATTAAACCGCGGTGCCTGCGGGAGGAAATGGCGAGTTCGCTTTTCTACCACGGTTCCCGCGAAAGAAGAGTCCGACCTTCCATTGCATTAAAAAGCAATCTATGATATAGCTCATAACAGCTCTTTGATGTATGATTGGAGGAAAAGTGATGGAAAAATTCTTTACCGATCCCGTAGCGATCGAGGAGTTAGAGAAAATGGGCGATGTGGAAACCTTGGCAGTTCCGATAACTTTGGAAGCTCTGCGCGATAAGTGCGCCGGCGATTCGGGACTTTTGATGCTGGTTGACGATGTTGAGTCTCGCGCCTTTCGCTATACGCAGGCAGTCATTGAAACTCAATTAAGTTTGCGCCGCGGCGATCTTGATCGCGAAAATATGAGCCGGGAGGATGTTCGGAATCGAGACGCCGTTCAACGGCGAGCCCACGATGTCTACATTGATTCGGTTAAAATTCTAGCGCGCAATTTAGCGCGGCACGGCAAAGACACTAATTGGTTTAATAAGTTCTGCCCCGATGCGGAACGCGCCCACGACACCTATCGTCCGGAATTTGCTCGCTTTGGTTTGATTATTACTTACCGCGAAGTTTTGCGGGAAATCAAAGCCGTCAAGGCAGAAAAGAGTTAAACGCCATGGATCAAGAAGAAAAAAATCGATTGACTCTGCGTTATGCCGAGCTAGCGGTTAAGCGTGACCGAACTTCCGAAGACGAAGCGGAGATGAAAAATCTGGAAACCAAACTCCAGATGTCTCCGCGGGACATTATTAACCTCGCCGCCCGACTGACCATTCCCTCCTCAAATTAATTCTTCGTTCCTTTTTTGTGAGTCGTTGGAAAACCGCCCCCGTGGGCGGTTTTTACTTATCTTACTTCCAAAATGCGATAAGACCGTATTCCGTTTGCCGTCTTGAGTTCAATCGTCTCGCCGACTTTGCGTTGCATCAATAATTTACCAAGCGGGGATTCGCAAGAAATTTTGCCCTGACTAGGATTAGTTTCTTGTGGCCCTAAAATCTGATAGATTTTTTGACCGCCATCGTTTTCCAAAACCACCGTGGAACCAAGTTGCACGATGCCATTTTCATTTCTGCCGGTTTTAATCGCCACCGCTCGCTTTATCTGATCGCCCAGAATCAAGATCTGCCGATTAGCTCGACGCAAGATTGATTTGGCCTCTTTGTATTCGGCATTATCCGAGCGGTCGCCGTAGTCCGCGGTTCGCGCCGCTTCCTGAATAAACGCGGGCAAGTCGTGTTGAAGTTGCGCCAACTTTTCGCGCAATCGCAAAATGGCATCTTCGGTCAAATAAATCGGCCCATCATCCCAGATTTTTAATTTTTCCCAAGAACGTTTTGGTAGACGCATATTTGATTATAATTTTTGACGACGCAAAAGCACCGCGTTCACCGCCACAATCACCGTTGAAAGCGACATTAGAACCGCCGAGAGCGCCGGTTGCAATAAAATTCCGCGCGAAGCCAAAACTCCCGCCGCGAGTGGAATAGCCAGAATATTATACCCCGCCGCCCACCAAAGATTTTGGATCATCTTGGTGTAAGTCATTTTTGAGAGCTTAATGATTTTAGCGATATCACGGGGATCATTGCGGACCAAAATAATACCAGCCGACTCAATTGCCACATTGGTGCCGGCGCCGATGGCAATCCCTAAATCGGCTTGGGTTAGCGCCGGCGCGTCATTCACGCCATCGCCAACCATCGCCACTTTCTTTCCGTTCAACTGCAAAAATTTTACCTTTTCGGACTTTTGATCTGGCAAAACACGGGCAAAGCGTTGATCAATGCCAAGCTCCATCGCAACCCATTGCGCGACGTCTTCCGAGTCTCCGGTGATCATGGCGGTTTCAATGCCAAGATCGCGGAGGGTTTTAATCGCTTCTCGTGATTCTTCTCTTATAACATCAACCAACGCTATCACCCCGATTAGTTTACCGTTTTTAATGACCACGTTAACGGTTTTTCCTTGGCGCGCGAGTTTATCAACCTCCATTTTAATCTTGTCGGTGATTTTAAGACCGCGATCTTCGGCAAGCGACATGTTGCCGACTAAAACTTCCGCGTTCTGAATCTCGGCTCGGACGCCTTTTCCCGGGATTCTCTGAAAGTTTCTAACTTCAAGAATGGCAAGTTGTCGCGCCTCCGACTCTTTTACCATCGCTTTCGCGAGCGGATGTTCGGAATGGCTGTTTGCCGAAGCCGCGTACTGCAAGACATCGTTTTCCTCTCCGGATTTTTCGGAGATAATTGCATCAATCCCAAACTCACCGCGAGTCAGTGTTCCGGTCTTATCAAACAAGACAATATCAATATCGCGAGCCGCTTCCAGCGCCAAACGTTGGCGCACCAAAAATCCATTACGAGCCGCCTTGGTTGTGGAAATGGAAGCGACGAGCGGAATGGCCAAGCCCAGAGCGTGCGGACAGGCGATGACTAGCACCGCCACCATGCGATTGATGGCAAAGGCCGGATCGGCGATGGCGAGCCAAGTAACAAGCGTCGCGCCTCCAGTCACCACGGCAATAATTGTCAGGTAATAGGCCGCCCGATCGGATAAAACCTGTAGTCGTGATTTTGAACTTTGGGCTTCCGCCACCAGCCGCATCACGCCCGCCAAAAAAGTTTTCTCGCCGACTTCAGTCACCAAAATTTTTAACGAACCGTCGCCGTTGATCGTACCGGCAATAACCGCCTCACCGGATTTCTTCGCGACCGGCTTAGATTCTCCGGTGGCGATGGACTCATCTACATCCGACATTCCATCTTGCACCGTGCCATCGGCGGGAATTCTCCCGCCGGGTTTTACTAAAACAACGTCGCCTTGCTTTAGCTCCGAAAGGGGAATGATTTCAGTCCGTCCACCTCTTAAAACTTCCGCCTGATCCGGCAGTAGTTTGGATAATTCCTTGAGTGCGCCTTGAGCGCCAGAAACCGCCCTCATTTCTATCCAGTGGCCAAGCAACATAATCGTAATCAGCGTCGCGAGCTCCCAAAAAAGCGTTTCGCCGTTCCCCAAAAAAACTATCGCCACGCTGTATCCATAAGCCACCGAAATCGCGAGCGCGATTAGCGTCATCATTCCCGGTAGTCGCGCTTTAAGCTCGCGGTAGGCGGAGGCAATAAAAACCCAGCCGCCATAAAAGAAAATTACCGACGAAAGAATAAGCGGTAAATAAGCTGAACCAAAAAAAGACGGCGCCTTGTAGTTAAGAAGTTTTTGCGCGATATCGGAGTAAGCGACAACCGGAATAGAAAGAATTAAACTTGTCCAAAATTTCGCCTTAAAAATGTTGGTAGAATGTCCGGCGTGCTTGTTGAAATCATTTTCTGATTTACGTTGAACTAGGCCAGCTGATTTTTTCTTTACCGGAATAAGTTGCATTCCGCAATCCGGACACATTCCGGGTTTGTCGGATTGGACCTCCGGATGCATCGGGCAAGTGTAAGATTTTTTCGCGTCCATCGGTTTTTTGTTGTCAGTGGCGTGAGTCATAATTTGGAGATTACAGCTCTGATGTTCTTTACACCACAATTCACAGTGGTTTCTC
>CAYIWJ010000027.1:0-5590 GCA_964367145.1 uncultured Candidatus Saccharibacteria bacterium | reverse complement strand
AGTTGTAAGTTTTTCTCATTTTCGTTTCCAAGGCCTAGCGCGTTTATACGTGTGAGGATAAGTCGAAGACGAAAGTCTTTCGTGAAGTAGGAACAAGAGAGAAGGTCGGCTTACACAAAGAGATAAACACACACGTAAACGATGGCTAAGAAATTATACGTTGGTGGATTGCCCTACAGCACGAATGACGAGGCTTTGAAAGAAGCTTTCGCTCAAGCGGGAACTGTAGCTTCGGCGACCATCATTATGGACAAGATGTCCGGCCGTTCTAAGGGTTTCGGTTTTGTTGAAATGGCCTCCGATGAGGAAGCCATGAAGGCGATCGAAATGTGGAATGGCAAGGAGCTTGGTGGTCGAACGCTGATCGTGAATGAAGACCGTCCGATGGAGGCCCGTCCTCCGCGTCGCGATGGAGGCTTTGGTCGCGGTGGCTTCGGCGGTGGACGAGATTCCGGTAGCAACTGGTAATCTCTCTGCTTTCCACAAAGACACCCGTTGGATTTTTTCCGGCGGGTGTTTTTGTTTTCTTGCGAAGTTGCGATTTTCTGGCTATACTTCGGATATGAATATTTCGGAAAGACGCGGTTTTAGCACGGTTTGGCTGGTGGCCGTTTTATTGGCGCTGGCGATTGGGGCTAGCTTTTTTGTGGCGAACCGAAAAACTGATGTTGCTGATTACAGGGACGAATCGGCTGATCGTTTAACTTCGGTTACTCCGCCGGCGCCATTGGTTGATGGTCAAAGTCCGGTGAATGGCTTGGCATCCGTCTACAAGGGAGAAGTTTTAGCGGGAAGTGTGGCGCCGCTTTTGGCTTTTAATAAAGCTGATTACGATTTGGCGGTTGCGAGCGGAAAGTTGATCGTACTTTATTTTTACGCTAACTGGTGTCCGCTTTGCAAAGCCGAGTTTCCGATAATGCAAGAGGTTTTTAACGCGCTCACAAATGATCGCGTGGTTGGGTTTAGGGTAAATTATAACGATTCGGAGACCGATGCCGACGAAAAGGCCTTGGCCAAAGAATTTGGTGTGGGATATCAGCATACGAAGGTTTTGGCGCAAAATGGGAAGCGGGTTTTGAAATCTCCAGAATCGTGGAATAGGGAGCGCTATATAAAGGAAATTAACCGCTAATTTATTGGATTTTTATGGACTCCATTCCTTTTTTGCTTTTTCAACTTTTTGTCTTGATTTTTTCAGTCATTATTCACGAGATTTCTCATGGCGCGGTAGCTTTGCGATTAGGGGACCCAACGGCGCGCGATGCTGGACGGCTAACCTTGAATCCGATCAAGCACGTGGATTTGTTCGGTTCGATATTGCTACCGATCTCTTTGTTTTTTATTTCTGGGGGACAGACGACACTCGGCTGGGCCAAGCCAGTACCTTACAATCCGTTTAACTTACGCAAGCCTAAATTACACGCGGGGCTGGTGGCGCTCGCGGGACCGGCGAGTAATATAGCGATCGCGATTTTTTTTGGGATTGGGGCGCGGGTTTTACTTCCCTTCGCGCAGGCGAATTTTTTGGGAGAACTTATTCTGGCTTTTAATATAATTGTCTTGACCAATATTGCGCTGGCAATTTTTAACTTACTTCCTTTTCCACCGCTTGATGGTTCCAAGGTTTTATTCGCGCTTTTGCCGGATGGATTTCAGGAGATTCAACACTTTCTCAACCGTTATGGATTTTTTATTCTATTGTTTGTGATTTTCTTTGGTTTTCATTTTGTGACTCCGGTGATCGCGTTTTTGTATCGGATTATCGTTGGCGCGGCGGGGATTTTTTAGGGTGAGCAACGCTGTGGTCTGGGTTATGGAGAGGAGCTGATTTGGGTTTGATGTTTTTCTTTCGGTTGACGAGGTTTTAGCACCTTTGCTACACTGTCTCCCTGTATGCCAACTATTAGGCAATTAGTTAAGCGTGGGCGAACCAGTCGCGTCTATAAGGCGAAAGCTCCGGCTTTGCGTCGTTATTTTAACGCGATTCAGAATCGGCCGATTACCGTGCCGTCGCCTTTTAAGCGTGGGGTGTGCGTGAAGGTCTTTACGACTACACCCAAGAAGCCGAACTCGGCTTTGCGAAAAGTGGCTAGAGTCAAACTGACCAACGGTATGGAGGTTACGGCCTATATTCCGGGCGAGGGACACAACTTGCAGGAACACTCGGTGGTGGTTATTCGCGGCGGAAGAGTTAAGGACTTGCCGGGAGTTCGCTACCATATAGTTCGTGGCGTGCTAGATACCGCCGGAGTTGAAGATCGTAGGCAGCAGCGCTCTAAATATGGAGCTAAGACGCCGAAAGCAAAGGAATAAATTGTATGAGAAAAAAAAGAAATTATAGCCGTGAACATGTTGGGGATATGAAGTACGAAAGCGTAGCCATCGCTCGTTTTATTAATTGTCTGATGAGTGACGGAAAAAAATCAACCGCCGAGCGGGTGCTTTATGGTGCGTTTGAAATTATCGCCAAGGAGACCAAAGAAAAACCGCTTGCGATTTTTGAGAAGGCATTGGAGAATGTTTCGCCGGCCGTGGAGGTGGCTTCCAAGCGAGTTGGTGGCGCCAATTATCAGGTGCCGCGCGAGGTGCGACCGGAGCGGAAGTTTATGCTCGCGGTGCGCTGGATTATTTTGGGGGCGAGGGCCAAGAAAGGAAAACCGATGTCGGCGCGGCTGGCCGAAGAATTGATTGCCGCCGCCAAAAACGAGGGCAACGCGATTAAGAAGAAACAAGATACGCATCGCATGGCCGAGGCCAACCGAGCCTTCGCGCATTTTTCTTGGTAAAGAAAATTATCAGCGAGTATTTTTATATTCTCGTAGCTATTTCGTTATTCGTTGATTATGTCCAGACAATATCCAATGGAAAAAGTTCGTGATATCGGCGTGGTGGCGCACATTGACGCGTCATTTTTTTCTGCGGGAAAAAATTCCTTAAAACCCAGCGGTTTTAATATTTCCGCCACGGGAAAACTCCCGTTTTCCCGACCCCTTTCTCGCGGCAATGTGCTATAGTTTCTTCTAATTTTGCCTTATGCCCAGACAATACCCAATGGAAAAAGTTCGTGATATCGGCGTGGTGGCGCACATTGACGCGTCATTTTTTTCTGCGGGAAAAAATTCCTTAAAACCCAGCGGTTTTAATATTTCCGCCACGGGAAAACTCCCGTTTTCCCGACCCCTTTCTCGCGGCAATGTGCTATAGTTTCTTCTAATTTTGCCTTATGCCCAGACAATACCCAATGGAAAAAGTTCGTGATATCGGCGTGGTGGCGCACATTGACGCCGGGAAGACGACCGTTTCGGAGCGGATTCTTTTTTATACGGGCATTAGTCATAAAATTGGCGAGGTGCATACCGGAGACACCGTGATGGATTGGATGGATCAGGAGCGAGAGCGGGGGATTACGATTACTTCGGCGGCGACCACTTGTTTTTGGACGCCGACTTACGCGCACAAGGACGCGGCCGGCAAAGACAAGGCTGATGAGCATCGTATTAACCTGATTGATACTCCGGGGCATATTGATTTTACCGTGGAGGTGAAGCGTTCTTTGCGGGTGCTCGATGGCGCGGTGGTGGTCTTTGACGGCGTGGCGGGCGTGGAGCCACAGTCGGAAACCAACTGGCGATATGCCGATGATTATAAAGTGCCTCGGATTTGTTTTATCAATAAGCTGGATCGAATGGGGGCGAGTTTTGAAAACAGCTTAAAGTCAATTCAGGATCGTTTAACTCCGAACGCCATTCCAATACAATTACCGATCGGGCTGGAGGGAAATTTTGAAGGTATTGTGGATTTATTGCGAATGAAGGCCTATCACTTTGAAGGAGAACGAGGAGAAAATATTGTTGAGGGTGAGATTCCGGCCAATATGGTGGACGAGGCTAAAATACGGAATCATGATTTGGTGGAAAAAATCGTGGAACAAGATGATCGCCTAATGCATTCTTATCTGGAGGGCAAGATTCCGGAGCTTCGCGAGTTAAAAGCCGCTTTGCGCAAGGCGACGATTGCCAACAATATCGTGCCGGTGGTTACCGGATCGGCTTTGAAAAATAAAGGGGTGCAATTTGTTTTGGATGCGGTGGTGGATTATCTGCCGTCGCCGCTCGACATTCCTCCGGTCAAGGGTATTGATCCTAAAACCAATGCCGAGATTAGCCGCAGTCCGAACGATAGCGAGCCGGCTTCCGCGTTGGCTTTTAAAATTGCCGCCGATCCTTTTGTTGGCAGTCTGACTTTTTTCCGCGTCTATTCGGGTGTAGTAAAAAAAGGAAGCTATGTTTTTAATTCGACGAAAGGTATTCAAGAGCGGGTCGGGCGTATTGTGCGAATGCATGCCAACCACCGCGAGGAAGTTGACGAGATTCCGGCCGGAGATTTAGGCGCTATCGTTGGCTTAAAAGACACCACGACTGGAGATACTTTGTGCGATTCCGATCAGCCGATTATTTTGGAAAGAATTATTTTTCCGGAGCCGGTTATCTCGATGCGAGTGGAGCCGAAAACTAAGGCTGATCAGGAGAAGATGGGTATTGCTTTGCGCCGACTTTCGGAAGAGGATCCGACTTTCCGCGTTGGTGGCGATTCGGAAACCGGCGAAATGATTATTTCCGGTATGGGTGAATTGCACTTAGAAGTTTTAGTGGAGCGCATGAAGCGAGAATTTGGTGTTTTGGCGAACACCGGTAAGCCCCAAGTCGCGTATAGGGAGACTATTAGGGCTCATGCCGAAGCCGAGGGGAGATATATTCGCCAAACCGGTGGGCGGGGACAGTATGGCCACGTTAAAATTAAGTTGGATCCGCTTGAGCGCGGCAAGGGTTTTGAATTTATTGATGACACGACCGGAGGTTCTATTCCTCGAGAGTTTATCGCGCCGGTGGAAAAAGGTGTTCGTGAAGCTTTGACTCGGGGTATTTTGGCCGGTTATCCGGTTACTGATTTATCTTTGACGCTTTATGATGGTTCGTTTCATGAGGTGGACTCATCGGAGGCGGCTTTTAAAATCGCCGGTTCCATGGCTTTTCAAGAGGCGGCGAAGGCAGCCAATCCAGTTATTCTGGAACCGATTATGAAGGTGCAGGTTTTGATGCCAGCGGAGTTTATGGGCGACATTACCGGAGATATTGCCGCGAAGCGGGGTAAGATTGAGTCTATGGACGACCGAATGAATATTAAGGTAGTGAATGCCAAGTTGCCGCTTTCGGAAATGTTTGGCTATGCCACAAAGTTGCGTTCAATGACGCAGGGCAGGGGAAACTTTACGATGGAGTTTTCGCATTACGAGGAGGTGCCAAAGAGCGTGGCGGCGTTGATTATTGAAGGCAAGAAGTAGCGCTCGGCCTCTTTGTTTTCTGGAACCGGCTTTGATTTTTTCCAGCGAAAAATCAAGCCTTCCTCTCGCGCTTCGCAATTCCTCACGGAATGCCAAGCTGCGAAGCGCTCCGAGAGCTTCCAGAAAATAAAGAGTCCTCGCTAATTATGGGGTTGAAACAGAGCTTCCCGTGAAACAGAAGTCCTTGCTGGTTGGAAGAAATGCGGGGATTGGCGGGAAATTCAGTAAAGCAACACTCGGACACAATTC
>CAYIWJ010000026.1:0-5595 GCA_964367145.1 uncultured Candidatus Saccharibacteria bacterium | reverse complement strand
CGAGAGTCGCTGATTTTTTTGTTTTGCGCCCGCGATACTTCGCGGGCTTTTTGTTGGCGTTTTTTGTGTTCTGTGCTATCCTCGGTTGGTGTCGTTTTTTGGCACCTTGATATTTGGTTAGTCTAGTTTTTTTGGTCGTTAACGGCTTGGTACTGGTTCTGATATTAGTTTTTTTCCCGGGTTTATTAGCTGTGTTTTTTTTGGAGAAGGTGTTTGTTGAGGGAAAAACTTTCAGGAGGAGGTCGACATGCGAAATGACTCGTTTGTTGAAGATGGAGTTGTGACAGTTAGCCAACCGCGGTACGCGGTCTGCATTTGTGACAATGGGAAGATTGTGGTTCGAGAATTGAAGTCGGTAGCGGGGAGTGATTCCGAGAGTCAATCCAATGAGCGATTTTTTGCGATTAGCGCAGATCACGCGGATGGTTGGGTTCAGCCAAATGGCACAAATGGCAAGTCGTCCCGTTTTGGTCCGGGAGATGTTTTAGACATCGCGCTCGATCGCGCCATGGTCAAGATTCTCGGCAACGGTTACCGAATCCGTTCTTTGCGGGGGGTTGGCGTTTTGGTTTACCAAGGCGCGAAGCCGCGTTTGTCGGACGCGGTCGAAGCCTCGTGTCCGAGAATCGGCATTCTCGCCAGCGCTCCTTTCTAGTTTTTGGCTAGCGCATCGTAACCACAGGCTTTTGTTCGCCTGTGGTTTTCTTATATTCCGTTTTTTTGTGCGATTGGTGTTTTCTTGGTAGTTATCAAAATCTAGGTGTGCATAACTTTCTATTTTTGCTTTACGGTGCTTATTTGGCGCTGTTTTTTTATGTTTTGACCGGGTTGACCTCTTTTTTGACCTGCTGGGGAGCGGGGTATATACTTGGTGAAGAGTGGCGGGATGTGGATAACTATGGGGATAAGTCTGGAATCTGGGGATAAGTAGCGCTCGGACTGATTTTTCCCCACAGCCCACTCCGACCAGCTATTTTCTAGCTCATTCATAAAGAGTTTTTGTCACCCTATTCGCTTGAGCTCGGGGTACCCGACAAAAACTCTATTCATTCGCAGAAAATGACGCTAGTCTCCGCGGTGGCTGTGGGGAGAAAACAGTCCTCGCTGTGGGAACTAAACTGGAAATCTTATTTTTAAAAATCAATGTTTATCGGGGAATATCAACACAATATAGACGACAAGGGGAGGATGGCCTTGCCGGTTAAGTTTCGCAAAGACTTAACTGATGGCGCGATTGTGACCAAGGGGTTGGATTCTTGTCTTTTTGTTTTTACTAAAACCGAGTGGGAGGCGCTAGCGGCGAAGTTGGCGCAGATGCCTTTGGCAAACGCTCCGGCTAGAGCTTTTGCGCGCTTGATGTTGGCTGGCGCGATGGATGTTGATATTGATGCGCAGGGCAGAGTGTTGGTGCCGGATTATCTTCGTAAGTACGCTGGACTTAAAAAAACCGCCGTGATTGCCGGTGTCTATAGCCGATTGGAAATTTGGGACGAGGAGGCCTGGAATCGCTACAAGGGTAAAACGGAGTCGGCATCGGATGAAATTGCCGAACAACTTGGCGGATTGGGAATCTAACAACATGCACACCCCGGTACTAATTCAAGAAATTCTTAGCTTGCTGAATCCACGTCCCGGGCAATGCGTATTGGATGGCACTGTTGGTTCGGGCGGACACGCCATTGAGTTGTTGAAGAGAATTTTGCCGGATGGAAAATTATTAGCGGTTGATGCCGATCGGTATTCCATCTTGACCGCCGAGCGGGCGTTGGTTGCCGCTTTTGGACGGGAAGTTGTGGATCGTCATGTGGTTTTTGAAAATGATACTTATGCGCAAGCCGCGCGAACGATTAGTCGTCGCGGATTTCCTTTGGTGCATGCAGCTTTGCTGGATTTGGGTTTTTCTTCGGATCAAATTAGTTCAACCGACCGTCCGCCGAGAGGTTTTTCTTTTTTGTCTGATGAGCCCCTGCTAATGACTTATAACGATGAGACTCGCGCCGTGCGTGATTTTTTGCCGGAGTTAAGCGCGACGGATTTAACTAAAATTCTTCGCGAATTTGGTGAGGAACGTTACGCGGCAAAAATTGCGGGAGTGATTAAGGATCGGGAACGAATCAAGCCATTCTTAACGACTCGCGATCTAGCCGAGGCGGTTACCGCCGCGGTTCCTTCGCATTATGCCCATGGGCGAATTCATCCGGCTACCAGAACTTTTATGGCTTTGCGAATCTACGCCAATCAGGAGCTTAGCCAGTTAAAACTTTTTTTAACCGACGTTTCTTTAATCGTGACTCAAGGTGGGCGAGTGGGGATTATTTCTTTTCATTCGTTGGAGGATAGAATCGTGAAGCGAGGATTTTTGGAACTGGCGCGGGAGGGTCGCGCGCGCGTTGTTACTAAAAGACCGACAGTAGCTTCGGATGAAGAAGTTATTCACAACCCGCGGGCGCGTTCGGCAAAATTACGCGTGGCGGAGCTTAGTCAAATCGCATCATGACCATTCTAGCTTCAGCTAAAATTCGTTTTTGGCAGTCGCCTTTTATTATTGGTCTTTTTAGCTTGCTTATCCTCATCCTGTTTGTTGGGGTTTCCTTGTATAATGAGAATGTTGATCTTAAACATCGGATTGCTTCGGTTGAGAAATCCACCGAAAATTTGCGAGCCAATAATGCCGATCTTAAAAATCAACTGTATCGTATTCTTGATGCTTCGCATCTTTCCGCGGCGGCAGTGGAGTTTGGTTTGGTGATTGAATCTTATCCCCGCTATCTTACGGCTTTTCCCCGGCAGACTGCTTCGATTGGTCTATGAAGTGGCGATTTTCCGTTATTTATTTTCTTTTCTTCGCTTCGTTTGCGTTTCTGGCGTTTCATGTGTACAACCTGCAAATTGAGCAGGGTTCTTATTATCGCGCCAAAGCCGCTCAGCGAAATATTCCAGGATTTCGCGACGAGAGTCGCGGGAGTATTTTTTTTACGGATAAGAATGACAATTTAATTCCAGTGGCGCTGACCAAAGTTTATCCGGTGGTTTACGCCGTACCAAAGGAAGTGGTTAGTCCAAGAGCCGCCGCCGAGATCTTGGCTCCGGTTATTGATCTAGAAGTTGAACGTCTGACAACGATTCTTAACAAGCCAAACGATCAATATGAATTGCTTAAAACCAAAGTTACTGCGGAGATAGTACAGAAGGTGCGGTCGTTAAAGATAGCGGGAATTTATGTTAGGGAGCAGAACTTCCGCTTTTATCCTTTTCAGAATTTAGCGGCGCACGTATTGGGATTTGTCGGCGCCAAGAGCGATGACGCTGGGCTTAAAGGAAGGTATGGCGTGGAGCTTTCGTATAATGATCAACTTGCTAAACCAGAGAGTGAGGGGCGCGACCTGATTTTGACCATTGATCGAAACGTTCAAACCAGAGCCGAAGATATTTTGACTCGCTTAATGGTTGCGCATCGCGCATCGGGTGGATCGGTTATCGTGCAGGAGCCTAAAACCGGCAAAATTATCGCTTTGGCAAACGAGCCAACTTTTGATCCTAATAACTATGGAAGTTCGGAGGTCGGCAATTTTTTGAATCCGGCGGTGCAGGCAGTTTACGAGCCGGGTTCTATTTTCAAGGTGCTGACGATGGCGGCGGCGCTTGATAGCGGGAGCGTGACGCCCGAGAGTACTTTTGTTGATTCCGGTTTACTGACGCTCAATCAAAAGACGATCCGAAATTGGGACCTTAAGGCGCATGGCAAGGTTACAATGACCGAGATTATTGAGAATTCCATCAATACCGGCGCGGCTTTTGTGGAGCGGCAGATGGGACACTCGCTTTTCAAGAAATATCTAGAAAATTTTGACATTGCTCGCGTTTCTGGAATCGAGTTGCCGGGAGAGTTGGTCGGCAGTTTAAGGTCATTGCGGGCTGGCGCGAGCGACATTAACTATGCGACAGCTTCTTTTGGTCAGGGAGTAGCGCTCACGCCTTTGCGTCTTATTAGTTTAATTTCGGCGATTGCGAATCGCGGTATTTTGATGAAGCCACTGATTAATGCCAGCGAATCACCGACCGAAGTTAAAAGAATATTTTCAGAAACCGCGGCTGGTCAAGTGACTAAAATGATGGTGTCGGCGGTGCGCAAAGCTCATGTGGCCGATATTCCGCATTTTGCCATTGCCGGTAAGACTGGAACCGCGCAGGTTCCCGATTTCAAAAAAGGCGGTTATGGCGGAGATTATATTCACTCTTACGCCGGATTTTTGCCGGCGAACAGTCCGCGGTTTACGATTTTGATTAAACTTGATAAACCGCAGGGCGCGCCTCTTGCTGGAGCAACCGTGGTGCCGGCGTTTCGCGAGTTCGCGGATTTTCTGATAAACTATTACACTATTTCTCCTGATGACTTGGCGTATGAGGGATCTCTATGAAAGATATGAAAACCTTGCTCAAACATTTAATCCGTTTTTTGGCGGCGGCTACGATTCGCAAATATTCTCCGGGGGTTATTGGCATTACTGGAAGTGTCGGTAAAACTTCCACGAAGGACGCGATCTATGTGGTGCTTCGTTCGGCGCGGCGAGTGCGGGCTACTCCCGGCAATTACAACAATGAATTTGGGGTGGCGCTGACCGTGCTGGGCGATTGGCGCGAATCCGGCGGGTTGTTATTTTGGCTGCGGGTTTTGGTGGTCGCTTGCTGGCAGTTGATCTTTAAAGTTAATTATCCCGAAGTTCTGATCATTGAATATGCGGCTGATCGGCCGGGAGATATTAAGTATCTTTTAGATATAGTTCGGCCGCAGATTTCGGTAATTTCGGCGATTGGCGAGACGCCAGTTCATTTGGAGTTTTACAGCAGTCCCGAAGCAGTGGCGCGGGAAAAATCAAAACTTATTGAATGTCTGCCCGCGACCGGTTTTGCTTTGCTGAATGCTGATGATGAGGTGATTCGGGGTATTCGCGAGCGAACGCGAGCTCATTTAATTTCCTATGGTTTTGAATCCGATGCTGATTTGAGGATCTCTAATTTTGAAACTAGAATTGAAAATCAGCTTCCGGTTGGGATTTCTTTTAAGTTGCAATATGCTGGAAGTTTTGTTCCGGTGCGATTGGACGGGTGTTTTGGCCGTGGAGCGGCTTATGCCGCCGCCGCCGCCGCGGGAGTGGGCATTGTTTTTGGTCTGCACTTAGTCCAGATTTCCGAGGCGCTCTTGAGCTATCGTTTGCCCGAACACAGAATGCGCTTGCTTTTGGGAATCAAAGCCACGCGAATTATTGATGACGCTTATAATGCCTCACCACTATCCGTGTTGGAGGCGATTCGAACGATTAAGGATTTACCCGCCAAGCGAAAAGTGGCGGTTTTGGGCGACATGTTGGAGCTTGGCAAATATTCTTTGGAGGCTCATGAGCAGGTTGGGAGAGCGGTGGCTAAGGTGTTTGATTTTCTAATTACCGTTGGACCGCGGGCGAAGTTTATAGCCGAGGCGGCGATCGCCGTTCATTTTCCGGCGAAGAATGTGTTGTCTTTTGAAACTTCCGCCGAAGCGGCGCGGGTGGTGCATGGCCATATTCGCCGCGGCGATTTAGTGCTGATTAAGGCTTC
>CAYIWJ010000025.1:4322-5665 GCA_964367145.1 uncultured Candidatus Saccharibacteria bacterium | reverse complement strand
GGGTATTGTTTCTTGGTCTAGTTTGCGAGTGGCGGGAAATAAGTTTGATCAGGCGATTATTGACTATGTTAAACGCAAACACTCTTTGGCTATCGGAGAACAGACTGCCGAAGCGGTTAAGATTGAAATCGGTTCAGCTTTGGCAACCAAGGAGCAGCTTACTTTTGAATTGCGCGGGCGAGATTTAGTTTCTGGTTTGCCGCGAGACATTGTGATTAAGTCTAACGAGATTGCCGAGGCGCTAACACCGTTTCTTTTGGAAATTGCTTCGTCGGTGCAGAATGTTTTTAACACTACGCCACCGGAGTTAGTGGCCGATATTATGGAAAAGGGGCTGATTCTTTCTGGGGGTGGAAGCCAACTTCGTCATTTAGATGAGTTTTTCCACCGCTTGACCGGTGTGCCGACTTATTTAGCCGAGGATCCTTTGTTTTGTGTGGCCAAGGGAGCGGGATTGATTTTGAACCATCTTGACGTCTATAAGCGAACTTTGCTGACCAAGCGATAATGGTAGACTAAGGAATATGGCTTTTGTTAAGGACTTGCGACGAGATTTTGAGCGTTTGGTTTCGCGTTCGCGTTTGGCTCATGGCTACTTATTATTTGGCCAGTCGCTGACTCGCCAACGCGACATTGTTTTAGGCTTCGCGCGATTTTTGGAAACTGGCTCTTGGGAAGGCAACGAGACGTTACTGGATTTATTGGTGCTTGACGCCGCGAGCGAGCAAGGAGGCGGCATTGATAAGATTAGGCTTTTTCGCGCCGAGGTTTTTGTTAAGCCTTTTCGCGCTTCGCGGCGAGTAATTCTGATTGACGCGGCGCATCAACTGACGCAGATTGCTCAACAGGCTTTGCTTAAAATTCTAGAAGAACCACCGGAGCACGCAATAATTTTTTTGAATGTTTATGATCCCGATTCTTTGTTTCCACCGGTTATTTCGCGGTTGCAAAGGATTTATGTAAGCGGAGAGGCTATTTTTCAGGATGCGCACAGTTTTCGGCCGGAAGTTCCGATTTTTCTGCGAGCGGATTTTAAGGAGCGCAAGGCGATGCTTAAATTATTCACCGAAGAAGAGCGGCCGCTGACCGATTTTGTGGTGGCGCTGGTGGAACATCTGCGCTTGGATCTGACGCGACATTTACCGACGCTTTCGGCTCTATCCTATAGACTGATGCAAATGCATCGGTATAATACTAATCAACGGTTGCAGATTGAGGCTGCCGTTTTGTATGTTTAATCTTTATATGGATAAGGCTTTCGGTTTCTTTATGGTCTTGCTTTTTGTCGGCTTGGTGATTTATTTTTTGCCGCTTGTTTGTCGCGTCGGCTAATTTTTATGGAA
>CAYIWJ010000025.1:0-4222 GCA_964367145.1 uncultured Candidatus Saccharibacteria bacterium | reverse complement strand
GCTTGGTGATTTATTTTTTGCCGCTTGTTTGTCGCGTCGGCTAATTTTTATGGAACCACTTCTTATGGCTTTTGAAACTCGAACTAAGGAGTTTTTGGGTGCTTTACGGATTGAACTTGCGAGTATTCGCACCAATCGCCCCAGCGCACAAATAGTGGAAGATCTTAAAGTTGATTATTTCGGTCAGTTGTTGCCGGTCAAGCAACTTGGGTCAATCGGCATCAATCCACCGCGTGAGGTGGTGGTGACGGCTTGGGATCGCAATGCGGCTCCGGCTATCGCCAAAGCGGTTCAAAATTCTTCACTTGGTATTACGCCGACGGTTGATGGTGGCACAGTTCGCTTTCAGTTGCCGCCGCTAACCGCCGAGCGTAGAGAAGAGTTGGCCAAACTCGCCAAAGCAATTGCCGAAAAAATCCGGATTCGTTTGCGAGGCGCCCGCGACGAGGCGAACAAGGAGGTGGCAACTCTTTTTGAAGCTAAGGAATTGAGCGAGGATCAGAAGTTCAAGGCCAAGAAACAAGTTCAGGAAATTACCGACAATACGAATCGCGGCATTGACGAGTTGGTGGCCAAAAAAATTATCGAGATACAAGAATGACAATTTTCTTATTACTGATTGGAATCTCTGTTTTGATTTTTATACACGAGTTGGGGCATTTTTTGTGCGCCAAAGCTTTTGGGCTTTACGTGGAGGAGTTTGGTTTTGGGTTTCCGCCGCGCGTGTTCGGCAAGAAAGTGGGGGAGACTGTTTATAGCATCAATCTTTTGCCGTTCGGCGGGTTCGTTAAAATTTTTGGCGAGCGAGCGGATTTGAATGAAGAAGAAAAACAGCAGCCGAACATTCCACGGGAGCGCAATTTTTCGCACCAGCCGATTTGGAAGCGTTTTATTGTTATTGTAGCCGGTGTGGTGATGAACTTCTTTTTGGGCTGGGCTTTGTTGTCTTTGCTTTTTTTGACCGGACTTTCCGGGCCGGTCGTGGTTTCGAATGTCGCGCCAGATTCTCCGGCGGCGATTGCCGGTTTTAAATCAGGCGATGCCTTGGCTGACTTCCGCAGTTCCAAAGAGTTTGTTGAATTTGTGAATAATCATCGGGGTGAGGCGACAACTTTTTCTGTCATACGAGCGACTACGACTTTATCTGTTATTGCCACTCCCGATTTAAATCCGGTTGAAGGTCGCGGGGCTTTGGGTGTCGCGATTTCGGAATCGGGTTTTCCAAAACTTGGTTTTTTGGCTTCAATTAAGGAGGGACTATTTGCCGCGGCGCAGACGATTTGGTTGATTGTTTCTTCGCTGGTCTCTTTGGTTTTGGGTTTATTTATTGGTCAGGCGCCAAGAGAAGCTTTTGTGGGACCGATTGGGATTTTTCAGATCGCGCAAGCAAGTGTGCGGTTTGGATTTTTGCATCTGGTACAACTCGTGGCGTTGATTTCGCTTAATCTAGCGGTGCTTAATGCCGTACCGTTTCCGGCTTTGGATGGCGGGAGAATGTTGTTTTTGTTGATTGAAAAAATTAAGGGGAGCGCGCTTTCGGCCAAGCGGGAGATGATTGCTAATGCCATTGGGTTTTGGTTGCTGATACTTTTGATGATTTTTATTACCGTGAAAGATGTGATTGGTCTCTTTTAGGCGTGGGAGTTTCAAAAAATAAGACACAATCTACTTTGAATTATTCAAACGCACCCATTCGTGAGTAGAAAGAAGAATCAGGTATGACAGGCTAAAACCCCTGTAAAAAGTGGCTTTTTTGCTTCGTACATCGCCCCTTGACTTTTTTGCAGTTTTGGTGGTAGAATACTCGCAGTTCCTTGATATCTGCCTTTCGCCGGAACAATCCTCTTAACACGGTGTTAAGGTTTTGTTTGCGCTCGAGGTCTGTATAGGGAATGGAGGAAAGTTCAGCATGGCACAGAATACAACTCGCGAGCCGCAGAATCAGCTTTTTGCTGGCTTCTGGGCATTCATCGAGATCATGAAGCTGATTTGGAAGGAGTTCAAGCACCAAGGTGGAACCGACAGCCACCTCAAGCGGATCGAGACCGACAAGGACTTCCGTCGGAAGTGGGTTGAGATGCTGGTGAAGGAAGAGGTTTCGCAGACCATAGAAACCCCTCCCACCTTCACCCTCACTCTCGACTACTCTCGTACCCTGCAGGAGATGATCGGGGCTGGGAAGTACGACTGGGTGAACGAAGATATCACCCCTCAAAACTTCCCGATCACGGGAAGCGGAAGGCAGGAGGTTAGACTCGAACTTCTGCACTTCAACCAGGGCATTTCCACGAGGGACGTTCTTGTCGAGATCAAGCGTCGTGATCTCGAACCCGCCAAGCTCGAACACCTCCTCATCCTCGGCGAGCGGCATCCCGACCTCCAGCGGCAGTTCCCCATTATTGCTCTTGATTCGGTGTGGCAGAACCGCGGCAGCGTGGACGTGCCCTGCCTCGGCGGCGTCGGCGACGGGCGCGGGCTCTGCCTGGCCTGGCACGACTACGGTTGGGGTCCACAGTGTCGGTTTCTCGTCTTCCGCAAGTCCTAGCACTTGCTTCCTTGGGCTTTTAGCCCTTGGACCCATGCCCTCACCGGTTACCACCGGTGAGGGCATTTCTTTTTTTGCTATACTGTTTTCGGGTAGTAGGCGCGACAGCCTTTGGCTACGGCTTGGGGCGGCTGAATCCTAGGTCATCGTTTATTGCGAGACTTAAAAATAGAGATGACTTGGTGCAGAATGCTTTCGGGAAAGCAGTCCCGGAATAAAATTCCGCTTTAAGAGCAATCAAGGAGCGATGACATGCATGGCATTCTGCACATAGTATTCGGTGTGGCAGAACCACGGCAACGTGAACGTGCCCTACCTCGACAACATCGACGACAGGCGCAAGCTCAACCTGAACTGGAACGACAACGATTGGAGTAAACAGTGTCGGTTTCTCGTCTTCCGCAATTCTCTTTATTCTCCGCTATTTTTAGGCGGAGTTTTCTTTTTCGATTTGCTTTTTCCACCCTCCGAGCATTTTTCCCGTTTCGGAAAGCGGAGCGCTGACGGCTAGGTATTTATTGTCGGAGAGGATTCTTATTTCCCAGGCTATTTTCAGAAAGCACTTGAGCGAATCGAGTAACTCGCTGGCTTTTTTCGCTTCCAATAGTTTTCTGGTTTTCTGCGCATAGCGCGTGACAAGCAGACTGTCGATCAGTTCAGTAAAACGCCCGTCAATTTTTTCACCGAGCGTAAAGCGCGATTCTTTTTTGATATGCGGTAAATAACTGTGCCAGAGTTTGTACGCGCTGATGGTTTTTTCTACAATTGGTAGATGATCACTTCTCGAAATTGCGTTGGGGGGGGGGATTCCCAGAAGAGAATCCGGAGTATGGATTCATGTATTTGAATCTATCATAACAAGGAAAAATTTGTTTGTGGCGTGGCGAGAATTTGAAGCTGGGAAGGGGATGAAGGCCGATGTGCAAAAGTTTAAGATTGATCTTGTGAACTCGCTTTTTGCCTTGGGGGAGGATTTGCGTTTGGGAAACTATCGGCACGGTGGATATTACCGTTTTGTTGTTTATGATCCGAAAAGGCGACAGATCCACAAAGCCACGGTGCGGGACCGGGTTTTGCATCATGCTTTGTTTCGGGTTTTGTCTCCGATTTTCGACAAGCTGTTTATTTTTGATTCGTATTCCTGCCGGGTCGGCAAGGGGACGCACAGGGGCGTAGTACGTTTGGCGGATTTTATCCGAAGAGCCACGCACAATTATCGCCGCCCAGCGTATGCCTTGAAATTAGACATCAAAAAGTTTTTTGATTCGATTGACCACCGAATTCTTTTTGAGTTGATCAAACGGCGGGTTGCGGATGCGGATGCTTTGCGTCTTATCCGGCTGATTATTTCGAGTTTCGAGACTGCGCCACAGAAAGGGTTGCCGCTTGGTAATGTAACGAGCCAGCTTTTTGCCAACATTTATCTGAACGAGCTCGACCAATTCGTAAAGCACATATTACGAGAAAAACTTTATCTTCGATATGCGGATGATTTTGTTATAGTTCACGAATCGCGGGAATATCTTGAGGCTTTGATTCTAAAACTTTCAAATTTTTTGGGTGAGTCATTGAGGCTGGAACTTCATCCGCAGAAGATTATATTGCGGAAGGTTTCACATGGCGTAGATTTTTTAGGCTACGTCGTTTTGCCTCATTATACGGTCTTGCGAACGAAGA
>CAYIWJ010000024.1:0-5950 GCA_964367145.1 uncultured Candidatus Saccharibacteria bacterium | reverse complement strand
AGCGTTATGTTAACCGCACGCCAAACTTTGGCATTTTGGATTTAGTGCAGGAAGGCAACATCGGCCTTTCTCGCTCCGTGGATAAGTTTGACTATCGCAAGGGTTTCAAGTTCTCCACCTACGCCACCTGGTGGATTCGGCAGGCCATAACCCGCGCCTTAGCCGACCAGTCGCGCACCATCCGCATTCCAGTTCATATGGTGGAGACTATTTCCAAATATACCCAAGCCAAGCGTCGTCTTTTGCAAGAGCTTGGCCGTGAACCGCTCGCCGAAGAAATTGCTATTGAGATGAACATGCCGGTCACAAAAATCCACCACATCCAAAAAATCTCGCAGGAAGTCGTCTCACTCGAATCTCCAGTGGGCGACAGCGATGAAGACTCCACGCTCTCAGAATTTATCCCCGACGAAAAAAACCTCTCACCGGCCCAGCTCGCCTCGCGCGCGCTTTTGCGCGAACGGATTCAGGAGATTTTAGTTGACCTGCCACCCCGCGAGCAAAAGATTCTGGAATTGCGTTTTGGTCTGGAAGACGGCAACACCCACACGCTGGAAGAAGTTGGCAAGGAGTTTGGCGTTACCCGCGAACGCATCCGTCAAATCGAAGCCAAGGCTCTGGCCAAAATCCGCGAACACGGCAAGTCGCAAATGCTGGAGGGATCGTAATTCGCTCTATTGTTCAGATGCTCTCTCGGTTAATTCTTGACGCGGTATCAAAACGTTAAAGCCCTAAATATGTCTTGATATGAGAATAAACCCTAAATCCGCTGATTCGCTTCATGCTTCGCCAAATAAAGATATTGCTCGTGAGTTGCGCCACAATCGTCGCCGCCGAAGCGCCGGCAATGCCAAAAACTGGAATCAATAAAGCATTCAAAATAATGTTAGATAAAGCCGCGGCTAAGACAAAAGGAATAAATTTTTTCTGCTCGTCATAAGCAAAGGCGGCATTTCCCAAAATCATCGCCGGATAAGTAATCGGCAAAGTCAGCATCAAAATCCGCAAGCTCAATGTCGCCGGAATATATTCCGCCCCAAAGAAAAGCCGAATAATAAACGGCGCGCCAAAAATGCCGCCAATAGTAATTGGCAGGGCGAGCATAATCACCAAAGCCAACGACTTACCCAAAACCCGATCCGCCCCCTCGCTATTGTTCTTGGCCAAGCGCGACATCAAGGGAAAAATACCCGTCGCCAAAAATGCCGGTAAAACATAAAGCAGTTGAATGATTTTTTGCGCCGCCGAATAATAACCAACCTGCGTGGGCGTGCCCAAAGACCCAATCATAATAATATCGGTATTGAGCATAATGGCGCCGAGCATGGCCAAGAGTCCAAATGGCCAGGCGGTGGTTATGATCGGCTTGAGCAGGGAACGGGTAAAGCTGGTAAAAAGATTGCGGAAGTTGCGGCGCAAAACAAAAAAAGACGCGAACATTCCGGCGCCGCTACCAATCGCATAAGCTAGGGCTAGCGAGGTTGTGTTCGGGCGAATGAGTAATGCGCCGGCGCCCAAGACTACAATCGCCACATTGGTCAAAATGGTTGAGGTCGCCTCCAGATGCATTTTTTCCAGCGCCCGACTTACCGCCGACATTAAATCGCGGAGCGTATCAAAGGCAAAAACAAAAACCAAAATTGGCATCAGCGTCGTCGCCTCGGGAATACTGGAAAATCTAGGGAAAAGCAAAAAGATTCCGGAAAAAACCAAACCGATTAAAATCAGTTTCAGAAAAAAAGCGGTTCCCAGGTAACGGTCGCGCAAAGATTCATCGCGCGCGGTTTCTTTGGTAATTAGTCCGTTGATTCCAATGTCGGAAAAAACTGTCAAAAAAGTTACTATGCCAAGAGCATAAGCAAAAGCTCCCCAATGCGCCGCGCCCAACACGCGAGCCGCGTAAACTACGATTCCAGCGCGAATTAGTCGCCCCACAATCTGCCCCGAAAAAAGCCATGCCACGTTTTTGATGACGGTAGACCTGGCGGAAACTCCCTCGGGAAATAGTCGCGCTTTAATGTTCATCTACTTTTAAACTTCAGAAAAAATACGCTTAACATTCGTGGGTTTGTTATTCATCGTTTATTCTAAAAATTAGTAAAGAAAAATTTAACGGTTTTAAGCAGAGTGATTATATCCAGCATAAATGAGCGGTGACGAATATAGTAGAGTTCATACTGTAGTTTTTCATAAGCATCGTTAATCGAGGCACCGTAGCGATAATGCGTTTGCGCCCAACCGGTTACACCCGGGCGAACTAAATGTCGCAGTTCGTAATATAAAATCTCCTGCTTGAGTTTTGCGACGAACTCCGGACGCTCCGGTCGCGGACCGACGAGCGAAATGGTTCCATTTAAAACATTCAGTAACTGGGGCAACTCATCAAGATGGGTTCGACGCAAGAAGTGTCCAAAACGCGTCGAGCGATCGTCTTTCTGCGCCGCCCATTGCGGACCGTTTTTTTCGGCGTCAAGGCGCATCGTCCGAAACTTAAAAATAGTAAACGACTCATCGCGATAACCAATGCGAACTTGGCGAAAAATAGCCGATCCGGGCGAAGTTATCTTAATAATTAAGGCGATTAAAATAATCAAAGGCAAAAGCAAGACGCCCAGACCCAAAACAAAAACAATCTCCACGGGCCGTTTGAGCGAGTCATATATTCGATGGTTTTGCACCAAATTTCCTAAAAACCAAGACTCCTCCAGCTCGGCCACCGGAATCTTGCGAAATATTTTTTCATAAAGTGTCGCCAGATCAATAACCTCCACCCCCAAGGCGAGTGTTCCGTAGGCCACGTGGGCTACGCGGGGATTTTTCTTTAAGTGAGCCGGCAAAACTACTACATCAATTTTCTGGCGCTTAATAATTTCGGCGAGCATCTGCGGATTCTTTTCTTCCATGCCCTCCTTCATCCAAAAGGCCACGCTATATCCAAGTTGGGGATTGCGCTCCAACTGGCGATAGATTTCTTCCGTGGTGCGGTTATAGCCCGTGAGCAAAATTCTAACCACGCTCAACCTGTTGTTGAGCATGTAATTGTAAAGTTGCCGCCAGGCGTAGCCAAGCACTGCAAAAATCCCGATAAAGCTAAAAAGGTTTGTCTTGGGAGCGATTATAAAATCGGGAATAAAGTAAAAAAACATGACCGCTAAAATTCCACTCAAGCCAACGGTAATAATAAAGCGGATAAAAAATTCGCCGTTATTTTTAAGCAATCGCAAGTCGTACAAATCGCCGATATAAAAAATAATGAGCCAAATGGCGAAAATAATACTAAAAGGCGCGAAGTGAAAACGGACTACATCGCTCGAAAACTCGCCGTAACGCAAAAAAAGCATCAAAAAAAGCGCCAAGTAGAGGGTGGCTAGGTCGCCCAAGAATAGTCCGAATCTTTTTAGTTTGACAATGGAATCCATGGAACCTATAGTAGTGAAATATGTCCGAAATTCAAACGCGTAACGAAGGGCGAAGCAATACTTTTTTGGCGGTGAGTATTTTAGCTTCGGCGATTATCATTGGCGGTTCGGTTGTCTACGGTATTGGCTCGCGCGCCAATCAAGGACTAGCCGACGTTTCGGCTAACATACCTACAACCAACGGAACGGGCAATAGTTTACCGCTCGATGCCGGTGGCAACGTCTTGCTTGGTGATCCCAAGGCCCCTTTAACCATCATCGTTTTTGGGGATTATCAATGCCCGTTTTGCGAAAAGATGTTTCAAGAGGCCGAACAGTCAATTCGTAAAGATTACATAGAAACCGGCAAAGCCAATCTGGTCTATCGCGACTTTCCACTGGAAGCCATTCACCCCTACGCGCGCCCCGCGGCCAACGCCGCCGAATGTGCTCGCGATCAGGGTAAGTATTGGCTTTATCACGATACGCTTTTTAATCGGCAAAACCAGTTACCGTCAATTGATTTCGTCAAACTCGCCGGAGAATTGGGCATGGATACCAAAACATTTGGTTCTTGTTTTAGCGCGTCAAAATATGATGCCGAAATCCAGCGCGACTACGACGCTGGAGTTGCCGCCGGCGTGAATGGAACTCCGGCCACCTTTATCAACGGCAAATTAATCTCCGGCGCCGTGCCTTTTAGTTATTTTAAGCCGGAAATCGAAAAAGCGATCCAAGCATCCAATAGTATTCCGACCGGAGCCAAAGAGTAGTATTAAATACATGAAGTGGATTCATTGGGGCGGCGTTGTTTTAGGTCTTTGGCAGTTGGCCTCGCCTTGGATTTTGGGATTCGCCAGCGTCACTCCCGCGCTTTGGAATAGTATTTCTGGCGGCGTTCTAACCATTTTACTCGTCCTATGGTTGGCATTTGGGGAAAATAAAAAACTGCTGTAGAATAGAGGCAAGAATATATTTTAAAAATCATTATTATGAAAAACATCAAAATCTACAGCACCCCAACCTGCGTGTATTGCAAAATGGCCAAGGAGTTTTTCAAAAAACACAACGCGACTTATACCGAACACAACGTGGCCGAAGACGATGCCGCCCGCGAGGAGATGATCAACAAGACGCACCAGCTAGGTGTACCAGTTATTGACATCGATGGCGAAGTTTTTGTCGGTTTCAACCGCTCCGAACTGGAAAAAGCCTTGGGGGTAAAATAAAATCAGCCTATGTACGACTTGGTTATCATTGGCGGCGGCCCAGCCGGAGTTGCCGCCGGAGTTTACGCCGCTCGTAAAAAAATCAAAGCCCTAGTCATCGCCGAGAATTTTGGCGGCCAGTCGGTCGTCTCGGCCGGAATCGAAAATTGGATTGGCGCCAAGTCGCTCTCCGGTTTTGATTTTGCCCGCAATCTGGAGGAGCATTTGCGCGCGCAAGAAGATTTAGAAATTATGGACGGCGATCGAGTGGTGCGCGTTCAGAAAAACGCCAATTACTTTCTCATTGCTACCGCGCAAGGCAAGACCATCGAAACCAAAACGATCTTCGTTGGCTCGGGAAGCCGCCGCCGAACTCTGGGTATTCCAGGCGAAAAAGAGTTTAACGGCAAAGGCGTGGCCTACTGCGCCACCTGCGACGCTCCAATTTTCAAAAACAAAGATGTGGCTGTAGTTGGCGGCGGCAACGCTGGACTGGAATCCGTTCGCGACCTCATTCCCTACGCCAGCAAAATATATCTCCTAAACCGTTCCGCCGAACTCAAGGGCGATGCCCTAACCCAGGAAAAAATCCGCGCCTCGGAAAAAGTAGAAATCATACTCAATGCCGTCACTAAAGAAATCTACGGCGATAATTCGGTCTCTGGTTTTAAATATACCGACACCAAGACCGGCGCCGAAAAAGATCTCGCCGTCTCCGGTGTTTTTGTGGAAATCGGCTCTCTTCCCAATACCGATTTTTTAAAGGGGATTGTCGAACTCAATAATTTTGGGGAAATGATTATTGATCACAAGACGCAAAGTTCATCAATTCCGGGCATCTGGGGTGCCGGCGACGTTACCGACGTTCTCTATAAACAAAATAACATTTCCGCCGGCGATGCCATCAAAGCCGTACTAAATATCAACGACTACCTCCACAAGAAAAAATAATCTATTCCATTATCCCAAGTCAGGACTCTTGTGTTTTGAGAAGCTCCAAAAGCCTCATTCTTCTGACCCAACGAGCCGCTTCCTTTCGTGGACAACTCTCGGAGGCATAAAAAGATTGGTTTTTGACAGCAGTCAAAATTTTTATGCCGACTTGCCCGCCTCTGGTGGGGAGGTAGCGGGTTATTTTCCGCTGGAGAAAATGAAACCGCGGTGTTCACGAAAGGAAGCGGCGAAGAATAGGCGCTATCCCGTCTCTCTGAAAGGAATATGTCCGAGTCCTGCCTTTTCCCCACAGCCATCGCGGAGACTAGCGTCATTTTCCAACCAGCGAGGACTTCTGTTTCGCGGGAAGCTCTCGGAGCTTCGGCAAGCTGGGATTCCGACTTTAGTCGG
>CAYIWJ010000023.1:0-6022 GCA_964367145.1 uncultured Candidatus Saccharibacteria bacterium | reverse complement strand
TTGGGCAAAAATAAATCCACCGCCTTACTCTTAATAAGTTCTGTCAGCGACAAACTCTCATTTTTAGCCACCAAATCTTGCAAGGCATCTTCTGAATCGGCGATCAGTTGTGCCGCCGTTCCGGGCGCGTTCTTTTTTAGCTCCTCAAAATTAGTGGCAAGTTTTTGAATCAGTTCCGCGCGCGCCTCAACCGGTTTTTTGAATAAAGTTTCCGCCTGGGAAGTCAGGCTCTCTGGTAAAAGTTGCCCCGCCCCACGCCAAATTTTAGTTTTAAGCCCCGCTGGTGCGAAGTAGATAAAGCCGAAGAAAACAGCTAAAATAGTAAGCGTTGAAAATAAAAAACGAATCATAAATTGATTATACAATGGAAACAACAGCCGTGCTGTGCGATGTCCGAAGCGTTCACAACGTCGGGTCCATTTTTCGGACTGCCGATGCCGCCGGTATAACCAAGATTTTTCTCTGCGGTATCACGCCGAGCCCCTTGGATCGCTTCAAGAAAGTGCGCTCGCAGTTTGCTAAGGTCGCCCTCGGCGCCGAATCATTTGTGGCTTGGGAGAAAACCACTTTCGCGCTCCAGTGTCTGCGCCGATTAAAAAAAGGGGGATACAAAATTGTTGCCGTGGAGCAATCGTCTAAATCCGAGCCGTATAGCGCAAGTCTCAAAAGCCTTAACGAAAACGAGGCCAAGATAGCGCTTGTGTTAGGCAACGAAGTTTCTGGACTAAAACCTGCTATTATTAAACTAGCCGATCACATCATTGAAATACCGATGTTCGGTCGCAAAGAATCCTTAAACGTCGCCGTGGCTTTTGGTATCGTTGCCTTC
Source organism: uncultured Candidatus Saccharibacteria bacterium (assembly GCA_964367145.1). Lineage (GTDB taxonomy): Bacteria > Patescibacteriota > Minisyncoccia > UBA6257 > 1-14-0-10-40-38 > JAHFLD01. The sequence continues at coordinate 5,193 of CAYIWJ010000023.1, read as the reverse complement.
GAAGCTTCCAAATATCTCGCCCAAAAATGAAAAACTCCATCACCTTGATTGCGGCCTGCGCTGTTTTATTGATTATAGTCGGCGTCTGGTTTGTGGTTACCAAACCTCGCCCGCATCGCGTTCTCTCAACCCTTAAAATCGGTGAGGCAATTTACGAAGTAGAAGTTGCCCGCTCCGCCGCCCAGCAAGCTCGGGGTCTTTCTTTCCGGGAGTCGCTTCCAGAAAATCGCGGCATGTTGTTTGTCTTCAAAGTGGCCTCTAGTCAGCGCTTTTGGATGTTCGGCATGAAGATCCCGCTAGACTTTGTTTGGATCCGCGGCGGAGAAGTTGTGGCGCTTTCCGAAAATATTCCCGCCCCTAAAAAATCTCCGCCTGCTATCGTTTCACCAGATGAACCGGCCGATCAAGTTTTAGAAATCAACGCCGGAGAAATCACTCGGCGGGGGATTAAGATCGGCGATCCGGTTATTTTAGAAACAGATTAGGTAATGCACAAGCCAGCGCCGGCTGATCACGCTATAATTCATCACATGAGAAAAACTCGCCTTGCGATTAACGGCTTCGGCAGAATTGGTCGCCTTTTTCTACGACAGGCAATTGAACGGGACGAATTTGAAATTATCGCCATCAACGATTTGGGAAGTGTGGAAAATCTTGCCTATCTCCTACAATACGATTCAGTTTACGGTCGTGCGGAAATAAATGTCAAAACCAAGATGGCGTTTGGAAAAAGCAAGTTAGTCGTTGGTGGGAAAGAAATAATGATGTTTCAGGAAAAAGACCCGATCAAACTGCCTTGGGGCGATCTCCGGATTGATGTCGTTATAGAGTCCACTGGATTTTTTGAAGAATATTCCGCCGCTAGAGCGCATCGCGAATCCGGCGCCAAGCATGTGGTCATCAGCGCTCCCGCCAAAGACGAAGACGGGCCGTCCGGTAAAACAATTTTGATGGGCGTAAACGAAGACGAAAGTTTAGACGGCGTAAGCATCACCTCCAACGGCTCCTGCACCACCAACGCCGCCTCACCCGTTGTCGCGATTATGGCCGAAAAAATTGGCATAAAAAAAGCCATCTTAAACACAGTCCACGGCTATACCGCCACCCAGAATCTTAACGACGGCCCAACCAAGGGCAAAGACCTGCGCCGCGGCCGCGCCGCTGGTATTAACATTGTTCCCTCCACCACCGGCGCCGCCATCTCCGTAACTCGCGCCATTCCTGCTCTTAAGGATAAGTTTGATGGATTGGCATTTCGCGTTCCCGTCGCCTCCGGTTCAGTTGCCGACATCACTTTTGTCGCCAAGCGAAAAACTTCCGTCGCCGAAGTTAACGCCATCCTCAAAAAAGCCGCGTCCGAATCGCGCTGGAAGGGGATTCTAAAAACCACCGAGGACCAAATAGTCTCCTCGGATATTATCGGCGAACCCTACGCCGCCATCGTTGATCTGAACTTCACCAAAGTCGTGGACGGCGATCTTGTCAAAGTAATCTCTTGGTACGACAACGAATGGGGGTATGTCTCTACTTTAGTGAAACACGTGCAAGCGGTAGCAAAAATGCTATAATTAAATTATGAAAAATAATTTCGAAACCCCTCAGTCCTCTGGAGAATCCGCATGGGAAAAAGAAACACGGAATTTTTTGACCTGGCTCAAAGAAGAAAAACTACTGAAAGAGGAAGATGTTGAAAAATCGCCCGAAGATATTGTGTTAACCCCTTATAATGAATATAAGAATGAGTTCCTTGCCAGAACTAATAAAGAGTCGGAATTCGTTCGAGAAACAGTCGAATTCGCAGAATGGCTTAAAGCCAAAAGTCTTCTTACCGAGGAAGATGGCAAAAAACGTCTAGCTGGAGTGGATTTACAAAATTATCGCGCTTCATACTGGGAGGCGTTTGAAAAAGAAAAAAATCAGCGAGGGTAGGATTTTTTTGGTTCTCTCAAATAGTCCACAAATAAAACATCCGCCCAAGTTGCTGTTTTCGCGGATTTTGGTAGCGTGTGAGTGAATGGCTTTCCGAAAAACCCTATTTTTATCGGTTATTGCAGTTTGTGGGTTTGCCCTGTTTTTTTTACTCCGCAATTGGCAGGAGAATTTTGCGAACCTAAATAATCTGGTTCAAGGGCAAAATTTTGTCTCTGCCAATATCTCCAATCAACTCGCTCAAATAAGCTTCGCCGATCCATCCGCCCTTAACTCCAAACCCATCACCCTGATTTTCGCTGGCGATATTATGCTCTCCCGCGCGGTTGGCCAAAAAATCCAAAAAACTAAAGATTCAAATTTTCCCTTTTTGAAAATTGCGGAGACAATCCGTTCCGCCGATTTCGCCTTTGCCAATCTGGAAAATCCCATTTCCGACCGTGGCGCCAATCAGGGGAGTATCTATTCCTTTCGCGCCGATCCGGAAACTGCGATCGGTTTAGAATCCGCCGGTTTTGACGCCGTCTCTGTTGCCAACAACCACATTTGGGACTGGGGGAGTAAAGCCCTACTTGATACCATAAACATTCTCAACGAACTCGATATCATTCCCCTCGGCGCCGGAGAAAATTTTGAATCAGCTAATGCTCCGCGATTTTTTACCATTCACAACACGCGCCTTGCTTTTCTCGCCTTCACCACGCTCTATCCAAAAAGTTTAGAAGCCGGAACAAACTCAATCGGCATCAGCGACCCCGATCCGGAAAATATTCGCCACCAAATCGCCATTGCCAAAACCAAAGCCGACCTCGTCATCGTCTCACTTCACTGGGGCGAAGAATATCAAGCCCATTCCAACCAAACCCAGCAAAAACTGGCGCGCGAAATTATTGACGCTGGCGCTAACCTCGTTATCGGCCACCACCCCCATGTGATCCAAGAGGTAGAGGAGTACCACGGTGGCTACATCTTCTACAGCCTCGGCAATTTTGTTTTTGACCAAAATTTTTCGGAAGCCACCCGCCGCGGCGCCCTCGCTCAAATAAAAATCAAAAATCGCCGGATTATAAGCGCCGAATCAATTCCGGTCCATATCAATGACCAATTTCAGCCGGAAATCCACGCTCTATTGACAAAATAAAGGAAATTATGCTAGGATAGGCGCCTGTTCCTTGACAACCGAGTTCGTAAGTTTTTCAAGAAAAGGGAGAGTCAAGTGCGTCAAATGACCCTGTTCGCAACCTTCGTTCTGGTCATGGGGAGCGTGACTGCCCAGCAGTACATGCCTTCCTACGAAACCCTGTTGGAAGTCTCAACTTCGTCTACACCGCCCGTGAACGCGACCGGCGCGATCACCTTCGCGATCGGCCTTCCAACCGACCAGTCGCTACCCTGCAACACCTACCCCTGTCCGCGTCCGCTCGTTTCCATCGCCCCCGCCTTCCCGCCGATTATCTTCGGCTGTGGCCTCTCGGCCACCGGGATCGCAAGCGCCATCATGGCCGGAGTGAATAGCTCCGGGACCTTCACGGCAAGCAATCCGACACCGACCCGCGTGCTCATCACTGGCCCAAGCATCATCGGACAGAACGGCTACTGGGTGACGGTCTTCCATGGAGAGATCCATCCGGTTTATGGCTATGTGCTTGAACCCGCGCTTCCCGTCAACAACCTGTGTGACGGAATTCTCGGCAACGAGTCCCAAGCCTCAACCGGCAACGGCACCGACATCAGGATGGTAACGATCAGTGATTCAACCGTCGGCAGTTTCGAAAACACCTCGGGCGCCGTCATCTCTGGCAATTGGAGATGGGATGGCGTCGGTCAGGTCAGTGTGGAGACAACGCCGCAGGGTGGATTTCCGACCAATGGGAATCAGTTCCTGCGTCTCTCAACGCAGGATCCCGTTGGCGGCAATCCGCTGAAGCTCATCACTACCTTCACCTACTCAAGCGCGACACCCGTCATCAAGTTCGACTACTTGTGGCTGTGCGGCGAGCCCGCCCCGACTACCGCGATGAACGACTTTTTTGTTGGAGTTCTGGAAGCCGATTACGGTTATTACGAAATCGTTCGCGAAGACAGCTTCACGCCGACTGGAGTCGGTATGCGAAGCGTCATCGCCGATCTTCGGGAGTTAGTCTGGTATCCGTTTGAAGGCATGAAGTTTTCTCTCTCTTTCGCGTTGTCGAACGTGGGCGGAAATGCAAACGACAGCGTCGTCCTTGTGGACAACATCTCGTTCTTGCCGCCACAACCCGGCGAAGGCAACAACACCTACGGCTTGCCCTACTCCGATCTCATCCTCTACACGTGGACCTGGGATCCGGTGCACTGGTCAAGCAACGGTTCAACTGCCGACAAGAAGGTCATGTCCGGTGGCGCGATCGTCTGCAACATCAGTGGCGGCTTCTACCTACCGCAAGGAACCTCCACTCCCGTTTTCTTGGTGGCGAGTGGAGTATCCTACGGCAGTCAGCCCTTAGCGAGTTTGCCGGGTGAGCTAAACTTGATTGGAATCGACATCACGAACTTCACGCCCATTTACGTGGGTGTCTGGAGTCCGGGATTCCCGCCGATTCCGATCTTCGTTTTTCCGCAGTTCGTCTTCACGGGCGAAGGTCTCTACGTTCAAGCGGCCGTGATTGATCCCAACGCGCCAAACGGTCTGCGAGTGAGCAACCTCATCCGTCACCGCGTGGAGTGATTTCTCTGTCTAAGACTTCGGTCTAAGACCAACCCCGTTCTTTTGGTTCGCACCAAAAGAACGGGGTATTTTTTTAATCCCAAAATTCCAATTCGTAATTTTGCAACCCTTGGTTATACTGATAGCATGACCATTTTCATCGGCGCCGATCACCGCGGCTTTGACCTCAAAAAGACCCTCAAAACGCATCTGATTAAAAAAGAATACACCGTCATCGATCTGGGGAGTCATGAGCTCGTCCCCGACGACGATTATCCGGACATTGCCTACGCCGTCGCCAAAAAAGTCAGCGAAAACCCGCAAGAAAACCGAGGCATCTTAATCTGCGGCTCCGGCGTCGGCGTCTCCGTCGTTGCCAATCGTTTTATGGGAGTTCGTGCCGCGCTTGTTTCAAGCGTTGATCAGTCTAAAGTTTCGCGCACCGATGACGATGCGAACATTCTTTGTCTGGCGGGGGATTTTACCTCTACCGTCGCTGCCAAAAGAATCACGGATGCCTGGTTAGCAACTCATTTTTCTCACGACGAACGTCATCATCGCCGTGTCAAAAAAACCGA
>CAYIWJ010000022.1:0-9057 GCA_964367145.1 uncultured Candidatus Saccharibacteria bacterium | reverse complement strand
TATGGAATCCGCTAAAGGACACTTTAGCGGAAGTGATGGAGTGAAAGAATTGCCAATTATTTTGGAAGCAATTCTTTCACAGTAGTTGGCAGCGCCTTTTTTATTAAATTCAAAACAAAAAATCCCGGGGAAAATCATTCCCTGGGATTTTTTGATTAAACCCGAAACGCCAACTCCAAATCCGAATCGAAGTTCTGAGGATTTTTGCAGCAATACGCGGCGTGGCCGAGTATCCGCCGGAGTCGTATAGATTTATACGACAACAAGGAACGCAGGCCGCAACAAAGTAGTGCGGCAAAAAGACCAGAACTTTAGCCGCAACGAGAAAATCCGCACTGCCTGCAACTCATACACCCCTCGCCCAACTGCAACTGCGCCCCACAATCCGGACATCCGGGCATAGCGCCAAAATCAGCGATTTGCTTGTGCTCCGCTCCGGCATAATGAGCAATCAATTCATCCTTAAGCGAAGAGCCAACCGTCACCAGCTCTCCAGTGCCCTCGGCAAACGCACTCGAAACCGTCACCTTATTCCGCGCGTGATCCTCCAAAATCTGACCAATCGCATCCGAGAGCGAAAGCACCGTTCCCTTGTTGGTCAAAACCGGCATCGGCCCGCGAATGCCTTTTAGATCTTTGATAATCTCTCCCGCCTTAATCCCCGAGCGCAACGCCAAAGAAATCAACCGACAAATACCCTCGCTTACCTCCTGATAAAAACCGCCGCTCTTGCCGATGGTGGCAAAAACCTCAAAAGGAGCACCCGCATCGTCATCGTTGACCGTAACATACAGATTACCGTAGCCAGTCTTAATTCTATAAGTTTTACCGCTCATCACCTCGGGTCGTAAGCGGGGATTAAGCTTGCCCTCGTCGGTAATAATTGTGGCAACTGGCTTCTCTAAAATATTCACCGACTTGGCCACTCCTTTGCGCACCGGCGCTTCGTTTGGCGCAACCAAGTTTTCTCCCGTACCCAAATTCAAAATCTGCACATCGCGACTTCCATCTCGATAAAAAGTCATCCCTTTGCACTTTAGTTTCCACGCCAACACATAACCGGCCGCCACCTCTTCCCGAGTCGCCGAATTGGGAAAGTTAATCGTTTTAGAGATTGAATTATCCACGTGTTTCTGAAACGCCGCCTGCATCTTGATATGATCCTCCGCCGAAATATCCATCGAGACCACGAAGGTATTGCGCAAGTCTTGAGGTAAATCACTTAACTGTTGGATAGAACCGGTTCTAATCAATTCTTCCATGATTCCACCCTTCTTTAGATCAATGCCGCGCTTCTTCAAGGCTTCGGCAAAAATCGGATTAAGATACTGATACTGCTGACCATCCTTGTCTTGCTTCGTAAAAAATAAGGCAAAATTCGGTTCAATGCCGGAACTGCAATCCGTAAACATAGAAATAGATCCGGTCGGCGCCACCGTAGTCAAGGCCGCGTTTCGCATCTTAATTTTTTTCTTACCCCAAATACTGTCCTTCCAAAGCAAGAAGACTCCTTTTTCTTTGGCTAGTTTTGCACTCATCGCATGAGCCTCTTTATTCACGAAGCCCATGACTTTTTCACCCCAGGCCCGTCCCTCATCGGAATTGTACTGAACACCCAGCTTAAACAACATGTCGGCAAAACCCATAATACCCAAACCAATACGGCGCGTGCCTTGCGCTCGCTCCGTAACTTTTTCTACCGGATGGGCATATAAATCAATAACATTGTCATGCAACCGCGTGGCGATATGCACCACCTGCCGCAACCTACTCCAATTCATTTTTCCGCCATTCACAAAAGCCGAAAGATTGATTGAACCCAAATTGCAAACATCGTAGTGGTGCAAAAATTGCTCACCACAAGGATTAGTAGAGTCAATTTCTCCCAATTGGGGTAGGGGATTGGTGCGATTGGCCTCGTCAAGATTAACCACCCCCGGTTCGCCATTCGTCCAAGCCCCTTCAACCAACTTATCAAACAACTCCTTGGCGGTAATATCCAGTTCCTCAAAACCAACAACCGCTCCGTTGCCGGTCCGCAAAGTTCGATGCGGTTTTATCTTCTTTCCATTCCAAGTCGCCAGCCAAGGTTCATTCGGCTTTTCGGTAACCGCCATCATAAACTCATCAGTAATCCCCACCGAAACATTAAAATTCTTGATATCGCCCTCGCGTTTTTTGGACTCAATAAAATCAATAATATCCGGATGATGCACCGGCATAATGGCCATATTGGCTCCATGCCGCCCCTGCTGTTTAATAATGCCAAACGCATTATTGTAGATTTTCAAAAATTCTATCGGGCCCGACGACATTCCGTTAGTTCGCTTAGTCAAACTTCCCGCCGGTCGCAAATGACCAAAAGAAAAACCCAAACCGGAACCAGCCTGCTGAAGCAGTGCCGCCTCCTTTAAAGTTTGAAAAATCTCGTCCATAGAATCCATGACCGGCAAAACGATGCAACTGGCCACGATCGGTGTTCCGTTACCAACATTAGTCAGCGTCCGGCCCGCCGGAGTATGCTCCTTGTTTGTCATTATAGAAAAAAAATCGGCTTCAATTTTTTGAATCTCGCGATCAGTCTTGCCGTATTTTTCTTTTTCAATCAACGCCAATCCATGAGCCACTCGACGAAACATTTCGGCTGGCGTCTCTTGCGTTCCATCGGGGCGCTTAGCCAGATAACGCTTTTTCATCATCCGCAAAGCATTGTCGGAAAATGACTCGTTGATTTTTTTATCAATCGCTTTAACGGAAAGAACTGGCGCCTGTTTGGCGGTGATTTTTTTAGACATAACACTCAAAAATTTAGTGAATAATTTACCGACTAATTCTCTGCCCATTATACTCCCTGCCGCGAGGCAAAGAAATGTGCATAAGAGGTGGATAACTCTAAAAAAAATTGACCTTTCCCAAAAAAAGTTTGCTTTTGGCAAAAAACCCATTCAAAAACAAAAGAATCTCACAAAACATTGCTTTTTAGAAAAATTCACCCTAAAGTAAATGAAGTTTTGATTAAGCCGCGGTAGCTCAGTGGCAGAGCGCAGCCCTGAAGAGGCTGGCGTCGGGGGTTCGATTCCCTCCCGCGGCACAAATTTTTAAATAAGCTTTATGCCTAGTTCTAAAATTTCCTTTCCCGCACAAGGAAGGAATCGAACGAGGGGTGGGTCGGAGGGGAAGCAGCCGCGTCCCCTCCGTGTAGGAGACCTGCCCGCCGTAGGCGGGTTATTCAGAACTGTGAGTTCTGAAAGCGAAGCGAGTAGCAAAGAGCGAGCAGTGAGATTCCCTCCCGCGGCACCAATATCAAACTTTCCGATTTTTACCGATTGACTCTCGGTTTCTAAGTGCTAGGCTTATGGCGAATATATAAACCAACCTATAATCCTATGAAAAACAAAATCTTTACAAACCTGCTCATCGGCATTTTGAGCTTCACCGCCCTTGCGACGAGCCAAAACACCAACGCTCTTTCATCAACCCTGGGAACAATTTTATTTCCACCGGGTCAGTCAAACACCATCGCCTTTCGAGTGGATCTCGATAGCGCCGCCGACGCAGTTATCACCGTCGAGCAAAGCACCGGAGACACAGCAGTTTGGCTCTATGATCAAAACGGCAAGGGTCTAAGAAAAATCGGTGAAACCCTGGTCGCCCTCGACGTCAACGAGCAACTGCCGCTCGTCACCTTTACCCAATATCTGCACAGCGGATCAATTTTTACCCCCTCGCAAACCAGCACCTCAACCCCCGGAGTTCTTGAGGGTCAGGTCGTAATAGACGGCATTCTGGCCATAGTTTCCATTGACCAGAATCTTTCACCGGCGCAAGTTACTTTCGATTTTCCCGGGTCGCCCAGTATTAATCCGTTATCTTCTCCGGTATATCCTCAAACCAACTACGCGCCTTTTGTAATCGGCAACATTCTCTACGCCGTCGAGCCGACCGCCGAATCTTTTTTGGTCCACAAGTGGTTTCGCTACAGCGATAATTTTACGACCGGAATCTATTCCGTACCCTCGGCCATAAGTAATGTTGCAAACCCAATAATCAGCGAAGTTCAAATAACCGGAGGAGTTGGCAACACGACCAATGACTTTATTGAACTCTATAATCCGCTAAACACCCCATTCGACCTAGCCGGCTATCGTCTGGTTAAAAGAACCGCCTCCAGCACCAGCGACTCCACGATCAAATCGTGGAATACCACAACCACGCCGCACACCATTCCGCCTCACGGCTTTTATCTTTGGGCCAATAGCGGCTACAGTTCAATTCCCACTCCAACCGATACTAGCACTACCGCCTCCATTGCCGACAACAACAGCATCGCCTTGCGTTTGGGCGACGAAAACACTGGAACCGTTATTGACAGCGTTTCTTGGGGCACCGTAAATAACAGCCTCGGCGAAGGAGCATCGCTCCCGGGCAATCTTGGCGCCAATCAAAGTTATGAACGAAAAGTCTGGCAGGGCATCGCTTGCTTTAACGCCAACGGCATCGCCGAATTCCTCGGCAACGGCTGTGACACCGGCAACAATTCTAACGACTTTAGTCTCCGCGGAATAGCCAGCCCCCAGAACAGCTTGAGCCCAATCGAACCCTAATCTATTGACACGAATCAGCTAAAGCTTTAGCATTGAATTTCTTTTCTGGGGTTTTCTGGAAAAGAAGCACAGCACCTTTACCTGGGAGAAAGTAACCGTGCTCAATCGGAACAAAGTCTTGATCCTATTTGTGATTGCGTTTCTTTTTTGTCTGGGTGGTTTCGTTATCCAAGCAACCAGATTTTACACGCCGGGAAATGAAAACCACGCCCTTACTTGGGCGCAACGTTTCTTTGGTGCTGGCGCCATCATGGCCGTCGCGGCAATCTACGCCGTGATCCGCGAAGACCAGTCCGAGCAAGGTAACTTCTAGAACCAAATACCCGAGACGGTTCCAACCCCCGCAAAAAAGCGGGGGATTATATTTTAATCGGACAAAAATTAAATATGCTATACTAAAACCCATGAACAAAATCATGACGCCCCGCCTCGAAGCTCTCTTTGGTCTCCTGATTGCCGTACTCGTTGTTCTCATCTTCCGACTCAACATCATCACGGGAAAATTGCATGCCAACATCCAACAACTAAGCGCCGCGACGGTAAATCTTAAATAAAAAAAGGGACAAAAAACTGCATTATGGCTCCTCAAATGCCTTAGCGCGGGTTGTCTTTTTGGAGCCCCTTGCTATGATAAGGCGCGAAACGACATGGTGCCTATGGTGTAGTGGTTAGCACAACGGTCTGTGGCACCGTTAGCACCGGTTCAAATCCGGTTAGGCACCCCAGATAAAACATCGGAGCTTGCTCAAAACTAAAACCCACCTTTATAGTGGGTTTTAGTTTTGACTAAAAAACCAGGCAACTCCTTACTGCGGAATATCTTCGCGCACACTGGGACACCCGGGATTAGTTGGGCACAGGGGGTTTACGGAACAAGCTGGTGGCAAGGGACAACCGGGTGGTGGCGGTGGGTTTGTGTTGGTTACGGTTGCCACAGCGGGACCGCAAGTGTTAGAACCAAAAGCATTGTCACAGGTCAAACTAAAAGTTCGACTTCCGGAAGTAAACGGCCCATAGGTCTCCGATCCAGTGATTGGCTTTGATCCGCCAATCGTCCAGCCATTACCAGAAGCGATACAAGTCGGAGTTGGACTCCCTTGCGCCGACCAAGAAACAGCACCGGAAAGCGGAGCTGGACCGTTTGAAGCAGAAAGACTAATAGAACAAGTCGGTGGCGTGTCCGACGGAGGCGGAGGAGTAACTGTTACCGTCGCCGAACACGGAATACCAACCAAAACCCCGGAAACAGTCCTTGTACAAGAGAGAGAATAATTTCTGGTTGATCCAATCGGGCCCAAAGTCTCACTGCCACCACTGACTGCTTTGCTTCCAGTCCAATCACCGGAGGCAACACAAGATTCTGGATTATTGGTTGTAACCCAATTTAGCGTCACGGGAAATGCCGGCGGCGCCTGCCCGTTATTCGGCAAGGCAGCTAAAGTACAAGTGGGTGTCAGCGTCACCGCGGCCACATTGCCGGCAAAATGGATCCAACCAAAATCACCGGAATAAACATCGCCGACTACCAATCCCGGGTTAGCCGGATCACTCGCCACTCCATATGCTTGACCGCCGGCCGTCACGCCAGAAAACTTAACCCAGCCATCATATCCACCATAGTTATTTGGCGCGTTAGCCGGACCAATTGAAACCGGCGCGTTGTTAAAAACATTGTCCGGCGTATTTTCAAAAGCAACAAAACGCGCCCAGCCGGTAAGCGACAATCCTTCGCGAGAAACTCCATGATTAGGCGCCGCTGGATATGGACCCGCCGGTTGAAAATCAAGCCAACCAAGATTACTTGACCAAGCGTGTCCGACAACCGGGCCATCACCGGCAAGAGGAATGGTAATGCCATAAGCCGGTCCGTTAAGACTAATCCAGCCCGCTCCGGCAGCAAAAGCCGGATCATTGACTGAAGTAATTCCCGGATTGCCAGAACCGAGCAAAGAATCATCCGTTGTTCCGCCCCACATCCAACCAGAAACATTGCCGTTGGCGCTCAATTGAGCGGATGCGACTAACGCCCCGCCAAAAAAACAAACCCCAAAAAGCAAAACCGCGAGCCAAGATGGAAAGCGCATAATTATATCTACAGTCTACACCCTGCGCCAACATAAAAGAAAACAGCTAGTGTGCATAAGTCCGCCATCATTCAAACCGCTATTCAAAATGTACCGCCGCTTCAAAAAACTTTAACCGCTCGCGAAGCAGTGGTTGCGATGCAAGCTCCGGATCACGACTCAAAACCAAAGAAGCCTCCCGCTTGCTTTCACCGACCAGCTCCAGATTAGCCATTGCCCTCATGGCATAATCGGGAAATCCGGTTTGTTCATCACCTAAAAACTCGCCTGGCCCTCGAATCTGAAGATCCATCTCCGCGAGCTCAAAACCATTTTTAGCCTTTATTAAAACGCCAAGCCGATCTCGCGCCGTTGCCGCCTGCGATTCGGTAAAAAGCAAACAATAAGATTGGTGTTCACCCCGACCAATTCGTCCACGAAATTGATAAAGCTGGGCTAGCCCAAAAAAATCAGCGCTCTCAATAACCATCACGCTGGCATTTGGCACATTGACCCCGACCTCAACCACCGAAGTCGCCACCAAAACCGAAATCGCGCCCAAGGCAAAATCGGCCATAATCCGACTCTTTTCCTTGGTAGAAAGCCGACCATGCAACATAGCCACCGAAAAATCTGAAAAAACATCTTTGGCTAGTCGCTGATATTCCGCGGTTACGGTTTTAATTTCCGTCGCAATTTTCAAATGCGAAGCTCCGTTGGTAGAAGTTTCGGCTTCTTCGATCCGCGGGCAAACCACAAACGCTTGCCGCCCCCGCCGCAACTCCTCTCGAATAAAAGCGTAAGCCTTATCGCGATTCTTCGGATCCACTACTTTGGTCACTATTTTTTTGCGTCCCTGCGGCAATTCACGCAGAGTGGAAATATCCAAATCACCAAAAACCGTCAGCGACAGGGTTCGCGGAATCGGCGTCGCGGTCATAGAAAGAAAATGCGGCATAAAATCCTGACTCTTTAACAATGCCGCGCGCTGGCGAACCCCAAAGCGATGCTGTTCATCAACCACCACCAAAGCCAATCGATGAAAAGCCAAATCGCCCTGAAGCAAAGCGTGTGTTCCGACGAGAATATCTAAACGTCCCTTAGCGCCGCCCTGCTTTGTATCCCGCTTAAGAGTTGCTGTATGCGAACCCAACAACAAACCAATTCGCGGCCGAAACTGCAAACTGGAAGACTTAAAAATTAGGCTTAAAGTTTCGTGGTGTTGTCGCGCCAAAATTTCTGTCGGCGCCAAAAAAACTGTTTGAGCTCCATTGCAAAACGCCGCCCAAGCGGCTCCCGCCGCCAGAACAGTTTTGCCGGAACCAACATCGCCTTGAAGCAAGCGTTGCATTGGAAATTGTCTGCCAATATCGGTTAAAATTTCTTGCCAACAAGTTATTTGGCCCTCAGTCAACCTAAAAGGAAGAGCTGACAAAAACTCGGCGCGCTGTTCCGGCGTTATCGCCAAAGACAAAGCCTTTTCGCGCACCGTATTCAAACGACGCCTAGCATTCATAATCTGAATCAAAAACAAATCCTCAAACGCAAACCGTCTTTCCGCCAGTTTTGCCTCATCAAGCGTCTTGGGAAAATGGATGGAACTCAAAGCCTGAATAAGTATCGGCAATTTTTGGCGCGCTAAAACGTGGTACGGAATCGGGTCGGGAATCGCGTCCAAAACGCTAAGTAGGGGTTGGATTAAATAGCGCAATCCGCGAGAAGTAAGCCCTTTAGTCTCGGGATAAATCGGAATCAAACCGCTGGTATGCCGAGCCGCGTCTCCCGAGTGCACCACTTCGTATGCTGGACTGGAAAAATAAATTCCGTCCTTGCCTTGACTTACCCTACCCGCCAAGCGAACCGTTAACCCAACACGAATTTGATGAGCTATGTAAGCTTGATTGAACCAAACTACTCTCACGCCACCAGAATCATCGGCGATAATCGCTTCTATAACCGTCATATTTCTCCGCCACGCGTGGCGGCTAGTAATTTTTTTCACCTCGCCGCAAACCGTTGCCTGAATTTTCGGTACCAACTCGGCAATCGGCAAGATCGCAGAAAAATCATCGTACCGAGTGGGAAAGTGAAACAGCAAATCGCGCACCGTCAAAATCCGCAACGTCCGCAAACGCTCCAAAAAATAGGGGCGCAGTCCTCGAATTTTGGTGAGCTCGGTCGCTAAACTAATCATAAGATCCGCCTCAGGCATTATTTTGCGAAAGCCAAATTTTAGTGCGTCCACCAGGGGTCGAACCTGGGACCGTCTCCTTGCAATCGGAAGCGAGATGAAAAATAAATGGCTAAAATTCCTACTTGGTGCGTCCACCAGGGGTCGAACCTGGGACCGTCTCCTTAAGAGGGAGCTGCTCTACCAACTGAGCTATGGG
>CAYIWJ010000021.1:0-10448 GCA_964367145.1 uncultured Candidatus Saccharibacteria bacterium | reverse complement strand
GTAGATTTTTTAGGCTACGTCGTTTTGCCTCATTATACGGTCTTGCGAACGAAGACCAAAAAGAGAGTTTTGAAGAAAATAGAAGTTTTGAGAAGAAACCTTTCGGCGGGAATCATAACGCCGGAATCTTTTAATCAATCCATTCAGTCCTATCTAGGTATGCTCGCGCACTGCAAGGGATTTGCGGTGCGACGCATGATTTTAAGAGGCGTGGCCGCCAATTTGCAGAAGCAGTTTTAAATCTATAGAATGACCACATGTTGCAGTCGCAGTTTTTTACTAAAACCCGCAAAGAAGCGCCAAAAGACGAGGAGGCGGTTAATGCCCAGCTCTTAACTCGGGGCGGGTTTGCGCGAAAGATGTCGGCTGGGGTTTATACCTACTTGCCCTTGGGGTTTCGAGTACTGCAAAAAATCGCGCGAGTGGTGCGTGAAGAGATGAACGCGATTGGCGCCGAGGAGTTATTATTTCCCACGCTGATTGCCAAAGAGCATTGGGAAAAATCCAAGCGTTGGGGTCTGAAAGTCGGGTACGAGTTTAAGTCGCCAGCGGGTGATGAGATCGGTTTGGGCTGGACGCACGAAGAGGCTTCGGCTTTTGCCGCGGCGCAGTTTATAGAATCTTACAAAGATTTGCCGCGGGCGGTTTATCAGGTGCAGACCAAGTTTCGCGCCGAGGCTCGGGCCAAGAGCGGGCTGTTGCGTGGACGGGAGTTTTTAATGAAGGACTTGTACAGCTTTCATACCGACAAGGCGGACTTGGATTTGTATTATCAAAAAGTTATTTCGGCTTATAAAAAGGTTTTTGCGCGGCTTAAAGTTCCGGTGCGGTTGACCGAGGCGGGCGGTGGAGCTTTTACCGATGAGTACACGCACGAATTTCAGGCGCTTTCTCCGGCGGGCGAGGATACCGTTTATTATTGCTCAAAGTGCGACTGGTCGCAGAACGAGGAGGTTGTAAAAGTTAAGGAAGGCGAGAAGTGTCCTTCGTTTTCGGTGTGTGGCGGTACGGTTTTAGTGGCTCGTGGTATAGAGGTGGGAAATGTTTTTAAACTCGGTACTCGGTATAGTGAGGCTTTTGGAGTTAACTTTGCGAGTGAAAGCGGCGCGAGGAGCCCAGCGATTATGGGCTCCTATGGAATAGGGGTAAGCCGACTTATGGCGACAATCGTGGAATTGCATAATGACGAGAAGGGTATTATTTGGCCGGAGGAGGTTTCGCCATTTGACGCGCATCTTTTGGTTTTGGGCGCCGAGGATGCGGCAGTTGAGAGGCAAGCCAAGAAGGTGTACGATTCGCTAACCAAGCGCGGGGTTGAGGTCTTGTATGACGACCGATCTGTTGCGGCGGGTGAGAAGTTCAATGATGCGGATTTAATCGGTATTAGCTCCAGGATTGTAGTCAGCCCCAAAACCGGCGAGAATCTTGAGTTTAAGAGGCGCGGTGGTAAGGATATAAAGATTTTGTCCTTAGATGACGCGCTTGAGGCTCTGACAAAAAAGAAAACTTCTTGAATCGTGGATTTTACAGGGACGCGGATAGTAAGAGATTAGTTGCCAAGTTTTGACCATTTTATTTTTTAAACATATGTCACGTTTCGGAATTTTTAGAAAAAACATTGGCATTGATTTGGGAACCAGCAACGTGCTGGTTTATTTAGACAAGCGCGGGATTGTGGTTAATGAGCCGTCGATTGTGGCGCTTAACAATAAGACTAATCAGGTGGTGGCGGTGGGTAATGAGGCGAGAGATATGCTGGGGCGAACGCCGAGCCACATTACCGTGGCGCGGCCGCTCGTGAATGGAGTAATCGCCGATTTTGAAGTGACGCAAGAGATTTTGCGCCATCTTTTGCGACGCGTGAGCAAGGACAGTATTTTTGTAAACTATCGTCGGGCGGTAGTTGGCGTGCCCAGTAATTTAACGGAGGTGGAGCGCAAGTCGGTGGAGGACGCGGTTATTGGCGCTGGAGTTTTTCAGGCCCTGCTGATTGAAGAACCATTGGCGGCCGCCTTGGGCGCTCGATTGCCGATCAACGAGCCGACGGCCAATATGGTGGTGGATATCGGTGGGGGCACCACCGAGGTGGCGATTATCTCTATGGGTGGAATAGTAACCGCCAAGAGTCTCAAAATCGCCGGAGACAAGTTTAACGATGACATTATCCGGTTTGTGCGTGATGAGTTTAAAATAGCCATCGGCGAGCCGACGGCGGAGGAGGTTAAGATTGCCGTCGGTTCGGTTTTGCCGGTTGAAGAGCGTTTAGAAATTGCCGTGCGCGGACGAGATTTGACGACGGGCTTGCCGCGGGAAATTTTGGTTAAAGATCCGCACGTGCGAGCCGCGATCGGTAAGTCTTTTAAAGTTATCGTGGACGCGATTCGGGAGGTGATTGAGTCGGCTCCGCCGGAGCTGGCTGGTGATATCTTGAAGCGCGGTATTTATCTTTGTGGCGGTGGCAGTCTTTTGCGTGGCGTAGCGGAATATATCTCCAAAGACCTGATGGTGATGGCGACCGTGGTGGATGATCCGCTGACTTGCGTGGTTAGGGGTACCGGGGTGGCGATTGAGCACTTTGCCAAATATCGTCCCGTCTTGCAGGATCCTTCCGAGCCACGTACCATAAGGCTGTAGATATTGTGGTAAGAAAATTCTGGCAACTTATTTTTTTGGTGGTTTTGGCCTATACGGTTTTTTTTGGTGTGACTCGATTGATGCCGCGGAATGGTTTAAGCGCCACAATTTCCGAGGCGATATCGGTGCCGATGGTTTTAATTAAAAATCTTGGAACGACAACTTCAATCTATCGCAATTTAAAGGATTTACTTCGAGAAAATCAGGCTTTGCGAGCCGAGCTCGCGGTAAATGCTCTAACGGCGCCGATTTTGCTTCCGTCGGATCGTCGGGTATTGCTAGCGCGAGTATATTCAGCTTATCCGTTTAACGATCGCGGATTTTTAAATATCAACGTTGGCAGTTTGCATGGGGTTCAGGAGAAGGTGCCGGTTACGGTTGGCGGAAATTTGCTGTTTGGGGTGGTGGATCAAGTTTTTAAGGATTACAGTATCGTGCGAACAATGTACGATCCGGAGTGGAAGTTGCCGGTCAAGCTTGGCGCTCGACACGTGGACGCCTTGCTTAAAGGCGGACGCGAGCCTCGGCTGACTTTGATTGTTAGAGGAAAACCAGTTACCGAGAGCGATGCCATTTATTCCGCGAGCCGTGATTTTCCTTATGGACTTGCGATTGGCGAAGTGGGCGAGCTTCAATCCGGGCAGGCGGATACTTTTGACGAAGCTCCGGTAGTTTTTCCCTACGAGTTGACGGAGGTGAATGAAGTTTATCTTTGGCTATGAAATCTTTTTTGCCGCGGTTTTTGGCAGTAGTCGTTTTTATTCTGCTGGTTTTTTTTCAGACTACTTCTTGGGTGATTTTTTTTGGCGTTAGGCCTAATTTAGTTTTGATCCTGCTTACGACTCTTTCGTTTTTTGTCGGTCATTGGTTGCTATTTTTGGCGGCGGCGATTTTTGCCGGACTGGTTATCTTTTCGGCATCATCGTTTTGGCCGGCTTTAGTATTGGTTGTTTTGGGTTTATTGGCGTTTTGGCTGGGGCACCGTTTGCCCGGTAGGCCATTTTTTAACAATTCCTTTATAATAATTTTGAGTACACTGATTTTTTACGGTGTTATCAACCCGGACTTTTTATCGCTTAATCCGATGCTGGTGGTTCTAGAGGCATCTTTAAACGTATTTCTTGGTTCCTTGTTTTTCTGGTTTTTATTATTTCTTTTTAGAGAATCCCATGAAAAAAAAGCACGAGTTGCAATTCGATGAAATTGTTTTTGACGGTGCGAGTATTGATTCAATCCGTTCACTGGAAGTACCGCCGTCAAGATTTGCCTTTGGGTCAATCGGTGTTCTGATGGCGGCGATCCTGATTTTGGTTTTGGGGCGCATTTTTTTTCTTTATCCGGGAAAGGCTTCTTTTTATGTGGCGCGGGCCAGTGCCAACGCGCACGAGTCGGTTATAGTTTCGGCGCGACGCGGTGTCATCACTGATCGCTTTGGGGTGGTGTTGGCCAAAAGCAAAAGCTCGTTTTCGGTTGTTATGGACATTACCCGTTTGCCGCGAGGAGAAGACCCAGTGGCTTATCTAGCAAAACTGGCCGAGACTTTGGGTTTGGAGTCTACGGCACTCAAAGAAGTTTTTTATCAGGCGGATTTTGAGAGAACGAGCGTGGTGCCTTTGGTGAGAAACATCACCTCGGAAGAGGCGATCGCAGTTGATGGGTTAAATATTCCGGTTTTTAAGGTGATAGATGATTTTGAAAGGGAATACGTAAAAGGCCCGATTTATGCCCATGTTTTAGGATATGTCGGCGCGGATACGGTTACTAAATTACCGACTGGCAAAACCGGCATTGAGGCGGTATATGATGATATCTTAAGGGGGTTGGATGGTACTTCGCTTTTGTATCGGGACGCGAGGGGAAAAATTTTTGATAGCCGTGTTACGCAGGATCCGGAGCCGGGCGCGACATTGCGGTTGACCTTGGATGCTGATTTGCAAGAATATTTTTACGACCGGATGCGGGCCGGATTGCGATCCTTGGGTAAAACTTCTGGGGTTGGTTTGGCGCTTGATCCCAAAACTGGAGAGATCTTGGCGCTGATTAGCTTACCTTCTTTTGATAACAATGTTTTTGTCCAAAAAGCATTAAGTGGCGAGCGACTGGCTTTATTGAACAACTCATCAAAACCGCTTTTTAATCGCGCGGTTTCCGGGATTTATAACCCGGGGTCGGCGATTAAACCATTGGTCGCCTTGGCCGCGCTTAAAGAGAGAATTGTAACGCCTGAAGAACAATTTTTTTCCGCTGGATTTATTGAGGTGGCTAACCCCTATGATTCCGCCCGGCCGAGTCGTTTTGTGGATTGGAAGGCGCATGGTTGGGTGGATGTTAAGTCGGCCTTGGCTCGTTCCAGCAATATTTATTTTTATGCCGTGGGTGGTGGGCTTTTAAATGGGCAGAAAGATTATTCCGAACATGCCGGTTTGGGTATTGCAAGACTTAGGGAATATTGGCAGAAGTTTGGTTTTGGAGAAAAAACCGGGGTGGATTTAACGGCGGAGAATAGCGGCTTTTTGCCCGATCCTGAGGAAAAAGAAAAACGTACTGGTCAAATTTGGCGAATTGGAGACACTTACAACGCCAGCATTGGCCAAGGCGATCTATTAGTAACTCCACTGCAACTTGCGGCTTTTACCGCTTCTATCGCGAGCGGAGGCAAACTTTATAAACCACATTTGGTTGCTTCGGAGACAGAGGTAGATCTGCCGGTTTTAGATTATTCTTCTTGGGCCAGGGAATTGGCGCTAGTGCAAGAAGGAATGGAAGACGCGGTGCATAAACCCTATGGCACGGCTTCGTTGCTTTATGATCTGCCGGTTTATGCCGCCGGAAAGACTGGTAGCGCCCAGTTTGCCAACAACACCAAGACCAATGCTTTTTTTGTGGGTTATGCTCCGACCAAGGATCCGCGTATTGCCTTGTTGGTTTTGGTGGAGGATGCAAAGGGCGGGAGCTTGAATGCCGTACCAATCGCCAAGGAGGTTTTGGCGTGGTATTATGAGCACAGAATTGCTGGCTCTCGCGCCGTTTCAAATCAACTTTAGACATTATGCACGGACCAGAATTGCGTCAGGATTTAGTTTCTCATGATTGGATTGTAATTGCCGATTTTAAAGGCAAGCCCCACGAAATCAGAAAAGACAAGACGCGAGTGGCCACCCCTTTGGATAAGTGTCCGTTTGAGGTCAAACACGATTCGCCGCTCTTGTTGTTTACCAAGGACAATGATTGGTCCTTACAGGTTTTTGAAAATAAGTTTCCGGCTTTTATTCCGCGCGGTACTTGTTCACATATTTTTTCGCGCGGGCCCTATAGGGTTGCTCAAGGAGTTGGACACCATGAATTGGTGGTAACCAGAGACCATCAAACTGATTTTGGCAGTTTGCCACAGCAAGCGGCGGAGGAAGTTTTTCGGGCTTTTCAGGAGCGCTATCGAACTTTTCTTAAAAATCGTTGTATTTCTTATGTGGCGATGTTCCACAACTGGGGGCCGTTGGCCGGAGCTTCGGTTTATCATCCGCACTATCAAATTATCGCCATTCCCATAGTCCCGCCGGATGTTGAACATTCGCTTATCGGTTCAACGAGTTATTTCAAGAAGCACAAAGAGTGCGTTCATTGCGCCATGATGCGGTGGGAGTTGGAGCAAAAGTCGCGAGTGGTTTATGAAAACGAGGAGGCCGTGGTCTTCGCCCCGTTTGCTTCGCGAAGCAGTTTTGAGTTGAGGATTTTTCCCAAGGAGCATTTGCCGTATTTTGAAACTACGCAAGAGCGGACCTTGGGTTATGTGGCCGAGGCTTTGCGTGAAGCTTTGCGTTTGTTAAAAACCAACCTTAACGATCCGGACTATAACTTTTTTATTCATACCGCACCGGTTCGTAATCGACGGCGTTACGGTCATTACCATTGGCATATTGAAATCTTGCCGAAGCTTAGCACTTTTGCCGGTTTTGAACTTGGTACTGGGATAGATATTAATCCAACCGATCCGGATCAGGTGGCGCGAATTTTACGGCACAACTTATGAATCAAGAATTGATTACTATTTTGCTGGCAATGTCGCCGGTTTCGGAACTTAATGGCTCCATTCCAATCGCGGTTTTAGGGTTTAAGTTTTCTTTGGTTAAGGCTTATGTTTTAAGTGTTTTGGGCGGGGTGATTTTGGTTTTGCCGCTGTCGTTTTTTTTGCGTCATATGGTTGATTTTTTGCGTCGCTATCTTAGAGTTGCCGATCGTTTTTTTGGCTGGCTTTTTGCTTATACCAGAGCCAAGCACGCCCGAGATTTTTCCGCCAAAGAAGAAATGACTCACGAAATTAGCCATGGTTTTTTTCACCGCCGCGATTTTTATAAGGTTTTGGCTTTGTTTGGTTTTGTAGCTTTGCCGGGGCCGTTTTCGGGAGTCTGGAGCGCGTCACTCGCGGCATTTGTTTTTGGTATACCTTTTTGGCAGTCAATTGTCGCTATCACTTTGGGTAATATGATTTCTGGAGTTTTTCCGGCATTAATTATAGCTGGCGTAATTCGTTTTTTATAAACCCATGAAACCAATTTTAGCTTTTAACTGGAAGATGAATCCGCAGACCGAGACGGAGGCGGCAGCGCTCGCTAGGGCGAGTGATGAGACTGGGGTTATAGTTTTTCCGCCGTTTCCTTTAATTCATGTGGCGCGAGAAAATTTGATTCGGGCAAAACTTGGGGCGCAAGATGTTTCGGTCTCCGAGAGTGGGGCACATACCGGCGAGGTTTCTTCCAAAATGCTTGAATCGATGGGCGTGAGCTTGGTAATTATTGGTCATTCCGAGCGGCGTAAGCAAGGTGAAGAAGACGGGCTTATAGTCCAGAAGGCTTTGCAAGTGGCGCGGCATGGGATCTCGCCCTTGCTTTGCGTTGGCGAGACCGCGGAAGAACGTGGCAGTGGTCGGGAAGAGGAGGTGGTAACACGGCAGTTGCGGGCGGTAATTGAGGCTCTGGCCCATGAAGGGCTGGCAAACGGACTAATGGTGGCCTATGAGCCGGTTTGGGCCATTGGAACCGGGGAGAATGACACGCCAGAGGATGCCAATCGCGTGGCGGAGATGATTCTCAAAATCGCCGAGGGTTATAAATTATCGCCGAGGGTTTTGTATGGCGGGTCTGTAACTTCGGCTACCGCCAGCCGTTATATTGGGAAGCATTCGGTTTTGGGTGGGCTTTTGGTCGGTGGCGCGAGTTTAAAACTGCAGGAGGTGCGGAATATTATTGTCGAATTTCTGCTCTAGTTTTTTGTTTTTACAAAAATATTATGGATAAAAATCTTTTTGGCGAAGGAGTTAATCGGTTTCTGATTTCGGTCTTGATGGTGGTTTTGATTTTGGTCGGAATCTATTTATTGTGTTTTTTGCGAAGTCGAGCGGCGGCGGTTTTGCCGGCAAGGAGTATTGTTGTTTCGGCCGAAGGTAAGGCAGTAGTGGCACCGGACATCGCCAAGATTTCTTTTTCGGTTGTGACCGAGGGCAAAGATCCCGCCAAGTTACAGACGGAAAATACTAAGAAGATGAACGATGCTATTGCGTATTTGAAGTCGCAAGGCATTGATGCCAAAGATATTAAAACTTCACAATACAATCTTTCGCCGCGATATGATTACCGAACTTCGGTGGGTACCCCGATGCTCACGGGATACGTGTTGAATCAATCGGTTTTGGTTAAGGTGCGAGCTTTGGAAAAAGCCGGAGAAGTTTTGGCGGGGCTTATTCCCTTGGGAGTAAACGATATAAGCAGTCTTCAGTTTGACATTGATGATCCGGAGGCGTTTATCCGCGAGGCGAGGTCGCAGGCTTTTGAGAAGGCTCGCGTCAAAGCCAAGACGATGGCAAAAGAAAACGGAGTTCGTTTGGGGAAGGTGATTACCTTTTCGGAATCACAAGGCGGTTATCCGCGTCCGTACTATGATTTAAAGGAAGCTTCGATTGCTGGCGGTTCTTTGCCTCCAGTGCCGACCTTGGAAGCTGGAACGCAGGAGGTGACGGTGCAGGTGAGCGCGACTTACGAATTAAGGTAAAAAAGGGTTTTCTTGAAATCAATTTTTGACTGCTCGTTTGGGTTGGGATTGTTGTTGGTGGTTGCGCATAAGGTTGGCGTTTGGCTGGGTATTGACTTTATAAGTCCATCTGTGCTAGGGTCTTGGGGAATGGGTGTTGGTATTCCCCGACGATGATATCGATGGAGGAATGCTTGATTTACCGATCTATTTGTGGCATTGGCCCCGCGTAAGCGGGGCTTTTGCTTGCTTGGTACTTTACAGATTGATGGCGAAGAATTGAGAGCAGATCATACTCCCAACGGACCCAAGTCTTGGGTGTTGGGGGTTGAGCGCAAGGCCTTGAATTAACCACTGGTTTTTTCGGTGGTTTTATTTTTCCGCGGTGTGGGGAACTTATTTGCTTGTGCGGCTCGTTGCGGTCGTCTAGAATATGATGAGTGTGCGCTCCGTTAGGCTTTCTTGAGGACTGCTAGGACGCGCACTCATTCATACAAATAGAATTGGAGGTCACCCCTAACAGTCCTCAAGGTAGCGTAGCGTTTTAGGCGATAGTTTATTTTATGTTTGAAGAACATGTTTCTTTAGCGCGTTATAGTTACTACAAGATCGGCGGCCCGGCCCGCTATTTTTATCGTCCGAACAATGTTGAACAGTTGGTTGAGGGTGTGGAAACCGCGGGAAGAATGGGTTTGCCGATTTTTGTTTTGGCCGGAGCCACAAATCTGCTAATTCATGACCAGGGCTTTGCTGGATTGGTTTTAAAGCCGGAGGTCTTAGGTATTGCTCGTTCCGGCTATGCGCTTGAAGTTGGGGCGGGAGTTTTGATGAGTGACTTACTTGAGTTTACCGCCCAACACGGGCTTGCTGGTTTGGAGTGGGCGGGTGGTTTGCCGGGAACCTTGGGTGGTGCAATCCGCGGTAACGCAGGCGCGTTTAAGGGAGAGATTAAAGATGCCGTTGTGGCGGTTACTAGTGTCGCGACTGACGCTCCTTATATTAATTTGCGAACCAGAACTGGCGTGGAGTGCGAGTTTGGTTACCGAAATAGTGTTTTTAAAAGAGTGGCGCGCAAGGAGATTATTATTGGCGCGACACTGGCCATGAGTCCGGGTGATCCTGCCGTGATTCGCAGAGCTATTAACGAGAAGATCGCGTATCGAACTTTGCGTCATCCGCTGGAGTATCCAAACATCGGAAGTATTTTTAAAAATGTTGACTGGCGAGCGGTTCCCTTGGAGCATCAGGAGTCGCTTCGGACTCATCTTAAAACCGATCCTTTTCCGGTTATTCCCGTCGCGCACTTAATTTCGCAGGTTGGTTTGCGTGGAGTGGCGAATGGGGGAGTGATGATTTCGCCGAAGCATCCGAATTTTATTGTTAATGTTTTAAATGGTCGCGCCGCGGAGGTTCGCGGGTTGATTCAGTTGGTAAAGGAGTCGGTGGGCGAAAAATTTGGAATTCAACTTGAAGAGGAGGTGGTTAGTGTTTAGGCGAGGTGTCGGGTAAAGAAAGGATTAAATTGCAATTTAGGAAAACTTTTTTCTTGTGGGGGCGAGTATTAATAGTATGAACATCAACATCAAAGCAACGCAGGTGGATCTAACGCCGGCACTTAAAGAATATGTGGAAGAAAAAATCGGATCATTGGCGAAGTTTTTAAAGCGCTGGGAAAAGGAAGCTCCAATAGAGGCCTGGGTAGAGGTGGCGCGGACGAGTAATCATCATCACAAGGGAGAGGTTTTTCGAGCAGAGGGGGACATAAAAGTTTCCGGTCAGGTTTTTAGAGCTAC
>CAYIWJ010000020.1:0-11524 GCA_964367145.1 uncultured Candidatus Saccharibacteria bacterium | reverse complement strand
CGACGGCCGGAAGCACGCTCACGGGCGTGAGCGGAACGCTCACGATCGATGGCACGGCATACGTCCTTGGGAGTCAACTCCCGGGGATGTTCGGGAGTTTTCCCGAGCGTGGCATCTACCGCTATGAGTGGAAGCTCAAGAACGGTGGGACTTTCGTTCTCTACCGCGGTGCTTCCGATGGTACCGGCGGATTTGCCGGTACCATCAAGCTGACTTAACCAGTCGGCTGGCGTCTTGCAGATTACTTGCGGGACGCAACAGACCCTCGGTTCGCTAAAAGCGAACCGAGGGTGTTCTTTTTTATGAAACCAGAGAGTCGTTAATTTAAAAAATCAGGAATAATAAGAAGCGCGGAATTTTGCCATTTACCTAATTTACAGTAGAATAGACCAACATGTTGCGGCGATTACTAGGTTTTTTTGGTGGACGACACGTGGCGAGCGCCGATGTTTCGGCCATTACCGCTTTGGAGCCCGAATTTCGGGAGTTTTCTGCTGAGCGTTTAAGGGATGAGAGCAAGAAATTGGCCGATGAAATTAAGAGTGTTTCCGAGGAGAATTTGTTTGCTGAATTAACGCGCCATTTGCCAAGGGCTTTCGCCTTAGTTCGCGAGGCGGCGAGACGGACTTTGAATCAGCGTCATTTTGACGTTCAACTTATTGGCGGAGTTTCTCTTTTTGAGGGCAAGATAGTTGAGATGCGAACCGGTGAGGGCAAGACTTTGGCCGCGACCTCCCCGGCATATTTGCACGCGCTTGCTGGCCGAGGAGTTCATGTGGTGACAGTTAATGAATATCTAGCCAAAAGAGACGCGGTGTGGATGGGGCAGGTCTATCATGCGCTTGGACTTTCGGTGGCTTGCCTGGTTCACGACGGAGCTTTGCTTTATGATCCGCATTATCGGATACCAAAGGAGGCGGAAAACGCCTCTGACGCCGCGCGAGATGCCACCGGCGCGTTTATAATTCACCAAGAATATCTTCGTCCAATCTCTCGGCGGGATGCTTATGCCGCAGACATTACTTATGGCACCAACCATGAGTTCGGTTTTGATTATTTGCGCGACAATCTGGCTTATTCATCGCAGGCGCAAGTTCAGCGCGGACATCACTACGCTATTATTGATGAAGTTGACAGCATTTTAATTGATGAGGCGCGGACGCCGCTTATTATTTCCGCTCCGGATCAGGAGTCTAGTTCCAATTACAAAACTTTTGCGCGGGTTGTGGCCAATTTGGCTCCGGAGGAAGACTATTTGGTTGACGAAAAACTTCGTTCGGCCGATATTACCGAGTCCGGTATCAACAAAGTTGAGCGGGTACTGAATATAAAAAATATTTTTGAGCCGGAACATTTGCGCCTGACGCATTATTTGCAGGAAAGTTTACGAGCTAAGGCCTTGTTTCTTAAAGATCGGGACTATGTGGTGAAAGACGGACAAATCGTAATTGTAGATCAATTCACTGGACGGTTGATGGTCGGCCGGCGTTATTCCGGCGGCTTGCATCAGGCGATTGAGGCCAAGGAAGGAGTTTTGGTTCAGCAAGAATCGCGAACTTACGCGCAGGTTTCCATTCAAAATTATTTTCGTCTCTACCGGAGGCTGGGCGGTATGACCGGCACCGCGCAAACTTCGGCGGAAGAATTTGATAAGGTTTATAAACTGCCGGTGGTAACGGTGCCGACTCATCGTCCGATGGTGCGTCAAGATGAGCCGGATTTGATTTATAAAAATTTGGAGGCGAAATACGCGGCGATTATTGCCGATATTCGAGCGCGGCATGAAAAGGGCCAGCCGATTTTAATCGGTACGGTTTCCATTGAAAAAAACGAGGATTTGTCGCGGAGACTGACTCGAGCTGGTTTGCCGCACGAAGTGCTGAATGCCAAGAACAACGAACGCGAGGGCGCGATTATCGCCCAGGCTGGGCGCGCGCGAGCGATTACGGTAGCGACTAACATGGCTGGTCGGGGAGTGGATATTATTTTGGGCGGCAATCCGCCGGAATCCAACGCGGCAGAAAAGGTTAAAACTGCTGGTGGTTTGCATGTCATCGGCACCGAGCGGCACGAATCGCGGCGGATTGACAATCAGTTGCGCGGGCGCGCTGGAAGACAAGGCGATCCTGGTTCATCGCAGTTTTTTCTTTCACTGGAAGATGACTTGATGCGAATTTTTGGCGGTGGGCGGATTAAGGGTTTGATGGAGCGACTAAATGTACCGGAGGATATGCCGATTCAGGCCAATCTTTTAAACAAGGCGATTTCGCAGGCGCAGGCCAAAGTGGAGGGCGCGAATTTTGATTCACGCAAACACTTGCTGGACTATGACGACGTTTTAAATAAACAGCGGCAGGCGATTTATGAAAAGCGTCAGAAACTACTGGCGGCAAACGCGCCCCAACCGATACTTGGCGCTTTAGATATGTTTTGGATGACGCACTTGGAAGATATGGAGGCGCTAGCGGAATCGGTGCGTCTTCGGGCTTATGGCCAGCATGATCCGCTGGTGGAATATCGTCGCGAGGGTCATGGGCTTTATCAAACTATGATGCGAAATTTTGAGGAGTGGCAGAAAGAGAACGCAGAAAAATTACAAAACGTGAATCGCGAAGCGCCAAGCGTTAGCACGCTTTCATCTAACTCAATACCCTTAACTACTGGCATTGATACAAAGCGGAACGATCCGTGTCCGTGCGGGAGCGGGAAAAAATTCAAGAAGTGCCATGGGAAGCAGACGTGAAAGTAAAAACAACCCCGCTTCACAAAAGCGGGGTTGTTGCGAAGTTTTATTGGAAATAAAATTGGCGATCATTTAAAGATCGCCAATAGTGTGCCTGATTATTCCTCTTCATCGGGTCCTTGGTAGAGTTTATAGGTTTCTGGCTTCTCGATTGGTCCAATTGTCACGGCTCCGAACGAGGCGTGTTGTTTTCGAGCTTCTTCCGCCGCTTCTCTATTTGCAAAAGGTCCCATTTCTATTCTTTCACGATCTGCGCGAAGGTATTGGTAAATCCACATAAACAAAACTCCTCTGTGGGTTGTCGCTTGATCGGTAGACGTTGAGTGTAGGTGTGGTTGAAGCCATTGGGGGGATTGCAATTTTCGCAATATGGAATCCGCTTGGGGCCGATGCCTGAGCCGTCTGGTCCGGGATCCAGTGAACCATCATCGTTCAAGTGAAAAAGATTGATAAAGCCCACTCTGATAGCGCCACCACATTTTTTGTGGATTAGGTGTACGTTTTGTTTCTCACATTCGGTTGATACAAAGTGGTCGATCAAGGCGCAAAACTCTTCGAGCGTTACCGCTTTACTTGGCAATCGTTCCATCCTGTCAACTCCTTAGTTGGTGAAAGTACTAAGGGGAGAATAGTATAATTTCTCGTATTTGTAAACACAGCCACTAAATTTTAAGTATATTGCTAGTTATGAGCCACCTTAGTCGCAGAAGCAGAATTCCGGCTGGACTGCCGTTTGACCGCAGGTCACCGGAATGGAGGTGTTGGCGACCGTAACGCCGCCAGTGGAGCACTGTAGGCCGTGTGCTGAACAGACACTGGTACAGGAGGTCGCGCCGAAGATGGCAATGACTTGATAGCCACGGGCTCCGCCGTCGTAGTTGGCGGCTTCGTTAACTTGACCGTTGACGATGGAATAATTATTTAGATAGAGACTTTTCCATTGGGTGCTCGCGGTGCCGAGATCGTAGAGGGGCGGTGTGCCGGCGGGGATAAGGTTGGAGTCAAAAGTGGCGGCCGAGACGCGGGTGGCGGCGGAGGTTACTTGGCGTTGGGCGCTGTAGGCGGGGTTGGTGGTGTTGTATTGTAGAGTGATGTTGATTTGCACCAGGTCGTGGCCGGGCGGTGAGCTGAACTTGGTATAAACCAAGCCTCCGGCCGGAACTGTAACCGCGTCAGTGGTAAGCAATCTGGCGACGGCAAAATTGCATTGCGAGGCGTCTGTTGCCGAGGCGCCTTCGGCGATTTTAATAGCACCAAGCTCGGCGTAGATACAGGTCGGATCCTTAAGGCGATCTTTCATCCGAAGTTTGAGCACGTTGCGAGTGGTACCGGTCTGGGCATCGTTATTGCTAAAGTCGTCGTTAATAATAACCGCGCTTGATTCGCGCACTAACTGTTGGATGCGTTGCATTGATAGGTTAAGCTGGCTGGTGACTTCACTCGACGAAGATTGCCGGACTTGGACTTTGGTTGCCGTGCTTAAAATGTTGGCAAAAAGAGTGGCCATCACGGTCGTGATGCCCATGTAGATTAAAAGCTCCAACAAACTAAAACCACCTTGCGAGTTTGGTCTCATCGAGATGGTTTTATTATATCATACCGTAAAAATTCAGACGGCGGTCGGATCGAAAAAAAGAATGCCGATAGTTTTGGCTAAAATTTTAACATCCAGAAGGAGCGACTGGTTTTGCAGATAATGTTGGTCGAGTGCTAGTTCTTCTAGAAATTTTAATTTTGAAGCGCCGCTTACTTGAGAAAGTCCGGTGACTCCGGCTTTAGCCGAAACCAAGTGGGTGTATTTTTCCGGATAGTTGGCTATTTCTTCCGGTTCGTGAGGTCGAGGCCCAACAAGAGAGAGTTCGCCGCGCAGAACATTCCAAAGCTGGGGAAACTCATCCAGGCGGAATTTGCGGATAAATTTTCCGGTTTTAGTTAGGCGGGGATCGTGTTTAATTTTAAAAAATGGGCCGTCGTTGCGTTCATTAAGGTGGAGCAATGATGACTTCATCTTTTCGGCGCCATTAATCATAGAGCGGAATTTGAAAATTTTTATGGTTTTTCCCGAACTGATCCGTTCTAATTTAACGATAATTGGCCCCGGAGATTCCAGCTTGATCGCGAGCGCAATAAAAGGAATGAGGGGAGAGACTGAAAATAATCCCAAGATGGCGCCGGTAACGTCGGTCAGTCGTTTTAGGGGGTTATACATCTTTTGGTTTCTCACATGGTATCCTATTTTGCATGAAAGTGGCACTTCTGCATGATTATTTAAATCAGTATGGCGGAGCCGAGCGGGTTCTTTTAGAGTTAACCAAAATTTTCCCCCAAGCCATGGTTCACACCTTGTTGCATGATCCGGAAATTACGGGAAGCGACTTGGCGAATCGGGTGTTTTTGGCAAACGGTCGGGCGAGTGTTTTGGATTTTTCTTTTGTTCGTTCTCATCATCGTTTGTTTATTCCTTTAATGCCTTATGTTGCCCGTCGGATGCCCTTGAATCAAGATATTGACTTACTGATTTCCGACAGTGCTGGTTTTGCCAAGGGGATTGGTTTTAGGACTGAATCTAATTTAAATAGAAGGCCGTTTCATATTTTGTATTGCCACACGCCACTGCGCTATGCCTGGGAGTCTAAATCTTATTTTTCAAACCGTTTTTTTACCAGTGTTTTTGCCCCGGCATTTAATTTTCTTCGGGAGTGGGACTTTGCCATGGCACAAAGGCCTAATGTTATTTTAGCGAACTCTAATTTTATTGCTAATAAGATTCGTGATTATTACCGCCGCGACGCGGCGGTGGTTTATCCGCCTTATGACCCGTCTCGTTTTTATTTAGATACCACGATTTCCCGCGGCGATTATTTTTTGGCGGCGGGAAGGTTGCTGGCTTACAAGCGTTTTGATTTGGTTTTGCGGGCTTTCGAGCTTTTGCCTTTTCCGCTTGTGATCGCTGGTGCAGGACCGGAGCTTGTAAGATTGCAAAAAATCGCGCGGTTCAATCTACGGGTTCGTTTTGTGATTTCTCCGGATGATGATGCGTTGCGGAAGCTTTATGCCGGAGCGAGAGCCTTGATTTTTCCCAATGTTGAGGATTTTGGTTTAATACCAGTTGAAGCTAATGCTTGTGGAACTCCAGTTTTAGCTTTTGCCGGTGGCGGAGCGTTGGAGACCATTAACTCCGGTCGGAATGGATTATTTTTTAAGGAACAAACTGTGAAGTGCTTGGCTCAAGCGGTACGAGATATTGCGAGAATTGAGTTTTTGTCCGGGGATATAGCTCAGACTGTGCGGCATTTTACACCAGTTCGGTTTAATAGTGATTTTCTTGCCCATCTGCCGACTGATTTGCGTTCCTGTTAGCTTTTGTGTACAATTGGCTTTCGTATGACTGATAGCGCAAACACTTCTTCCCTTAAAGAACAGGCTGCCGATCAGGCGGTTTTGCAGGACTTTGAACTGATGGCTAAGGCCGGTATGATTTACGGCCGGAAAAAATCCAAAACCAATCCACGCATGGCGCGGTATATTTTTGGTATTCGCAATGGAGTTCAGATTATTGACGTTGCTCAAACCGCTCACTTGATTAAGAAAGCCGGAGAATTTTTGCAGTCACTTATTAAGGATGGCGGATCGCTGATGTTTCTTGGCACGCGTCCAGCTTCGCGTGAGATTGTAAAAGCTTTTGGTCTGAAATTCGGGTTTCCTTATGTAGAAGAGCGTTGGTTGGGCGGTACGTTGACTAATTTTGAAGCGATTTCCAAGCGTTTGCATTATTATTTAGGACTGAAGCAAGACAGCGCGGCTGGCCGATTGGAAAAGTACACCAAGAAGGAGCGCATTTTGCTGGAGAAAAAGATTGAGAAGTTGGCTAAGTTTTTTAGCGGTTTGGAAAAGTTTACCGAAAAGCCCAAGGCGTTAGTGATCGTGAATCCGGTGCATCACATCACCGCAGTACGCGAGGCTAATCGCTTAAACATTCCGGTGGTGGCGTTGATGAACACCGATGCTGATCCTGATAGGATTATGTTTCCGATTCCGGTTAACGATAATGCCCGAGCGAGCGTTCAGATGGTTTTTGATCGTTTAGAGCCTTTTATAGCGACTGGAATTCGTGAACGCGCGGCGCGTCCGGTTGCGGTAAACTCGGCTAAATCTTTGAACGGCGCCACTTCGGGTTTGGCCGGTGGTTTAAAACTTTAGTAATTCTTTTGCGAGTGCTGTTGTTTTGCTATTATTAAGGCGTAGAGAACTTATATTTTTTTATAGGACAACATGACAAATCAAGTTCAAGAATTGCGAATGCAGACTGGTGCTGGAGTAATGGACTGCAAGAAGGCCTTGCAGGACGCGGGAGGCGATCTTGCCAAAGCGGTGTTGCTGATCAAGGAGCGGGGATTGATTAAGGCGGAAAAAAAAGCAGAGCGAGTAACCGGTGCTGGTCTTTTGGAATCTTATATCCACAATGGACGGGTTGGGGTTTTGCTGGAGCTTCGCTGTGAGACTGATTTTGTGGCTCGAACGGATTCGGTTAAAGAATTGGCCAGACATTTGGCTATGCAAGTCGCGGCGATGAGCGCTCCGACCGTAGCGGAACTTTTGGACCAGCCATTCATTCGCGATGCTTCAATGACGGTCGCGATGCTGATTAAGGGGGTGGTGGCCAAAGTGGGGGAAAATCTTCGAGTGGAGCGTTTTGTCCGTTACGAACTTTAGTAAATCATGTACGAATTTATTCTTCAGCTTTTAGTTTTTTCCAGTTTGAGTTTTGCGGTTTATGTTTTAGCACGGGCTTTGCCGAGAGTTACTTCGGAGGAGGATCGAGCTGCTGCTTCTGGTAGGCTTGATCGGATTGTCGCTAAGATTCCGTTTCATAAGATTGACGTTCAACTAACCTCTTTCTTGGAGAAGTTACTGCGCCGAGTTCGGCTTTTATTGCTTAAGTTTGATAACTTTTTATCGCATCACGTGCGCCGGTTGCGGGCGAGTAAAGAGGGGCAGACGAACGATAAGCGTTCGAATTTATTTGGCGATGAGGTGAAACCAGAATAACTTGCCGTTTTGCGGAGTTTTGCCTACACTGGTTAGGTTATTTGGGCAGGTGGCAGAGCGGTCAAATGCACGTGGCTGTAGACCACGCGCCCTTGTGGCTACGGGGGTTCGAATCCCTCCCTGCCCACAAAATATACAGCGCCCCCAAAATGGGGGCGCTTGTATATTCAAGGGGGATTCGAATGGGAAAAGGGTTGGGAAAAAATAACTTTGTAGGTTATTCGATCCTTGGTTATTCAAGTTTGTTTGCCGCTTCTGATGTTGATAGAGTTTTACTCATTAAAAAGAGGCGCACAATCGCAATGGCAATAAGCCAATAAACTAACATCGCTAAAATAGTGGTCCATTCAAAAATATTTGAATCTAGAGTAGTTTTGGGAAATACCGCAAGAAAAGGAGCTGTAAATGGCCAGGTGATGTTGTAGATGAAGTTTGTAAATCCAGCTTGCGGGTTGGCCGCCATTAATTTGAGCATCAGACGGAAGATGAGCAGTGTCTCAAGAATTGAAAGGAGATACCATACTATTTGGGTGCCTTTTAGTAAGGGCTTCGTAGTTGGTGAGTTGTGCGAATTCATAAAGATGATAAATCTTAAATAAGCTTTTATTTTTTAATTTGAACTGGTTGTATTTTTGGAGTGGCGCCACGAATATCTATAAAACAAATAGATTGATTGGATTGATGCAAGGGTCGCCATCTTAAAATTGGAGTCATTGTATAAAATCTATATATTGTAGTTTTTGTTTTTTGGCTGGCTTGGTGAGGTTGCGTGAGATGATCTGGTGGTTCGCGTTGATTTCACCCAACACAAAACCCCGGGCTGAAGCCCGGGGCCATTATACTCTTTTAGAGTATGCTGGTATTGCGAACTACCGTTGCATCCACTGACATATCTGCGTTGATTACGCCATAAACCCGCACCGTGTCTCCAACTTTAAATTTCTCAAATTCAACATTCAACCATTGCGAATTAAGAATTGAGGTGCTTTTTTCGGCGTTTATTGTGTAGTCGTTGCTACCCGACATCATTTTGAATTTTGTGGGTAAAGACGCATCGGATATCGCGGTGATTTTGCCTTCAACTATGGTCTTAAGTGATTCAGCCGGACTTATTTTTACTTCCTTTGCGGTTAAATTATTTGAGACCGTGTTCCACAAACCGCGAACAGTTGCGTTTTTGCCAACTAATATTTCGCTAAATTTACTCGGGTTGCCGTTCATTGAAACGATCGTTGTATCAGAGACAAATGCCGTAATCAGGCCACGAAGATGATTCATGAAGGTAAAACTGTTGTTGTTGGCATTTACTTTTTGAATCATGCCACTTAGACTATCCTGATTTCGTATTGACCAATTTTTTACAACCTCCGCTTTAACCGTAAGCTCTGAAGAGTTCTCTATAAGATCTCCTCGAAAGCTGACGTAGTCGCCAACCGAAAGTTCCGACATGTCTGACTTATCTCCAACGCTACGAATAATAATGGTTTCGCTACTTGTACGCACCGTCCAGACGATATTTGCGTTGCCCCACATCGTTGTCGCGGTGAAGCTGTCGCCGGAGATGGTTGCAATCTTCGCTCCTCGAACTAGAACGTTACCGCTATCGAAGATATGAACTTCTAACGTTGAACCAAGGATGTGCGCGGTCGCTTTATTGTCGTCAGTTCTTTCATTAGCTGCGTGAGCTTTTTCGGAAATGCCCGTGATTCCGAGGATGGCCATAAATAATATGGCGAGACTTGTTAATGTTATTTTTTTTATTGTCATATAGTTTTTTTTATTTGATGATTGTTTTTATTTTTTCTTTTACGACCTTTTATTTTTAGTCATTATCTTTTGGATTAGAGCTCTTTGCGTGTACCCAGTACGCCTAGTTGTGCCGCTAGCGCGTTGTGGTTATTACAGTTTTCATGATAGAGATGCGATGTTGTGGCTATAAAGCATCTTGTCTGATTAGGGCCCAGTTTTTAAATTTAGGTTTTGGATTAAAGGTGTTTTGGATAATCTTGTCTTTCTATGCTTATTTAATGTACTCTAGGCCTAGTTCTTTCGACTTGTTCTTTGACACGATTCTTTTTACTGTGGAGGTTTTCGAATGCTCATACCGGAGTTTAGACCCCAACCCGGGGTGGCCCTGCTTTCGGTTTACGACAAAAAAGGGATCGTTGAATTTGCCAACAGACTGATTAGCTTGGGCTGGAAAATTATCGCTTCGGGTGGTACGGCTAAGGTTTTGCGCGAAGCTAGTTTGACAGTTATGGACGTGTCGGAATTGGTTCATGGCGAGCCGATTTTGGGTCATCGCGTGGTAACGCTTTCACGCGAGATTCATGCCGGGCTTTTGGCGCGAGATACACATGAGGATACGCTAGAGCTAAAGAAATTGGGAATTCCTCGGATTGATTTGGTTTGCGTGGATCTATATCCGCTTTCGGAGGCGATTGCCGCACCCGAGCGGACGATTCACTCGGTGACCGAGATGACCGATATTGGTGGGCCAACACTCTTGCGGGCCGCCGCCAAGGGCAACCGGATTGTGATTTCCCGAAGCATTGACCGAAGTAACGTGCTTTTCTGGCTTCAGAATGGGATGCCCAACAAGGCGCAGATGCTACGGCATTTGGCCGCCAGGGCGGAATTCGAAGTGGCTAGATATTGCGCCTTGTCGGCTTCGTTTCTTGGCGAGGGGCGCTTTGCCGGATTTGCCGGTGAGTTGGCGTTCAACTGCAAGTATGGCGAAAATCCTTGGCAGAAAGATGCGGCGCTTTACATCGCCGCCAGCGCAAAAAATGACTATCTGGCGCTTGATAAGTTTGTGACCAGAATCGGGACCGATCCGAGTTACAACAACTTGTGTGATTTAGATCGTGCTTTGCAGACCATGACTCACTTGGCCGTCGGTCTTTGCGCCGGGCCCTCTCGAGCTTTTCTTTCTAAGGGTTTTAAGCTGGCTCTCGCTGTTAAGCACGGCAATCCGTGCGGCGCGGCTTGGGGGTTGGGACTTACCGAAGAGGAAGATGTTGTTAAGAGAATGGTGACTGGCGATCCCAGGGCGATTTTTGGCGGTTTGGTTATGACCAACTTCACCTTGACCGATTCTTGCGTTGAGCTGTTGTTGCATCACGGTTTGCCCAGAGGACAGCGGCGCGTTTTGGATGTTGTGGCCGCGCCGAACATTACCGAGGGAGCTTTGAAGCTTCTGGAGCGAAAAAACGGCAAGTGTCGAGTGATGATCAACTGGGATTTAGAAGGGTGGTCGTTGCTTGCCGGATTGGATCGCAATCCGCGTTTTAGGCAGGTGCGTGGCGGTTTCTTGCTCCAGCAGAATTACACTTTCGCGCCCCGTGACTGGGATCAGTATCCTTTCATCTGGCCGAAGAGCGTTGATTCCGAGACAAAACTTCGTCTGATGGAAGATCTTTTCATGGCGTGGGCAATTGGATCCACGAGCAATAGCAATACTGTAACATTGGTTAGAAACAAGACCTTGATTGGCAATGGAGTTGGTCAGCAAGATCGGGTCAGTTGCGCCGAGCTGGCGGTTAAGCGGGCTCGCGCGGCGGGACACAAAACCAAGGGCGCCGTAGCTTACAGCGACAGCTTTTTTCCGTTTGTTGACGGGCCGGAGGTTTTGGCCAAAGCCGGTATTGCCGCCATTATGGCGTCCAGCGGTTCGGTGAATGACGCCTAGGTGATGAAGTTCTGTGCGAAGCAGGGGATTGGGTTGCTGTT
>CAYIWJ010000019.1:0-11877 GCA_964367145.1 uncultured Candidatus Saccharibacteria bacterium | reverse complement strand
GAACGACTGCCACGACCGCCGCACCTACCACAATCGAAACTCTCCGGACAAAAAGAGACGAGAAGACTGAACTAGATCCGCAGATTGAGGAAGCTCAATCAACTCTTAGGAACATCTCCGAAGCAGAAGTGAAAAAGAGAGAAGAGCTTGATGCGTTGATCTCTTTTAAGCTCAAAGACTCCAAGTCACTCGCCGAAGCAATCAAGAAAATCGAAGAGGATGAGCTCAAGGCGATGATCGGGGCGGCCAAAAAGGCCGCCAAAGAATCACCAAAGACAGAAGGGTTTAGCTTTAGCGAGATCATTCTCACCTACCTCATAGTCATAGTAGGAAGTCTCTGGGCAATCGATTATGCCCCACATGCTCGCTGGTTCCAGGGAAGTATCCTGTTTCTCTTCCTTATAATCTTTCTTGCCAAAGGCCTCGTCATTATCCAACCGGTGCAATTTGGAGTAGTTACTCGCTTTGGAATGCGTCTCAAGGGATACTTGTCCGAAGGCGGACCATACCCCATCATCCCGTGGATCGATAGTGTTGAATACATAGACTACAAGATTGATACCGATTCCGTCGATGTTATTGTGACCACCGGTGGAAAAAAGACGGCAACAGACAAGAAGCTTGGCAAAGCCACGATTACCATTAAGGGCAATCTACGCAAACGCCCCTCTCCGGATGTGCCAAACAGCAAGGGTACCGTGCTCTTTCTCGAAGTAAACTTCGAGACTATCACCGAAGGCCTCAAGGGCAGTATCGCGAGCGCGCTAGGAGAAGTTGCCGGTGTTTCATCGGTAGACGACTTCATTGAAAATCGCGCCGCGCTTGATCTGCTAATCAACTGCACCCTACGCTTAAGCGAACCGCCACATCTCAAATTAGAGTGGCAACCGGAAGATCGCCTGCGCAAATATGCCGAACACGCCGACAATATTGAAGAGCTAGTCGCCAACGAAAAAGGCGCGACTTCCGCGGTTGAAAAAGAATATGGGATTGAAGTGGTGGCGTGGGATTTGATTGATGTCGCTTTCTCGGACAACGTAAAGCAAGCCATCGAGAAACAGCGCATCGCCGAAGGTACTGCCGACGCCGCCGAAGAATTAAACTCTAGGCGTAGAGAATTACTCAAGATCGCCGAGGCAGAGGCTGGTCCAGAAAACTGGAAAATCCCAGCCGTCCGAGATTCGGCCACCGCGGGGATCGATGTCGCGCTAGGACTGCGAGAAAAAGCCAGAGTCAGTGTTAATACAACCGAAGTTCGTGGCAAAGGTGGCCTGCTAGGCGCCGTCGCCAGCAAATTTCTCTCCAAAGAAGATGATTCGGGCAAGAAGAAAGGAGACTAGTCATGGCACACAACCCGCAAATTGTTGGTTTCAAAGTCCCAGCAAAACTCATCAAGTTTTTTGTCTTCCCCGCAATTACGTTAGCCGGAATTGGAGGGTTTCTAATCATCAAAGACCTTCCAAAATCCCAATCTGAATCGCGGGAAACAATATCCCAGCCTCCAATGCCTCCGCCACCGGCCTACATCATACTCCGGCGAGGCGAAGAAATTCGCCTCACAATCCGCGAGTCGGAATGGACGCCATGGTTGATTCTGCCGGATTATTCACAATTTGATCTGAAAGTTGAATCGCCAAGCGAAGGAACATTAGTATTTGGGTTTCCGAATGGAAAAGTTATTGAGTCACACAATCGCAATACCCCACTTGGTAGATTGCCCGATCAAAAATTTCACATCCGCGGCCTAAACCAGCAAGCAAAGCTCCTCGTCTTCCCCTAGCCCCGCCCAAGCGGGGCTTTTTATTTGCATAAATAATTCAGGTCTCGCAAAACAAAACGCCACCCATTAGGGAGCGGCGTTTTGCCAAAAAAAAATAGCAGTCAATTAACCACCAGTGACCGAGCTGGAATTGACCCCAATTAGCTGGGCCACGATAAACACAATTCCTCGAGCCAAGGCGCCGATTACAATCGCCCACACGGCGTCCTTAATTAAACTCTTCGCCTTTTCTTTATCCTCGCCAATCAAATACAGGTAAGCGGCGTAAATTATAAAGACAACCGCCAGGAGCAATAAAAAACCAAAGGCATAATTGATAATCGTAGTAACAATGTTCAGCACATTCACTCCGCCCGAAAGCGGCGGAACACTGGGCACTCCGCCCACTTGAGCCAAACCCGACAACGGAGCCAAGAGAGAAAGCCCCAAGAGAGAGAGGTTGATAACTTTTTTAAGACTATTCATGGATTGAAACGGTTAAATCAAAACGACCTTTGGTAAACGATTGAATTGAGTATAAACGAAAGACCAGCCAAAGTGTATCCCCAGAATTATCTCCGGAGACTAGAGACCAATTAGATAAAGCGTCAGCGCAACGATAACTCGCGACAGTCCCCCGACCAAAATAGCGATAATAGTGTAGCGAATCATGGTCTTGGCGGTTTCAATCCGACCCGAATCATCCCCGCCAAAAAGAAAGTGATAGGCCGCAATCAATAAAAACAGTACCGCTAGCAAAAGCAAAGAACCAAAAAGAATATTGATCGCGCGATTCACCACTCGCACCACGTCTTCCTTAGTACGAATACTTCCACCATCACTATTCGCGGAGTTATAGTAATCAAAATCGTTTTGCGCCAATTGAACTCCGGATGCGGGCAAAGCAGAGAGACCGCCCGCTTGAGACGACCAGGGCAAAATCAAACTCAAACCAACAACGCTCAAGAAAATAATTCTAGTAAGACGCATAGTTAACGAAAAATAAAAACAATAATATCGGCCAGACCGCGAGCCAGTAAGACCACCACCAAACCAATTAAGGCATAATAAATAGTCTGCTTCCCCTTTTCAAACTTACTTGAATCGCCGCCCGAAAAAAGCATCTGAAAAGCACCGATCAGAATCATCAGCGTTACCACCGGCACCGCCAGATAAATAAGTCCGGTTACCACCTTGTCTAAAAGCGCCTCCAAACTGTTGATCCGCAAAGGGTTCGGTAGGCGAATCGCAGAGTTACTACCCCCGGGCACAGAACCACCCTCCGCCAAAGCCCTACTTACAAATAAAAGTAAAAAATTGAACATATCTTAAAAAAATCACCACCCACCGCCAAACCCGCCACCGCTCGAACCTCCGCCGCCAAAACTAGAATTGGGATTGGTCTCGGTGTTTGTAATATCTACCGGAACATCGGTTACCGGAATATCAACCCCCAAGATCCGAAAAACAAAAGTTACCAGCAAATAGGAAACCAGCGCGATAACAATACCTATCAAAGCGCTCTTAATAATCCCTAGACCCGACTCAAAGTTGCCGGTATTGCCTCCCGCCGTAATCATAACAAAACCGCCGTAAGCAATAAAGAGCGGTGCCACAAAAAATGTCGCCTTTAAAAGAAAAATGATTATGTTATTGATAAATTGCAAGAAAGCCGCCAAACCACACCCACCGGCGCTCAGCGGCTTCTCCGGCGAGCAGTCCGGCAGTAGATTACCAAAGGCGGCCTGCGAAACATACGGCGCGGCAAAAACAATAACCGCCCCAAAAATCAAAAAAAGAAGTAATAATTTTTTAGACATATACCAAACTATTGAACCACTTTTCGTCTTTCCATCGCCTCGGTAATCTGATGTTCGGCATTCGTAAGCGCCTCTGCGGGTGTTAAACGCACGTTGAGCACGGATGCGATCGCCTCGGAAAACACTCGCTCCACTAAAGAATTATCAATCTGCGGCCAGGAACGGGCGATTAGCGCCTGATTGGCAAAAACTC
Organism: uncultured Candidatus Saccharibacteria bacterium; assembly: GCA_964367145.1. GTDB lineage: Bacteria > Patescibacteriota > Minisyncoccia > UBA6257 > 1-14-0-10-40-38 > JAHFLD01. The sequence goes on along the minus strand of CAYIWJ010000019.1, from coordinate 8,105 downwards.
CAAGATCGGGTAAATTCGCCTCCGCTTCAATTAAGGTTCGAAGAGCCGAAGGACGAGAAGTTAAGTCAAAATATTTTTTAGCGCGCGCCTGATCCGTAACCAATCCAACCACGAATTGCGCCGCGGCCTCTGGGTGCGCGCTCCGCGCCGAAACCGCGAAACCCCAATAGTTGGCAAAAGTAACCGAACGAGAAGCCGACACCGGTTGCGGCAAAGGCGCGACCCCAACCCGCAAAAAAGGATTTTTTTGTTTTAGAGCGGCCTGTTGATAAGAATAGTTAAAGATAACCGCAGTCGATTCATCAGCAAAGCTATCTATGGAATAAGGAAAATCTTCCGACCAGGTAAAAGCCGAATTGGCCGGATTAGCAAAGGTCAAATAAAAATCAAACGCCTGCTTACCCGCAGTGGCAAATGTTGCTCGATCAAAATCGTCAGAAGTCATGGAAACCCCCGACTGTAGCATTAAGGCGTTTAATAAATCCGTCGCCCGATTAATGCTTTTCGCCGAACCACCGATCGCGGCGGCGGCCTTTACCACCCGACCCTTTGAGTCAAGCTCACGGAGCGAAGGAACGAGCTTGGCAAACTCACTCCAAGTTTTTGGTGGCAAAGCAATGCCCTTCGCGTCAAAAATATCCTTATTGTAAAGCATCGCGAGAGTGTCAATGTAGAGCGGCAAAGCATAAACCGCGCCGTTTGGGCCAAAATCCTGTTCCACAACTTTCGGAAAAAGATTTAAAAACGAAGCGTAGGGCAAAAATTTTTCTGGAATCTGTTTTAACTTGTCAAAATGCTTCGGCAACCAGGTATTATGAACCATGAACACATCCGGCCCGTTACCGGCCGCGAGCGCGTTTACCAAATCGGCTTCATAAGTTGCCGGATCAAAGCCGCGATAGCGAAACGGCACCGCCGATTTAAGTTCTTGCAAAACCTGCGCGTCTTCAAAAACTCCCCAAACCTCAACCGTTGACAACTGTGTTGTCGGCCCAGAATCTCGAAGTCCCGGAATAACTCTCAAAAAGAGCAAAACAAAAAACAAAACGACCGCCAGCACAGCGCCACCGATTACAAGTTGAGTCCGACTAAATGACATATCACTTTCAGTATAGCAAAAACCCCTCCCGCATTAGGCAAAAACTAAAAACAAACAATACCGATTAATTTATCTCCGCTGTTCAACGACATAATTTTAACTCCTTGAGTCGCCCGTCCTGCCGTCCGCACATCGGTCAGCTGGGTACGAATAATCTGCCCCTTAGCCGAAAGCGCCAAAAGCTCTTTTTGATCGGAGACTAAACGAGCCGCCATTAGTATTCCGGTTTTAGCCGTAATGTTGGCAGTCTTAATACCCGATCCGCCACGGCCTTGAATCTTGTATTCACTAAGCGGAGTCTGCTTGCCAAAACCGTTAGCCATCACCACTAATAGCTTTTGCGTCTTGTTGGCGTTCACCCCGCCCGTAACCACGTTCATCGAACTCACCAAGTCATTTCTTCGCAAACGAATGGCGTGAACGCCGGATGCCGTGCGACCCATGGCTCGAATCGTAGATTCCCTAAATCTAATCGCTTGCCCTTGGTCGGTTGCGATCAAAACCTCATCCGATCCCGAAGAAAGACTAACCCATTGCAAGGTATCGTCTTTCCGCAAAGAAAGAGCAATAATTCCGCTCCGCCGGACGTTGGCGAATTCCGTAAGCAAGGTCTTCTTAATCAATCCATGCCGGGTAGCCATCACCAGATAAGCGTCTTGAACTTCCTTCTTCTGCGTCGCCGGATACGAAATAATGGCGCTGATTTTTTCCTCCAAAGGAATCTCCAAGAAATTATGAATCGGTTTGCCTTTAGCGGTCCGACTCGCCGGAGGAATCTCATAAACCTTAGTTTGGAAAACTCGTCCCCGCGTTGTAAAAAACAAAATATTATCGTGCGTTGCCGCGGTCATTAATTGAGTCAAAAAATCCTCATCCCCAACCTCCGAACCGATCGAACCCTTACCCCCGCGGTTTTGACTGCGGAAAGTTCCAGGCGGCAAACGCTTAATATAGCCGCTCTCGGAAAAAGTAATGACCGTCTCTTCCTGTGGAATCAAATCCTCCTCGCGAAATTCTTTAAGCGGAGAAACAATCACCTTGGTTCGCCGCGCGTCGGTGTAAACCGCCAAAATTTCTTTGAGTTCAGTTTTAATGACGCCACGAATTTTTTCCGAACTTTTCAAAAGCGACTTCAGTTCGGCTATTAGTTTTCGCTTTAACTCCAATTCTTCTTCAATTTTTTGTCGCTCCAAAGCGGCCAAAGTCTGCAAGCGCATCTCCAAAATCGCGCTCGCCTGCAAGTCGCTAAAATCAAACTGTTTGACTAAATTTTTATGCGCCTCCTCCTTGTCGCCAGATTTTTTGATCGTCGCGATAACCCGATCAATGGAAGAAAGCGCCTTGTCCAAACCCTCCAAAATATGCGCCCGCTCCTCGGCTCGACGTAAATCATATTGCGCTCGCCGCCGAACCACCTCCTCTCGATGCGCCACGTAAGCCTGCAAAACTTCCTTCAGCGAAAGCACCTGTGGTTGTAAGCCATTCACCAAGGCAATCATGTTAACGTGAAAATCTTTCTGCAAGTCAGTGAACTTAAAAAGCTGATTCAAAATCTTCTGCGGCGCCGCGTCATTCTTAAGCTCAATCACAATCCGCAAACCATCCTTGTCTGATTCATCGCGTACGTCGCGAATACCTTGAATTCTCTTGTCGGTTACCAACTCGGCAATTTTAATAATCAGTTCCGACTTGTTGACCTGATAAGGAATTTCGGTAATCACAATATCAAACTGATTGCGCCCTTGGGGCCGCTCCTCAATCTCGGCCAACGCTCGCATGGTGACCGGTCCACGACCGGAGATGTACATATCGGCAATGCCCTTAGAATCATAAATAATCCCGCCCGTCGGAAAATCCGGCCCTTTGATAAATTGCAGTAAATCCGGAATCGTAGCTTTGGGCTGATCAATTAAATACAAAGTGGCTTCAATAACTTCTTTTAGATTGTGCGGCGGAATGTTGGTCGCCATACCAACCGCGATCCCCACTGTTCCATTTAGAAGCAAATGTGGTAATTTAGCCGGTAAAACCTTCGGCTCTTCGCGACTACTATCATAGTTTGGTTGCCAATCAACGGTCTCTTTTTCAATATCCGTAAGCAATTCGCCAGAAATCTTGGCCAATTTTGCCTCGGTATACCTCATCGCCGCCGCCCCGTCGCCATCAACGCTTCCCCAGTTACCCTGACCGATAATTAGCGGATAACGCAGAGAAAAATCCTGCGCCAGACGAACCATGGTGTCGTAAATCGCCGCGTCACCATGAGGGTGATACTTACCCATGACCTCACCAACCACATTGGCAGATTTCTTGAGCTTGGCATCCGAAGAAAGACCGCTATCCCACATCGCCCACAAAATCCGGCGTTGAACCGGCTTTAGACCATCTCGAACATCTGGCAAAGCCCGAGACACAATCACCGACATCGCGTAGTCCAAATAAGACTCGCGCAATTCGGTGGTAATCTCTACTTTAGAAAATTTATTTTCTTGTTCCGGCATAAGTCTAAAAAAATAAAATCAGCGAAGTGGCGTTGTGGGAATTGGCGGCAAGTCGGTAACCACAAAGTTTGGCTCTGCTTCTGGCTTAAAAGTAATCACATTTCTTTCTAAAAGCTTTCCCTTTACCGCCTTGAATGCCCGATCGGCGCGGGCAAGAGACTCCTGAACGATAACCAGAGCCCCAGTCCGCAGCACGCTCGCAGTCTCGCCAAAAGAAAATCGCTCCGGCTCCGAAACCGCAACCGCTTCGACGTTCGTCTCCGGCAAAGTCGCTCGCACATAAACCACCCACAAAAAGACGACAATCAACATTGTAGGCACGCTAAACACAAAAAGCCAGCGACGCTTAAGCGCTTCATCACCCTCTCGCAGATTTGAAATAAAATCTCTAAAGTTGCGGAACATAAACTTGAAGTTTGGCGGGGAGCTCCTTCTTTTTAAAGGATAGTTTTTCTTGCGGCGCAACTGCTCCGCCAAATTCATCAGCGAACTCTTTTGGATCGGGAGCCTTGCGCTTTAGGTCCGGCACCTTAAAAAAAGAAAGTATCAGAATCTTTGGGTTGAGTTGGCGCACCAAAGTCAACGCCTTGTCCGCCGGCAAAAAATGCTCCTGTGGCACCGGCATAAAAAGAATATCTATCTCTCCCAGTTGTTCCAATACCTCCGCCACGGGCATACCGGAAATATGCCCCAAAAAAACCATAGTCAAATCATCAGCCTTAACCTTAAAGATGGTTTTAACGAAGTCCGCGGTTGACTCCGCGTCCAGCTGAAAACCGCGAATCTCAACATTCTTAATTTCATACTCCCCGCCTCCGGAGATATCGGTTTTTAAAGAAACAAAAATGTCCGAAAAAGGAATCGGCGTTAAAGTTCGCAAAGAAATATCCGGCTTGACCTTGGGTGGCGTAAGTCCCGAAGAAGCCTCAAAAACATCGGTCAGCAAAACAGCCTCGCTCGTTTGAACCCGAAAACAACCCTCGCCATACCATTGTATATTCATAAAAAGTCTGGCTCTGAGTATAACAAAAAAATCCGAAAAATTCCAACTAGAAAAAAATCAAACTGGCCAACGCCAAAAGGGATTGACTTTTTAGACCTTTTTTTCTACACTTCTAACATTATTTTTAAAACCAGCGCATGAACGCCACTAAAAAAAATAACTCACTATTAACCCAGCTCTTCAAGAATAATGCTGGGTTAGCGACAATCTTAAAGCCCGGAGATCTGGTGGAGGGCGTAATCACCGAGCGCGGTAGCAAAAAAGCGCTCTTTGACTTGGGGCGTTTCGGTATCGGCACAGTCTACGGTATGGAGTTTATGAATGCCGCGCATATTATTAAAAACCTTGAAATCGGCACCAAGATTAGCGCCAAGGTAGTAGAAGTAGACAATCATGATGGCTTTGTTGAGCTCTCGCTCGCCGAGGCCGACCGACAAAAATCATGGGAAGAACTCAAAGAACTCCAAGGCCAAGGAACAATTATTGAAGTAAAAATCAATGGCGCCAACTCCGGCGGCTTGGTAACCGAACTTAACGGCATCAAGGCCTTTATTCCGGTCTCCCATCTCGCGACCGAGCACTATCCCCGCGTTGATGACGGCGACCGTAATCGCATCCTTGAAGAATTGCGCAAGCTGGTCGGTACGACCATGAAAGTCAAAGTTATGGACTTAAAACCTCGCAGTAACAAGCTCATTCTCTCCGAGCGTGAAATGGTAGAAAAAAACAGCGAGGAGGTTTTAAATAAATATAGCGTCGGCCAGATTGTAGACGGAATTATCTCGGGCGTGGCGGACTTTGGAGCCTTTATGCGCTTTGCCGACAATCCCAACATTGAGGGTTTGATTCACATTTCTGAACTGGATCACAAATTGATTGAAAATCCCAAAGAAATCGTTAAAATTGGCGACGCGGTTAAGGCCAAAATCGTAGATCTTAAAGCCGGTCGGGCTTCGTTGTCTCTCAAAGCCCTTAAACCGGACCCTTGGGAAAAAGTCGACGCCAAATATAAGGAAGGAACCGAAATCAAAGGAACCGTAACGCGTTTTAATCCCTTTGGCGCTTTTATTGGCTTGGATTCGGAAATTCAGGGCTTGATCCACATTTCCGAATTCGGCGGCGTTGAAGAAATGAAAAAGAAACTCACCCTCGGCGAGTCTTATGTCTTCAAAATTGAATCCGTCAAACCGGCCGAAAAAAGAATTATTCTTAAATTAAAAAAATAAAGTATTCCTATGTTAACTCCTCGACAAAAAAAACTGGTAGTTAAAGAACACGCCATTCACGATAAAGACACCGGTAGCGCGCCGATTCAGGTTGGCTTGGTCAGCAAGCGCATCAACGAACTGGCCGCGCACCTTAAGTCACATCCCAAAGACAACCACTCTCGACGCGGCTTGATTAAAATGGTCGGCAAACGCCGCCGCCTTCTAAGCTACTTATCAGAAACCGACCCCAAAGCTCACGCCGCCCTCATTAAAAAAATGGGACTAACCAAGTAATTACATGAATCTGCAACACAAAGAACAGCGAGTCGGCATTTTTCTTGATATTCAAAATCTCTATCACTCTTCAAAAAATCTCTATCACTCCCGCGTAAATTACAAGGAACTTATCAAATCAATCGTGGGTGGCCGCAAACTAATCCGCGCCATCGCCTATGTTGTTAAAACCGAAACCACGCTCGGTGAAGCCTCTTTCTTTGACGCACTTAAACAAGCCGGTATTGAACTCCGAATCAAAGATATTCAAATTAACGCCGACGGCACCAAAAAAGCCGACTGGGATATCGGCATGGCCGTGGATGCCATCCGCATGGCCAGCTCCATGGACGCCATCGTCCTCGTCACCGGCGACGGCGATTTTGTGCCCCTCGTAGAATACCTAAAATGGGGCTTGGGGCGACAAGTAGAGGTCGCCGCCTTCAGTAAAACCACCTCCGGTAAATTAAAAGAGGTTGCCGACCTCTTTACTGGCATTGAAGAAATCCCCCGCATCTTTCTTGGCGGAGCCAGACGCCCGCAAAATCGTAATCTCACCCGCGCTCCCATTGAAATCGAAGAAGCTCCTGATCCAGATTCCATTTCCGACAACGGTTAGCAAATCAAAAAAATCCCCCTTCCGGGGAATTTTTTTATAAAAATATCTTTTCTATCTCTTGATATTTTAGATTCATTGCCTAATCAATACAAAATAAGTTAGTCTATACCTACACAAATAAACCGAATATCAATTATATGGATCTGAAACGACAACAATTCAAAACTGATTTCGCCGGTCGACCGCTAGAAATAGAGGTCTCTCGCCTCGTCGAACAAGCCACCGCGGCAGTATTGGGACGCTACGGCGAAACCTCCGTCTTAGCCACGGTCGTCATGACCGACGAAGAAAAGAAAGGCGACTACTTTCCACTGATGGTGGACTACGAAGAACGCTTTTATGCCGTCGGCAAAATCCTCGGCAGTCGCTTTCTACGCCGCGAAGGTCGCGCCTCCGAAGACGCAGTCCTCTCCGGACGCCTTATTGACCGAACCATTCGCCCACTTTTTGATCACCGGATGCGCAACCAAGTTCAAGTAGTCATCACCATCCTGTCGCTCGACGAAGAAAACGATCCGGACTTCATCAGCATGCTTGCCGCCTCGGTTGCTTTGGGCATTTCACGTATCCCCTGGAACGGCCCGGTCGCCGGAATCAAAATCGGCAAATTTTTTGATTCTCCGGAACTGGTAATAAACCCAACCGAAAGCGCACTCAAAGCCAAGCCTTGGGAAATGATCGCCTTCGTTTCCGGCACCGACGAGAAAATAAACATGATCGAGCTGGAGGGCAAAGAGGTATCCGAAGAAAACGCGATTCACGCCATGGAGCACGCCGGAAATGAAATCAAGCGACTCGTGGCTTGGCAAAAAGACATTATCGGCAAAATCGGCGCCAAAAAAACCGTTTTTGGTTTCAAAGAATACAGCGAAGTCCTTGATCAAAAAATCAAAAAACTCGCCTCCAATAAGTTGGAAGCCGCCATTTATATTAAAGATAAAATGGAACGCGCCACGGCCTTAGGCTCGCTTAAAGCCGAAGTAATGAACGCCCTAAAAGAAGAAAAACTTTCGGAAAAAGAACTCGCCGCCGCCGAATATTTTTACGAAGAATCAATTAATGAGGCCGTGCATCGCAACATCATCGAAAACAACAAACGCCCCGATGGTCGTGGTCTCGATGAAGTTCGCGAACTCCACGCCGAAGTCGGTCTTTTTCCACGCACTCACGGCTCGGCGCTCTTTGTTCGCGGCAACACCCAAGCCTTGGTCATCACCACACTCGCTCCCCCGAATGCGGAGCAATTGGTGGAAACCATGGAGTTTTCTGGAAAAAAACGCTTCCTTTTGCACTACAACTTCCCCGGATATTCAGTCGGAGAAATCAGCAACTTCCGCGGTCCCGGGAGACGCGAAATCGGCCACGGCAATTTGGCCGCCAAAGCCCTACGCAATTTAATCCC
>CAYIWJ010000018.1:3698-13271 GCA_964367145.1 uncultured Candidatus Saccharibacteria bacterium | reverse complement strand
TTCAATTTTCGGCTCCGCCGATTCCGGCATAGCCGGAACATGAACTTGAAAACCGTTTTTCTCTAACTCCGCTTTGAGCCACGGAAACCAACCCTCATCGGGGTAGCCCTCCCAGCCGTGAATTATGAAAGCTCGTTTAGTGGTTGTCATAAATTATTAAAGTCCAAAATCGCGTTTTAGCTTTTCTGTTTTTTCGGGGTCTTCTGCTTCTTTCAGTGCGCGTTTTTTTTCATCTTGCTCTTTTGCTTTTTTAAGCTTCTGAAAATCTTCTATCCAATCACCATCAATAAATGCCTCTATTCCAAATGGACTCCATTTAGAATCATAGTCAGAATGTTCTAAAGAGGCATTTATTGCTAGAACTTTTTTGTCGCCGATAAATAATTCAAGAAGTCCATGCGTATTATATTCTCCGTCGGGAGTAGAAAAAGAATTTTCTTGAAAAGCAAACTTATATTCTTTGCCGTCAAGAATTATTTCTGTGATTTTCTTATCGCAATCATTTTTCCCGCCTTTTTCTTTTCTTTCGGTTGCTTTAGAAATTATTGACGGCACGTATTCGCGATTATGGTCGGTTTTTATCCAGCTTGGGAAATGCTCAATATTGCTAAAGTATAATTCGCTAATAAGCTCTTTTATTTTTTTGTCTTCGGCGATTTTCTTTCTCCTACTTACTTCTTCCTGAACTTGTCGCGCCTCTGTTCCTTTGCGCGGCTTTGCACCCCAAATCCCGCCAAATTCATAATCGCGTTCCAGCTCCTCTTCGCTCTCATTATTTTTATTTTCTTTGTTGTTTTCCATATTGTTTTTATTTTGATGACTAATAGTCGACGTTTGCATGGATATTGCTTTGCCTTTCCGAAAATTATAAAAAAGTACACCGGCAATCAAAGACAAAATTACGCTTGTTGTCTCGCTAAACTCAAAAATACCTGCCAAAATAAAGTAAGCGACAAAGAAAATTATTATTGATGAAATATATTTTTTCATAATTATTTCAATAGCTCATCAACAGAAACATCAAGCGCATTGGCGAGCTTTTCTAAAACAGCAATAGTTACATTTATCTTGCCTCCCTCAATCGCGCTCATATAACTTCTGTCCATATCAATAGCTCGGCAAATGTCGCCTTGCGACATACGCTTTTCAACCGTATGCGCCTCGAGTGCCCTCGGAGGGAATCGAACCCCCATCAAGACCTTAGAAGAGTCCTGCTTTATCCATTAAGCTACAAGGGCGTCGGAGAGCCGGGATTCGAACCCGAACTAAATCCTCCCAAAGGACTCGTGCTACCATTACACTACTCTCCGTTACCTTTTTATATCAGATTTCTTATCTAATCGCCAGCAATGGTTATTTTAAAACCGCGCTATCTAGTTCTTGCAGGGCGTTATTGAACTTTTGATTGAGTTCGTTAATGGCTTCGGCTTCGCGATTAATTCCGGCGATTAGGCTACGAACCTGTTCTTCGGTGGCAGTGGTTCTGGTTAGCTTTGAGCGCAACACATCAAAGAGCTCGCGAAGGGCGGTGGTGTAGTTTAACAGGTGACTCACTAACGCGATTTCCGAGCTTAAGGCTTCGGTGGCGGCGAAACGCGCCTTGTCTGGTTGAATTTCCGGAATTACCCGAGCCATTTTTTCTAATTCCGAAGATAATTTGATGGCTTCTTGTTGAATATCCCGATTTTTGATAACTTCTTGCGAGATCAAGGTTAGGGCCTCGGGCGCGTTGCCCTGCTTGTCGAGGGTCGCGATTTCCTGAAGATGGCGGACTGATTCTTCGAGAAGCGAGACGATGTTTTTGGCAAAACCGGCGCCGTTAATTCGCGCTTCGGAAAATATTGGCGGTATATAGGCGGTGGGTATAAGAATCTTGGCGGTAAGGTACACGCCGCCGCCGATTCCGATAAATCCGGCAAGAATAGCTAAAGTTAGTTTTTGCCTCTTAGACATTGAAATTATTATAGGGAAAAAGTAAGATACTAAGCAAATACCGAAGTTTTTGCGGGTATAGTATAGTGGCAATACCACAGGTTTCCAACCTGTTGACAGGGGTTCGATTCCCCTTACCCGCTCTCGTTTTTATCACCTAGTGGAATTTAATAAAAGGCTTAAATCCTTGCGGATTTTCAATTTTTCAAATCCTTATATAAATATTTATCAAGGCATTTTCAAAAGCCCATCTTCAAAAATTTCTGGGTATTCCTCTTTAAGCTTATGCATAAACAAAAAATTTGATATTAGTTTTTTCCTTTCCTCTTCTCTTTTCTCAATTGTCCATGCATTACTTAAAAATTGCGCCAATTGGTAGGCTCTATCTCTGGAGCGTTCTCTGTACCTATGAATTAGAAAGATAGCTGTCCAATAAACAAGAATTAAAAAATATAAAGATATTGGCATTGTCTCTCCTTCGCTATCGTGAAGCACCGGATCCCATTTTATAAAAAAATATAAGAGTACAGGTGGTACAAATATAATCAAGCAAAAAAGGAGATACTTGATCTTTTCTTCAAAATTATTCTTTTTCATAAGAAATATTTAAAGCCAAAGAAAGATAAGGTGAATGGCTTATCAGAAAAGATATTTCGTGTCATGGTTTGGCTTTGAAGATTAGAGTTGCTTTTCTAAATCAAAATTTTAACGAAGTTGCGTGGGCCAACCTGCAAGACGGTTTTTTCGGCAATAGAGATTAACTCTTCGATGTTGGTTTTTTTCTCGCCGTTAAGGCGCACCGCGCCCTGTTCAACGAGTCGTTTGGCTATGCTTTTGCTTGTCGCAAAACCACTTTGCATTATCAGATCCAATAAAGTTATTGGGTTGGTGGCTGGTTTGATCTCTTTCATCGCCGATGGCGCTTTTTTTTCTTTGAACACTTTAACGAACTCGCGTTTAGCCCGTTTAGCCGCTTCTTTGCTGTGAAGCAGTTCTACGATTGCTCCCGCGATTTCCATTTTGGCGTCGCGCGGATTTTTGCCAGATTTGATTTCGGTTTCTATGGCGCGAACTCGTTCGATTGGCAGTTCGGTGGCCAATTCAGCAAGCGGCAGAATTAGGCCGTCTTCTTGCGCCATGATTTTGCCAAAAGTTATCTCTGGTTCGTCGGCGAGGTTAATAACCTCGCCTTCGGTCTTGCTCATTTTTTTGCCGGTTTTTGGATTGACCAGCAGTTTGGCGCTTATAACAAATTTTTCTTTTTGCCGATAGGTTTTTAGTAGATCGCGCCCGACTAACATATTAAAAGTTTGGTCGTTGCCACCTACTTCCCCATCGGTATTTAGGGCTACGGAATCATAGCCCTGCAGGAGCGGGTAGAGGAATTCGTGAAGACCGATCGGCAGTTCGTGTTTTATGCGGTCTTGGAACATGTCTCGCTGGATCATTTGCTGGACGGTAGTGTTCGCGGCGAGTCGAATGACATCCGAGAGAGAAAGTTTCTTGAGCCACTTAGAATTGAATTTAATTCTGGCCGGATTTGGACCAGAAAAATCAATCACCTTAGCCAGCTGCTTTTTGTAGGTCTTGAGATTTTCTTTAACCTCATTCTCGCTTAATTGGACGCGAGTTTGTGATTTCTCCGTTGGGTCGCCGATCATCGCGGTAAAATCTCCAATAAGAATGGTGATTTCGTGGCCGAGTTTTTGGAGGCGCCGCAAAACGAAAAGAGGTATCGCGTGGCCTAAATGGAGGTGTGGACTAGTGGGGTCGATGCCGTAATAAAAGTGCAACGACTTTCCGCTTTGGAGGGCGTTTTCCAGGCTGGATGTTGAGGGATAGATGCGCTCGATCCCCCGTTCTAGTGTTTCTTTGACTAATTTTTCGTCGAGGATGGGAGTGATCATCTTGATAGCTGTTTTGCGAGTATGGTGGCGCTGCTTTATTTTTTTGTTTTAATAATCTCGTCGATGAGGCCGTATTCTTTGGCTTCCTCGGCGTTGAGGTAAAAGTCGCGATCGGTATCTTTTTCTATTTTATTAAGCGATTGGCCGGTGTGGCGCGCGATGATTTGGTTCAGTCTGGTTTTAAGTTTAAGGATTTGGCGGGCAGTAATATCAATTTCTACGGCCTGTCCCTCGGCTCCGCCCATAATTTGGTGAAGTAAAATTTCTGAATTTGGTAGGGCAAGTCGCTTACCCTTGGCTCCGGCGCCCAAGAGGACGGCCCCCATGGATGCGGCAAGACCGATGCAGATAGTGGAGACCTCTGGTTTGACGTATTGAATGGCGTCATAGATCGCCAGGCCGGCGGTTACCGACCCGCCCGGGCTGTTGATGTAGAGCTTTATTTCTTTTTTAGGATCTTCGTGTTCCAGAAAGAGGAGTTGCGCGATGACGATATTGGCTATGGCGTCGTTAATTCCTCCGCCGAGAAAGATGATCCTTTCTTTGAGTAGACGGGAATAGATGTCGTAGGCGCGTTCCCCGAATTGGGATTTCTCAATAACAGTCGGAATCAGATATTCGTTGGTGTTTGGTTCTTTTCGGCTCATGATTTTGATAATTCGTTAAAAAATTGGAAGACTTTTTTATTTTGCAGTACTCCGTAACTATAGTCGTAGGCTTCGCGAGGGTCAATTTTTTCCCGATGCCCATGTCCGGCTGTGGCGGCGGCAACTTCTTCCGGGGTGGGTGCTAGATTTTCTTGTTGGGCGATGCTGTGAATAATGAGATTATGTTCAATACTTTTGATGGCTTGCGGACGCAGACTGGTTTTGATTTCGTCGGCTGATTTTCCGGTTTTTTTGAGAAGTTCTCCGTAATCAGCGCTCATATTGGCGACGGTTTTTTCAATCATGATTTCTGGGATGGCGATTTTAGCCTTGCTGGCGATTTCTTCTAAGATTTTTAGTTGAAGGCGTTGTTGCTCCTTTTCTTCTTTTTCTTCGCTGATTCCGGTTTGGATATTTCGCCGTAAATCATCCATGGTTTTGAAGTTCGGCCCTAAACTTTGAGCGAAAGCGTCGTTTAATTCTGGCAGAGACCGCTCATAGACGCCATAAACGTGGATCTTGAATGACAGGTTTTTATCCCGCAATTCATGATTCCAGTAGTCGGTTGGGGCTTGGAGTTGAAAGACAACATCCTGACCAGTTTTTCGGTTTTCGAGTTGTTTGTCGAAGCCCGGCAGGAATTGACTTTCTCCAATCGTAAAACGCTCTTTTTTAATTTGGGCGCCGTTTACCAACTTGCCTTCGCATTCTGTTGTCACGTCAATTTCTATTTCGTCGCCTTTTTTTGAGTCGCGATTTACCGCGATAACCGAGGCGCGTGAATTACTTATCCAGGTTAAAGATTTGTCAATTTCTTCTTCGTTAACCACGATCGATTTTTTTTCCGCGAGGATTTTTTTGGCGATTTTTTTGTATTCACCAAGGTTGACCTTGGGCATGATGGTTATTTTGGCTTTGTAGGTTAGGCCAAGCTCGTTGTTTTTGGCATTTTCCAATAACTCAACTTTTGGAGTGTCAATGAGCGTCCATTCGTGCTCTAGGGCGAGATCGTTGAGTGTTTTGCGAACCGCTGAATTACTGGCGCTTTCAAAAACCGCATCTTTGTTGAGATAGCGATCTGCGACGGCGCTGGGTGCTGTTCCCGGGCGGAATCCTTTAATATTGACCGTGTTGCGGGCTTCTTCCAGTGCTCGATTCCAGTGGATTTCGAATTCTTTTTGATCAAGTATCACCTCAACTTCTATTTCCGATCCGGATATTTCTTTGAATGAAGATTTCATGCGAATAGCAAGATACAGCTTTCTTATTTTTACCGTTTAGAGTTTTTAGAGAAACGGTACCAACAAAAGCGCGACGATATTGATGACTTTGATTAGCGGATTAATGGCCGGACCGGCGGTGTCTTTATATGGGTCGCCGACGGTATCTCCGGTAACTGCGGCCTTGTGGGCTTCAGATCCTTTGCCGCCATAGTTTCCTTCTTCAATATATTTTTTGGCGTTGTCCCAAGCGGCGCCTCCGGTTGTCATGGAGATTCCGATAAAGAGACCGGAAATGATAGAGCCAATCAAGAGTCCGCCAAGAGCTTCCGCGCCCAACAATAGTCCGACAGCGATAACGCAGATTATCGGAAAGAGTGCCGGAACGATCATTTTTCGCAAAGCGGCTTTGGTAACAATATCAACTGCTCGACTGTAATCCGGTTTGGCGGTTCCCTCCAAAATACCTTTGATTTCTCGAAATTGGCGGCGGACTTCATTTACAACGGCTTCAGCGGTTACGCCAACGGCTCGCATGGCGATTGAGGCAAAGAGATACGGAATGGCGCCACCGAGAAAAAGTCCAACCAGAACATAGGGGTTTTCTAGATCAAAACGAGCGGCGATGCCACCTAGTCCGCTAGCTAGTTTTTCGGTATATCCAGCAAAAAGTACCAGTGCCGCAAGTCCGGCCGAGGCAATGGCGTAGCCCTTAGTAATCGCTTTGGTAGTATTACCAACGGCATCAAGCGCGTCGGTGATGGTTCTGACCGAATGTGGGGCTTCGGACATCTCCGCGATGCCGCCGGCGTTGTCGGTAATCGGGCCAAATGAATCAATGGCGACGATAATTCCAGCTACCGAAAGCATAGAGGTAGCGGCGATGGCGATGCCGTAGAGGCCCATTAGCCAGTAGCTGACCAAAATTCCGCCAGCGATAACAATAATCGGAAGGACGGTTGACTCCAGGCTGACCGCGAGTCCCATAATGATATTTGTGCCGTGGCCGGAATTAGAGGCTTTAGCAATAACTTTGACTGGACGATATTTTTTGGCCGTGTAGTAGTCGGTAATCAACACCATTAGAGCGGTAACAACCAGACCAACAACCGAGCTCCAGAAAACCGGTTTGAATTTTTCGGCAAAGAAAAAGTTGGCGGCCCAGTAGAAAAGTCCCGTGGCGATAAGCATGGAGGCGATGAGTCCTTTGTAGAGAGCTCCCATGATGGACTTTTTGTTTTTGCCAAGTTTTACAAATAAACTTCCGACGAGCGAAGCGATGATAGCTAGACTTCCTAGCACGAGCGGAAAGACGGCTTGGCTTCCGGTAACGGTACCAACTCCTAAAATAATAGTAGCAGTCAGTGTTACGGCATAAGTCTCAAACAAATCGGCCGCCATGCCAGCGCAGTCGCCGACATTGTCGCCGACATTGTCGGCGATGACGCCGGGATTTCGCGGGTCATCTTCGGGGATTCCAGCTTCAACCTTGCCCACAAGATCAGTGCCGACATCCGCGGCTTTAGTAAAAATACCCCCGCCCAAACGAGCGAAGACAGAAATCAAGCTGGCGCCGAAACTCAAACCAATTAAGGCGTCAATGCTGTTAGTCCAAAGATAAAATCCGGCAACGGCGAGTAAGCCCAGCGCGACAACCAAAAATCCGGTTACTGATCCGGCTTTAAAGGCCAGGTTAAGAGCGCTATTCATTCCGTGTTCAGCGCTGGCGGCGGTTCTAGAATTGGAGCGGACTGCGACTTGCATGCCGATGTATCCCGCAATTCCCGAGGCAATGGCTCCGATGATGAAGCCAAGCGCGACGACAGATCCTAGGGCAGACCAAAGAACGACGGCGAGAATAATAGCGACTACGCTCACAACTTTTGTTTGACGACTTAGATAAGCGTTTGATCCTTGTAAAATAGCGGCCGAGATTTCTTGCATCCGGGCGTTTCCTTTTGGTTTTTTCTTAAGCCAGAACATTACGCCAACACTGTAGATGATGGCGATAACGACGGGGGCGAATATCAGTGTATATAAGGTAGTCATGATTTTAGGCTTGATTATCTTCGGTAGCGACTTTTTCTTTGACTGATTCGGCTTTACGCTCAACTTGAGCCACTCCCTCCGCGTTTATTTCGTTGGGGCGCGATTCCGAGCGAACGTCTATTTTCCAGCCGGTTAATTTCGCGGCGAGGCGCACATTTTGTCCGCCGCGGCCGATGGCCAAACTTAACTGATCCTCTGGAACAAAAACTTGAGCTTCACGGCGAGGGAGGATTTTGACTTCTTTAACTTTAGCGGGAGATAAGGCATTGGAAATAAACTCGGTTGGTTCTTCGGACCACGGAATGATGTCAATTTTTTCTTGCCCGATTTCATTGGAAACGGCCATGACTCGGGTGCCGCGCGGTCCCACGCAAGAACCAACCGGATCTACCATGTTGTTATTGGAAGAGACTGAGATTTTGGTTCGGCTTCCCGGTTCGCGAGCGATGGCCTTGACTTCAATTAAGCCATCGGCAACTTCTGGGACTTCTAGGGCGAATAGTTTTTCAATAAAGCGCGGGTGGGAGCGGGATAAAATTATTCCCGGGATTCGAGTTTCGTTTTGAATACTCACGATTAGGAAGCGCAGGCGTTCGCTCGGGCGATAATGTTCGCCGGGAATGGTTTCGTTGTAAAACATAATTCCACTGGCGCGACCAAGATCTATAAAAACATTACCTTGATCAAAACGCTGAACGACACCGCTTACTATTTCACCTTCGCGATTTTGAAATTCCTTAAGCACCGAGTCGCGTTCGGCTTCGCGTAATTTTTGAAGAATAACCTGTTTAGCGGTTTGAGCCGCGATGCGGCCGAAGTCCTCGCGAGTTTCTAAAGGGAATAACATTTCTTCTTCGGGAACGGCGTCGGGTTTTATTTTTTTTGCCTCCTCAAGCAAGATGTGGCGATCCGGGTTATATCGTGGCAATTTTTCTTCTTCGTTTTCGCCGATGTCGCTTGTTGGCGTCGGAAACCCTTCTTCATCCTCGTTTACCATTCGCACCATGTCTTCGGTGACGACGGTTTTTATTTGCCAAAAATTCAGACTACCGGTTTTTTGATCAAACTTAGCTTTGATGATTTCGCTTTTTTTCTCGTATTCTTTTTTGTACGCGGCGGCGATAGAAGATTCAATAACTTCCATAATTTTTTCTGCCTCAATCCCCTTTTCTTCGCCAATTTGTTGTATGGCACGATGCAGGTTTTTTAGATCAATCATATTTATTAAAATTAGAGGCCGCTTGGGAGCGACCTAGTTGATTCAACTCTAGCGCAAATTGATTTTTTTTGTCAATAGTCTACCAGACATCAGAAACGTTTTCCCAGTGTCGTATAGTGTAATCTTTATAATTTTCAGTCAACCTCTTTTGAAATGTAATTGCAATTAAGTCAAGTTGCCACCCTCGTTTTTCAATGTCGTATTTATTTTCTCCGGCATATAAAATCGCCATGCGCTGAAATTTTTTTAACTTGGCTTTGGAAAAATTATCTTCAGGTTCTAGATTGTTATTTTGGCGCATGGTTTTAACTTCAATAAAAGTTAGGGTTTTATTTTTGTGCTGGCAAATTATATCTATTTCACCCCATGGTTGTCGATAATTTCTAGCGATTATCTTGTAGCTACGATTTTTTAGGTATTCGCAGGCGATCTCCTCTCCCCTTCTTCCAATTTCTTCCCTTTCATTTTTTGGCGTTAAATTTTCCATTTATATTCATTATAGCTCCTGCCATTTTCCGGAGCGATGTTTGCCGGCAAACACTTCACCCGAAGTCTGACCTCATCCTGCCATTTTCCGGAGCGATGTTTGCCGGCAAACA
>CAYIWJ010000018.1:0-3598 GCA_964367145.1 uncultured Candidatus Saccharibacteria bacterium | reverse complement strand
ACCCGAAGTCTGACCTCATCCTGCCATTTTCCGGAGCGATGTTTGCCGGCAAACACTTCACCCGAAGTCTGACCTCATCCTGCCATTTTCCGGAGCGATGTTTGCCGGCAAACATTCCAAAAAACTACTTGCATCAATTTTATGGAATATATCCTTGTTCTAATTGGTTTATTTTGATTTTGCTCAAGTGTGAAACAATTGATGATGTTTCACACTTTGGTCACTGTGAAACAATTCGTATTGTTTTACACCTTATAATCTCTATTTTTTTAATGCGGCAATTAATATGGCAACAACACGGCAATTGCCGTGTTATTTGTAATTCAAATTTTAGGCAGGGGATTGACGATCGTGAATTTATTTTTTAGAGACTTGTTTTGGGATTTTATAAAAAAAGAGCCCCAAGCGAAAATGTGTTTCGCAAGGAGCTCGTGGTTAGTCATGCGTTACTCTCACCGAGTTTCCTTCGTTCAGTAGATGAGCATGACTGCTCGTGCACCGTGTTTGTTGAGGCAGGCGTCCGCGTTGTCGAGGAGACACGTGAGCCGCTTCTTGAGCTCCCCCTGCCACCCGATGTCCTCGGGAAGGTTCGGAAGCATCTCACGCAGACGAGCGAGGAGTTGCTTGCGTGGCTCGAGGAATATGTAGCGCTGGTTCTCGTTCCCATCGCAAAGCTCGAGGAACGCACCTTGCGTCATCTCGTTCATCGCCCGCACGCCGGAGATGTTGAGGCCGAGGTAGCCGATCGAGAGGTCGTTCTCGCCCTTCGTGCTGAGAATAACAACTCCTTCCTTCGGATCGTCCACGTCCGGCTTGTCCTTGAACAGCTCGTGCATGTGGCCGTCCTGTTTGAATGGAACGACCGCAAAACCGAATTCCATGCTCATCGTATGTTTCCTTTCGGTGTTTGGATTTTGGAACTATTTCACGCAGTTTTGCCAATAAAACGCGGAGAATTACGAGCAAAACTGCGTGAAATAACCTATGGAAAAGAGCTGTATTTTTCTGGATTTAGTATAGCAGATTATATTGTTCTCGTCAAGTCCGATGGCGCAAAAGAAAAAACCTTCATTTTAGGTCTCTTTTCAATGCCTTTCTTGGATTAAATTTTTCTTCTTTCTCCTAATACATGGTTCAAGCCGACCCGCTTCGCCGGAGATTCAGCGAGGCGAGTGTTTTTCTTCGGACTCTTTGGTGGTTTTGAATGGTGTGGGTTTGCCGCCTTTCTGGTGCCCCCGCGAGGAATCGAACCTCGATTACAAGATCCGCAATCTTGTGTCCTATCCGTTGAACGACAGGGGCATTTATTTTTTTTTAATCCTATCTCTAAAAGTGCAGTATTTTGAAGAGGCGATCGGTTAGGGTTTCTTCGTATTCTATCTCGGGTACCGATGGGGGAAGGGCTGTCTTGATTGCTTCCGTTAGTTCTTTTGGGATTTGTATTTTTACGTCTCCATCAAGGATTAGTTTTGTCTTAATGAAAAGTTCATTATACTCGCCATTCTGGTTCTCGATGATAGCAAATCCGCTCATTTTTTCATAGGGTATCTTTTTTTTGTCGTTAATGGTCAGACTATCGGTGTTTAACTCGAAAGAAAAATCTCGGGGCGTTCTTTTGCCGGTGAATCCCATGACCAGGGCGGCGATTAGAATAAAAACCGCGAATAGGAAGTTTTTTTGCCACAAGGCGATGCCGATAATAATCGCCGCGCCAAGCGTGAGCCAAAGGTACCAAGCCGGATTTTTTTCGTAGTATTCAAACTCCGCCGCTTTCCAGGTGACTGTTTCTTGCTCCATTTGATTAGTGTAGCTTGCTTTGTTGGACTCTCCAATTCACATAAAAAACGCCCCCATTGGTGAGGGATGGAGATTGAAATAATCTATCTTAACCAAACCGGAATTTCTCTCGCGTCGTCGTGTTCCGCGAGTCCGGAGGGGTTGTCTTTTTTAAGGATAAGCCGAGCTTTTGTTTCTTGTGTTGGTTCGGCGAAGGTTAGAGTTCCCGAGAAGCCAACGTAGTCGGGCGTCATCCATTTGCCTTTGGCGGTGGCGTGGCTTTGGGCAAGGATTTTTCCTTGTTCGTCTACAAGTAGTAAGGGAAAGCTGGCTTCAAAAAACCAGGAACCTTTGGCGACGCCGGATATATTTAAGGGTGAAACCAAGGTTGAGTTTTTTTCTGGAGATTCAACAAAGATTGGGGCTTCGCTTAGGATGCCGTTTCTTATCTCTAGATATTTTGATTTGCCGATTGATGGATTGGTGGTCATGGGTTCATTTATATCGCGGTCGGCGTAGTTTACAATCAGAACATTGTTATTGATTGAGGTGCTTTGTGGGGAGATTCGGTCACCGAGAAAAATTGCATTACTTCCCGCATATCCCTGGTTTGTTTTTGTGGCGACAACCGCATAATAGAAAATACCACTGCCACCGTTTTCTTGAGTTAAAATAAGTCCGACGTCATTTTTGTCGTCGCTATTCAGATCTCCCTCGGCTAAATTTCCAAAATAACGGGTTATTTTTTTGGCGGCAGATCCCGGGGCAAGTTCGTTTTCTGCTACTCCTTTGGTGAGTAGAATTTGTTGACCGTCTATTTTGTAGGAGATGTTCTGATAATCAGGGCGGGGGAGTGGTTCGGTTTTTGTGCCGCTGCGCTGCAAAAAGATTGCGATCATGATCAGACCCGTGGCGACAAGAAGAACAGTTATGTTTTTCATAAGGTGGATTTTTTTAGAGAAATAAATTCAGGGTTCGGATCAACCCCATTCATCGTACGCCAAAAACAAAATACCGCGCAAGGCGGTATATTATTTTTGGTGCGGAGGCGGAAGGATTCGCCTCTCGCTCTTGCTAAAGCTCGAGACCTTCAGCTCCTCTTCGGAGCTTGCGGCCCGCGGTTCGAATCTTCCACTCAACTATAGAACAAAAAAAGAATGCCATAAAGACACTCTTTTTTTGTTCACGGCGGAGGCGGAAGGATTCGAACCTTCGGACCCCTTTCGAGGTCAACATCTTAGCAGGATGCTGCTTTAGACCGCTCAGCCACGCCTCCGTACTCGCCAGTCTAATGCGCGGAAATGAAATTCGCAAGTTGTAATTATGAATATGCAGGTGCGGTTTTTCTTGCTTTGTAGTGGTTTTAAACGTATAGTTAGAAAACTTTTATGCTCGGGAAAACCAACATTAAGCGTCCACCGATAGTCGTTGTCATTGGCCACGTTGATCATGGCAAAACTACGCTTTTGGATTACATCAAAAAAACCAACGTAGCCGCCAAGGAGGCTGGTGGCATTACGCAATCGGTTGGAGCTTATGAGATTATTCATCGTTCCGCTAATTCCGGCGTTGATGAAAGAATAACTTTTATTGATACGCCGGGACACGAGGCTTTTGCGCGGATGCGAGGTCGCGGAGCCAAGATCGCGGACATTGCGATTTTGGTGGTGGCGGCTGATGACGGGGTGAAGGCTCAAACTAAAGAGGTCATTGCCTTAATAAATTCCACTAAGATTCGTTATATAGTGGCGATTACTAAAATGGATGCATCCGGAGCAGATGTGGATCGGGTGAAAAATGATTTAACGGCTAATGGTGTTTT
>CAYIWJ010000017.1:0-14344 GCA_964367145.1 uncultured Candidatus Saccharibacteria bacterium | reverse complement strand
TATAGAACAAAAAAAGAATGCCATAAAGACACTCTTTTTTTGTTCACGGCGGAGGTGAGAGGATTCGAACCTCTGATGCCTTGCGGCATGCCATCTTTCCAAGATGGTGCACTAGACCACTATGCGACACCTCCAAGATAGCAACTTCACTCTAACTGTTAAGACTCCAACTTTCAACTCAACTAAAAAATCACTTAAATCCCATAAGTCACCAAACTTACTAAGGCAAAAAGAATTCCCAAATACAAAACAATTTCCGCGGCGGTCAGCAAGGCCGGAATCCCAAACACGGCATAAAGCAAAAGCAAACTAAGTCCGACCGACTGCAAAACCATCTTCGTTTTGCCCCAACGGTTGGCGCTAATTTCTCGCTTACTGTTATTTTTTAGATAGTAGGCGGTGCCGATTAAAACCATTTCAATAAAGATAATAAAAAAAGTGATGTCAAAACCCAAGTAGCGAGGCACCATTACAAGCGCGGTCAGTCCGATTAAAAGCTTGTCTGCCATCGGATCATAAACCTTTCCCCACTCGGTCACCTGATTCCGCGTCCGCGCCAAAGCGCCATCAAGCGCATCGGTAAACGCGGCAATAATAAATAAAGGAATGCCCAGCGCATAATGCTGGGTGTAAAGCAAAAACAAAACAAACGGCGTCATAAAAAACCTCGCTATGGTTAGATGATTCGGCACCACTTTGAGCGGAAACATCCACAGGAAAAAAAACTTTAAAAACTTATCGATGAACGTAACTACCGGTCGGTCGTCTGCCGGCAACGACTTGACCGGCAAGTCTTGAAAAGCATCGGTAAAGTCGGGCAAACCCTCGGGCGCGGCTTTTTTGCGAGGCATATTTTTAGACTAACTGATTTTGGATAAACGGTAAAGAGAAATAAATCTCGCTACACATCCATTCCTCGCAAGGCCTTAATTCTCTCCTCCACCGGCGGATGGGTCATAAAAAGTTTATAAAGCCAGGGTTTGCGCTGTTTGCCGTCAAAGGGATCATCAAACCACAGGTGGGCATTGGTATTGGTCGCCGCCCGCATCGGGCGAGGGTCTTGTGAAATCTTTTGGAGGGCGGTCGCCAATCCCTCGGGATAACGAGTCAAAAGAGCACCCGAAGTATCCGCCAAAAACTCCCGACGGCGCGAAATGGCCAACTGCATCAAAACCGCGGCAATCGGCGCCAGAACTACCGCGGCAAGCGCCAAAAACATAATGAGTCCACCGGCAGAATCATTGTTACTGCTTCGCCTGCGAGACCCCCCAAACCACAACGATCGCATAAACAAATCCGAGAGAATAGAAATAAAACCAACCAACACGATTACCATGGTTGAAACCAGCATATCTCGGTTGCCGATATGGGACAGTTCGTGAGCAATCACGCCCTCTAGCTCGGCGCGGTTAAGTCGCTCCATAAGTCCGGTTGTAACCGCAAGCGCGGCATGCTCCGGATTTCTACCAGTCGCAAAAGCGTTCGGCACCGGCTCCTGCATTAAATAAATTTTTGGCACCGGAAGTCCAGCAGTAATGCAAAGATTCTCCACAATGTTATAAAGTTCGCGGGCATTTTCTCGAGTAGCTGGGAAAGCCTGCGCCATCCGCAGGGCAATCTTGTCGGAATGCCAATAGGCCACAAAATTCATCACCACGCTAAACACAACCGCAAAATAAAGTATGACCGGGTTCCCATAAGCTCGCGAAAAAATCCAGCCGATACCAATAACCACTACCAAAAAAACCGCAAAAATCAGCCAAGTTTTCCGAATGTTAGAATCCCGATGAGTGTAGAGAGAAGCCATAAATCAAAAATAAAAACATAATTAAAAACCATCTCTAATCCAATATAAAAGTCTTCACAAGTTTTTAGCAAAGATCGTAAACAATATTACAAACGTCTGCCACAAAAAAGCCGCGACCGAGAGGAATACAAACAAAACAAACCAAGCCTTAAGCCCGAACAAACGAGAATCATCAACATTTCCCTGCATAACTTGTTTACGATAATGTGGACGAAAAAATAACAGATAAATAATCCACGGTAAAACAAAAACCAACCAACTAAACTTGGTCAGAAAATAAGAAAAAGGCAAAATCGGAACACCGTTAAATACATTCTGTATCACTACAATGTTTTGGATTATAAGAATAACAATAGCTATAAAAGGTGGATTCAATCTCGCCCCCAACTTTCTCAAGCGCATTCCATCAAAGTAAACCAAATACGCCCCCAAGATTGATAGGAACGATCCCACCCCGGCTAACACACCAAAAGCAAAAGGGTTATGCATCTAAAATTGAACTTTAACCGGCTCCTTCTCAACGGCAGAAACATTCTCAAAAAATTTCTCCTCGTGAAAACCAAACGCGCCGGCGATAACATTGCCGGGAAAAGAATTGACCTTGGTATTCATATCGTGCACCGTATCATTATAAAACCGCCGCGCCGCCTGGATTTTATTTTCGGTGTCGGAAAGCTCCGTCTGAAAAGACAAAAAGTTGGTATTGGCCTTCAACTCCGGATAATTTTCCGCTACCGCGAACAAGGTCTTCAAAGTTCCCGACAAAGCATTTTCGGCTTTGGCTTTTTCGAGTGGATTTCCACCGGCGTTCATAACGGCCGTTCGAGCGGAAGTCACGCTCTCCAGCACTCCTTTTTCGTGCGCCATATAGCCCTTAACTGTTTCCATTAAGTTTGGAATCAAGTCATAACGTCGCTTGGTCTGAACATCAATATCCGAGAACGCCTCGCGAATCCTAAATCGCGCCCGCACAAAACCGTTGTATAGACTCACCACCCACAAAAGCAAAACGCCCAAAACAACCAAAACTATATTTAATGAGGACATAAAATAATAATAGCACAAATTTCTAATAGCCAATTTCTAATCAATAACTAAGTATGTACCCGCCACCAGCCAGCAAGCAGATTTTCTGTTTGCGGGTGGCCCCCAAAGCTATAAAAAGCCTGGATTTCAATAGCAATAGAAATTTTTACAGCTAGAGGAAGGGTTCATTTTTCACAAGAAAAATGAACCCTTGTGCCCGCAAACAAAAAATCTGCCAATCAACGCCTAATATTCTCCACCCATGTCCCCTCCCATCATTTCCGAACCCGCTCCTCCCTTCTTTTTCTTTTCCGGAATATCCGCCACCACCGCCTCGGTTACCAAAAACAGCGAAGCCACCGAAACGGCATTCTGCAAAGCCGTCCGCACCACGCGGGTCGGATCAATAATCCCATTCGCATACAGGGCTTCATAAACACCAGTTGCGGCGTTAAAACCAAAATCATCTTTACCCTGCAAAACTTTGTCCAACACCACCGCGCCATCATGTCCGGCGTTCTCCGCAATCTGCTGGAGCGGAGCCCGAATACCGGCCAACACAATCTTGGCGCCAACTATTTCCGGCAACTGCTCCTTGCTGTAACCGTCAATCAATTCCTGCACTGCCATGGACGCTCGCACCAAAGCCACGCCGCCCCCGGGCACGATTCCCTCTTCAATCGCGGCCTTGGTCGCCGCCACCGCGTCTTCAATTCGGTAACGCTTTTCCTTCTGTTCAACTTCGGTCGCCGCGCCAACTTTAATCACCGCCACCCCGCCGGAAAGCTTGCTCAATCGCTCCTGCAATTTTTCTTTATCAAAATCAGAAGTTGATTTGGCGATCTGATTCTTTATCTGCGCGATTCTATCGGCGATGCCCGACTTATCACCCTTGCCGCCGACAATCGTCGTCATGTCCTTGGTAGAAACCACGCGATGCGCCTGACCCAATTGCGCCACCTCAACCGCCTCCAACTTGCGCCCAACTTCTTCCGAGACAAACTCCGCTCCGGTTATCGCGGCAATATCCTGCAACATTTCTTTTTTGCGATCGCCAAAACCAGGGGCCTTAACCGCCAGCACCGTAAAAATCCCGCGCAACTTATTGACCACCAAAGTCGCCAAAGCTTCGCCCTCAACATCTTCCGCCACGATCAAAAGTTCCTTTTTGCCCGACTGCACCAGTTTTTCCAACAACGGCAGTAAATCATTTATCGCTCCGATTTTTTTGTCGGTTACCAAAACATACGGACTCTCCAAAACCGCCTCCATCCGTTCGGAGTTCGTTACCATGTAAGCCGAAAGATAACCGCGATCAAACTGCAAACCCTCCACAACTTCTTTACTCAAACCCATCGTCTGCGACTCTTCTACGGTTACCACGCCATCCTTGCCGATTTTTTCAATGACTTCGGCAATTAGCGCTCCGATTTCCGATTCCCGAGCCGAAATGGTCGCCACCTGCGCGATTTCTTCCGAACCGGTAAGTTTTTTAGAAATTTTCTTGAGCGCGACCAAAACTGCTTGATGCGCTTTTTCCATGCCACGACGCAAACCCACCGGATCCACTCCGGACGCCACGCTCTTTAATCCCTCCTCCACAAAAACCTGAGTTAAAAGAGTAGCGGTTGTCGTACCATCACCGGCAACATCGTTGGTTTTGGAAGCAACTTGCTTAACCAACTCCGCGCCGATATTTTCTATCTTATCTTCCAATTCAATTTCTTTGGCAATCGTCACGCCATCATGCGTGATAATCGGCGAACCGTAACTTTTTTCCAGAACCACCGCCCGACCTCTCGGCCCGAGCGTCACCTTAACCGCGTTCGCCAGCTTATCCACTCCGCGCTTCAGCGCCTGTCGCGCCTTTTCGTTAAATAAAATTTGTTTAGCCATATAGTATTACGAATTTACTAATTTTTACTGATATATGGATTTCGATCCACTCTATAAATTTAGGAATGTCTGATTTCTCTTATTCTATCACCGCCAAAATATCGTCCTCCTCGCAAACCAAATACTTCTTGCGATCTATCTCAATTTCGTCGGGGCCATATTTTTTAAACAACACTACATCCCCAACTTTGACCGACATCGGAATCCGCTCGCCCTTTTCGCTAAGCTTTCCCGGGCCAGTTGCCAAAACCCTGCCCTTCATCGGACGTTCTTTTTCGGCGGTCTCCGGAATCACAATCCCCGACTTGGTAGTTTTATCGTCAGTCATCGGCTCCAAAAAAACCCGATGAGCCAGTGGTTTAAAATTCATATTTTTATTTGATCTTTTTTGACCTTGTAATTAAATTCGAAAGCGCCTCCGACACTATTTAGTATTTATTAGATTAAGGCACCCTCTAGAGGTCTGATTATAGTCAAAAAAAACCGATTGTCAATAGATTGTACACCCTAAAAACCGCGAAAAGTTACCGCCATCAAGACGCCCTCGCAAACCCAAAAAGTAAAAAAGCCCCGTTTGCTTTTGGCAAAAGGGGCCGAGCGGACATTCACGGTTTCGTCTCCGAAGAAACACCCGCACCAACGTCCGCCAAAATCCCGGGAAAAGATGACATCTGTTCAGTCGTTCAAAAGAACAACAGCTGAGTCGTCGCCCCATCCCGAGATTGTCTATAAAAGAGACTGGACACTTCTTCGCACGATCCGCCTTCTTTTTGAGGGCAAACCAGAATTCCAAACGTCCAGTCTCTAAGTTATTCAGGCATCGCTTAGGGAAAACATTAGCGTACACGTTACTAGAGCAACAAGAATCCTTTCGTCCACCCCAAGCGATTTTTAGACAATAATACAAAAATAGATAAATAGCAAGGACGAACGACTGAATTATAAAAATCTCAACTTTCTTTGCTCCACGTTAAAGTGGCACTCTAAAATCCAATAAAAAAGCCCCGCGCCGTCAAAGACGACGCAAGGCTTGTGTCTACTCAAACCAATGAACTACTTCTAGCTCGGAATCAGCGCCGGAGTCGAAGTCTCACGCTCCAGCTTGCTCCACTCGCGGTAGAGCCACTCCACGAACTTGGTGACCGTTCGCCACAACGCCATCTTGTGAATGTGACCGTCGGTGTAGCGTTTTACCTTTTTGGAATTCGGATCACTCGGATCGGAAGAAACCAGAATCGGCTCCGGGTGCTTCGCTCGCAACTTCACCTTGTACTCGCGCAACTTCTTGCCCCAGTCTGAATCGGGTCGTCGGTTGAACTGATCGGCCAGCAAATAAAGTGCCTGCTTGGCGCGCGGACTCCAGTTCGCGACCTGTCCGCTTCGTCGGCGGGGAATCCTGCCATCAGATAAAACATGCACTCCGCAAAAGGCCTTCAGCTTCTTCTCATTCGCAAAGAGTCGGATATCGCCAACTGCCGAAATGATTCCGGCGGCAATGGCCACACCGGCGCCTTCAACGCCCTCAAATATCTTCCAAACCGAAAGCGCGTGCACCACTACCTTCAAATCACGATCGCGTTGCTTTTCTTCCGCAAGCAGTCCTTGGAACACCTTGTCGTTGGCCTTAGCCGCGTCAAAGAGTGCCTCAACTTCGCCTTCGGGATAGCGTCCCTCTTCCGAAAGAAAAATCGTGCCGATAAACTGCTGGCGTAGCCTCTGTTCGCAACCAATTCTGGCGCGCTGGACCTCTTGCCGGGCAAAATAAGCTTCACGAACCCGAATCAAAGCTCGATCTCTCGGCGTCATCTCACGGAAAACATCTGGCTGCGTCTCAAAGATCCGAATCAGGTTCAGATGGTCATCGTCCTTGCCCACTTCGCCCCGAAGCTCTTTCAGAGAAAATGGCGGAAGGCGACAAACTTTAGCCTCAACCTCCTCACCTCGGCGAGAAAGCGCGGCAGCAAATCTGTCGCCCGATCCTCCAAGCGACATCAGAACCGTATCATCCGAAATCAAACCCTCAAACTCAACCGGAACTTGCGCCAGAACCTCTGCGCCAGACTCCTTGTCCTTCTTCCACTTGCAGTGACGGGACCGATAAAGGGACGGGTTATCGCCCTCTACCGCCGGACGCCACGCGATCGGAAACAGATGGAGCAAGAAATCCAGCTCCGCCTGATCATCAGCGAGTTCATGCACTACCGTCCGGTCGCCATCTTTGATGGCCACCATCGTCGGTCGCGCCTCGCCCTTAGCAGTCTTCTTCACTCGATGTCGTACACCAATCAAACGCATCTAACGCCTCGCTTTCGTTCCCGAAGGAACATTTAAGATTGAGCGCGGAAAAACACGAAGCCACTAGTTCTGCTAGAACACACGCGGGAGCGTCTCCCCGCGCCCAAAGTAAGAAGATGGAATGCCGAAAAACAAACCGTCTCAAGTTTAACTAAAACAGCCTCTTTGAACGTCTCTCGGCATTCCAAAAAACAATCACATCGCGGCTTCCCCGCGACACAGAAGAAGTGGAACGCACAACTTCACCAGCGTCCTTTTCTTAAGAAAGAACATAAAGAACATAATGATCAACGTGCGCTCCACAATTAGAAATCCCAAGGTGGCACAAAGCTCCGTTAGTTCTCTGGAGAACATAAGAACCGACGTGCCACCTCGGGAATGGCGAGAAGAGAACATTCGGAACGGCGTTTTCAAAGAAAACAATGCCCAGTCAGTTCTATCCTCACCTAATTCGGTTTTCAAAGTACGCCCGGAGACGGGAAAAACACTCAGTCGATAGTTTTATTCAACAGACTTGCATAAGTCTCCCAATCTCCGAGCCAACTCAAGATAACAAACAAACCTATTAGTTGTCAAACACGCTTTATCCCGTAACCCATTTCTCCTTTATTCGTATATTCGTACTAATTCGTAAATTCGTAACCCTAGTAGATTCGTTATTCGTTGATGTAATCCCTATTCCCTTCGCGTCGTACCAACTTATTTTTCGTATGAAATTCCAACAAAGAATCCCTATATGCCATCCTTAAATTATCTAGATCCGGATGCCGCGCAAGTCCTCGCTTAATTTTCCACACTTGAACGGCGCGCAAAACCCTCTCCAAAAAATCCCCGATTCGCCCGCAAAATATTCGCTCTAAAAAAATCGCCACCCGAGAAGCCGAACCCGCACAATAACGCAAATCTTCGGCAGAAAAATCCGGCATTTCAACCCAAGATTTATTCGCCGCTAAAAAATCAGAAATAAGTCTCGGCGAACCACAAACCGGAATCAATTTTGGATAAAGTTCCCGCCAATAGCGATTATAAGGCGGCGTGAGCCGGTAAGAATTCTCGGTTACAAAATGATTAAAACACAACTTGTCAGCCGCCAAAATCTTGTGATCTAAGCGCGATCTTCGCCAACCAAAAATTCCAAAAAACAAAATACAGAAAAATCGTACCGTAAAAATCCGCCCCCGCCGCGCTCCCACGATCACATCAAAATCAGAGACCAGACTCACCGAACCAAGCGCCATGGAACCAGCGGCAATCGCAAAATCCAAAAATGGCACCCACCGAAAAAGCCGCGCCCGCCGCAAAAACTTCTTCCACTTTAAGTCATATAAAACTTGCCCGCGGCGACGTTGCATCAAAAATTCCATAACATAATTATACCCTACCGCAAATCATCCACCCAACTTGACACAAACCAACTAAACACATAGTCTAAAACAAGCTCGTTAACAACTCAATTTCTCCAAAGGAGTCCTCGTGAAAGAAATCACCGACCCCGTGATCATCGCCTTCGCGAACACCGTAGAATATCTGCGCCTTCAAGGCAACCAGCTGGCTAGCACCGCCGTACTCGACGCCTTAAAAGATTATATAAAAGCCACCTTCAAGTCTCGAAGAAGAGATGGCGAATGGAATTATCCAGAAATACGCCTCCTTGCGGCCATTATGGCGGCAGGTGTAAGGCAAGCGCTGGGAGAGACCGTTCCCAATGTAACCCTGATGAAGAAGATGGAAATGGATAGATTGATTAGAGAAACCGGCGACAAGATAAACATCATCAAATTCCACAACCAAACCCAAACCGGCAACTGAAAGGAAAACTCGTGGATCCAACCTTTCGCGCCTTGCTAAAAATGGGCGAATGCGTCAGAGATTCTTTTGTAAACGGGGGCAGCGAGGCGGTAGAGACAAGATCCGGATTAGAATGTATGGCCAACATCGGGAATTATTTGATTCAGTATGGAATCAAGAAACAACTGTTTCTCGAGGCAGAAAGACCAAGAAGAAGTGTGATTGATCCTCGCAAAATCACCGAGGAAGAACTGACCTTCCGCTTGATCTTCCTCCGAATAAACGAAATTTCGGGAATACCAGAAACAATGCCCGATCGTTCGTTGGTCGATCTCACCAGAGTAGAAAAAGAAAAAATAGCGGAACGCATCTGGGCTCAACACCAAGACGACGATGGCATTAGCATTATCTTCTGCAAGTTACCTGCATGGCTCGAAAAAAATGCCAAGTACCTTCCATAATAAACAGACTGAATCGCAATCGAGCCACTTCCCCAAGTGGCTTTTTTTTACCTAAAACTCTACTTTTCACAACTATCCATCCGCAACAGACAATCCCTGCCAAGTCTTAGACAGCCATCGGAGAACATCTTTAGTCGCCAAAACCAAAAAACCCGTACTCAAAACATCTCCTCCTGCGCGCTCGGCTTTTCCACTAATGCTGGCGCAATCCCCGTGGCTTTTCCGGTAATTTTCAAAACATCTTTGTCTATCTTGCCGAATTCCTTGTAGGCGCTGTTATACATCCCAACCGTCGTCCCCAAATTTTTTCCCATCTTCTGCAAGAAATCCTCAAATCCCAAAAGATGCCGTCCCAAATTTTCTACGTGCTTGACGATCGTCTGCGCCTCCTCGGAAATTTTTTGATTTTTAAGTCCCTGCAAAACCGTCTGTAAATAAGCCAAAAACGAGGTCGGCGAAACGATAATCACTTTTTTCTTGGCGGCATAGCCGATTAAACTATTAGTGTCAGCCTCTACCGCGCCAACTTTGTTGATCAATAAATCATAATAAACCGCCTCCGAGGGAATAAACATAAAAGCAAAGTCCATGGTGTTTTCCTCCGGCTTCACGTATTTAGAAGTCTCGTCAATTCTGGTTTTAATGTCCGACAAAAAAGCACTTTCATACTGTTTTTTTTGCAATGGCTCTCGCGCCTCCAAAATCCGATTGTAATTCTCCAAACTAAATTTTGAATCAACCGGAACAATGCGCTCTGCCAAAAAAACCACCGCGTCCACAATCACCCCACTCTTAAACTTATATTGCATCTCGTACGAACCAGGCGGCAAAACATTTTTCAAAACCGTCTCCAGATAATATTCGCCCAAAATCCCCCGCTGTTTTGGATTTTTAAGAATGTCTTGCAGATTTTTAAGCTGATCGGCAAAGCCCACCACTTGCCGATTGGTTTCGTCGAGCTTGGTCAAGCGCTCCGTTACATCGCGCACTATTCTGGCGCTCTCTCCGAATTGCCTCTGCATGGCCTGCGTTGATTCCGAGAGTTTGGTGTCTAACGTCTTCGTTGACTCGCCAAGCTTCATATCCAAAACCCGGCTTAATTCCGCAAGCTGGTTTTGCAACAAAACCATCGGAGTACCGTCAGGCTTTATCTCTCTGGATTTTTTTATTTCGCGATAGATTAGCCAAAAGCCGGCGAAAACCGCCACCCCCACAATAATCAAAATCGTCTGCATAAATAGATTTTAGCACAAAAACCAAAACCCGCGCTTACTTCTCCGCCAAGGTCTTTTGCTGTAAACTTAAAAAGATTTCACCGGCTATTATTTTTTCGTACGTTCATTTTATGCGCCTCTATAATACACTTACCAAAACCGAAACCGAAGTTCAATTTCCCACCAAGGGAACTTTCAACATGTTCGTCTGCGGCCCGACAGTCTACGACGAACCCCACCTTGGCAACGCCCGCGTTTATCTTTTTTTTGACACTCTCGTCCGCTACCTGCGCTCACAAGGCAAAAAAATCTACTATTTACAAAACATCACCGATATTGACGACAAGATAATCACCCGAGCTCGCGAAGAAAGCACCACCACCAAAGCCATCGCCCAAAGATACCTCCGCGTTTACCAAAAAAATATGCGTTCACTCGGCGTTATCTCGGTAAACCGCTACGCCCTCGCAACCAAATATGTCAAAGACATCAAGCGCCAAGTAGAAACGCTTATCGCCAAAGGCCACGCCTATAAGATAGAAAACGACGGCTGGTATTTTGACCTGAAAACCTTTTCGGACTACGGCCAACTTGCCGGACGCACCGTGGAACAAGCCGAAGACGGCACCTCTCGCATAGATGCAAGCGACCAAAAGCGAAACCGCGGCGACTTCTGCCTTTGGAAATTTAAACGCGACGGCGAACCAAGCTGGCGAGCAAACTTCGGCGACGGTCGGCCGGGCTGGCACATTGAAGACACGGCCATCTCCGAACATCATTTCGGTTCGCAATATGATTTGCACGGCGGCGGGGCGGATTTAATCTTCCCCCACCACGAAGCCGAAATCGCCCAGCAGGAATCCGCCTCCGGTAAAAAGCCCTTTGTTCATAATTGGATGCACATTGGCCTGGTTAATGTTGATGGTAAAAAAATGTCCAAAAGTCTCGGCAATTTTATTACCATCAGCGACTTTCTTAAAAAAAATTCTGCCCAGGCTCTTCGTCTACTCTTTCTTCAGCACGATTACCGGCAAACCGTAAATCTGACTGCAGAAAGCCTTGCCGACGCAGAAAAAACCTTAAACAAAGTTAAAAACTTTTTTCAAAAACTTGATTTTGTTTCTGATCGGGCCCAAAAAACCTCATCGCCGGAACCCAAGACCATAAACCAAAATTTTGTTGAAGAATTTAGAAACCAACTGGAAAACGGTTTCCGCACTCCGTCCGCGCTCGCATCAGTCTTTACGGTCATAAATTCCTACGAAACAATTATCTGGAAATTAAGCGCGAGCGAAGCGGGCGACATCAAAAAAATCCTGACCGATCGCCTCGCTTGGCTAGGTTTTCAAATTAAATCCGAAAAGATACCTCGCCATGTCAAACGGATCGCCACTCGCCGCGACGCTCTTCGCGCTCATCAACAGTTTATGCACTCCGACGCTTTAAGAAAGCAACTGGAAGAGTTAGGATACACCGTAGAAGATACGCCACTCGGAACTTTTGTCTCTAAAGCAACTGGTTAAATATTATGCTGACCAATAACCCCAAAATCCCGCCGCAAAATATAGACGCGGAGGAATCGGTCTTGGGCGCGCTCATGATGGATAAAGACGCGCTCATTAAGATTGCCGATGTTCTGCGTCCCGAAGATTTCTACAAACCAACCCACAGCCGAATCTACGAGGCGATGCTAAAACTGTTCGAGAAGCACCAGCCGATAGATATTTTAACCGTCACCGCCCAACTCAAAGATGATCGAACCCTGGATGATGTGGGCGGCTCGGCCATGCTTAGTTCTTTACTAAACTCGGTCCCAACCGCTTCCCACGTGGCGCACTACGCCAAAATCGTGCGCGAAAAAAAAATTCTTCGCGATCTGATCAGCGCCTCCACCGAGATTGCCGAAAGCGCCTTCCGCGAAGGCGATCCGATTGAAGACACGCTAGACAACATTGAGCAAAGAATCTTTGCTATCTCGCAAAACTCGGTCAGCCAAAAATTCGTAGCCATCAAAGACGAACTCGCCGGCGCCTACGAACGGATTGAACGCCTGCATCGCGGCGAAGGCGGTATTCGCGGCTTGGGTAGCGGCTTCCCGGGAATTGATAACATCCTCTCCGGTTTCCAGCCTTCCGACATGATTGTTTTGGGCGCCCGCCCCTCGCTCGGTAAAACCTCTCTTGCCTTGGACATCGCCCGCCACATCGCCGTCAAAGAAAAAAAGCCGGTTGGTATTTTTTCGCTCGAAATGTCACGCGAACAGGTCATTGATCGCATCATCTCGGCCGAATCTCAAGTGCCGCTCTGGAAATTGCGCACCGGAAAAATAAGTGACGAGAACGACTTCACTATGATTCAAAATGCCCTCAATACTCTTTCCGAAGCACCACTCTTTATTGACGACTCCTCCTCGCCCAACGTCCTGCAGATTCGCTCAATGGCGCGCCGCCTCCAAATGGAACATGGACTTTCCATGTTAATCGTTGATTATCTGCAACTGATTCAACCGCGAACTTCGTCCGACAACATTGTCCAGCAAATCACCGAAATCTCGCGCGGCTTAAAAGGTATCGCCCGCGAACTCAAAATTCCGGTTCTCGCTCTCTCCCAGCTCTCGCGCGCCGTTGATCAACGCGAAGTAAAAGTCCCCCGCCTCTCGGACTTGCGCGAAAGCGGTTCCATCGAACAAGACAGCGACGTGGTGATGTTCATCTACCGCAAAGATCGCGACAAGTTGAGCGTTAGTCAGGAGGAAGAAAATCTGGCCGAAATCCACGTTGCCAAGCACCGCAATGGGCCCCTCGGCACCGTTAAGTTAAAATTCGACGCCGAGCGCACCTCTTTCCTCTCGCTTGATACCATTCACGGCGAACTCTAAACCGCAATCTAATTACATGACTCCCGATTCAATCAAAAAATTCGCCGCGGAAGCCGCTAAACTTCCCGGCATCGGCCCGCGACAGGCAACCCGCATCGCCTTTTATCTCGCCCGCGAAGGCAACCAGAAAATCACGGGGCTCGCTTCGGCTCTAAATGGCTTAAGCGAACTTACCCAATGCGAACTTTGCCGCAACATTATGCCCGCGTCCGAAGGTCAGCAATGCTCCATCTGCCGCGACCCGCAACGCAATCCATTGACCATTGCCATTGTCGAAAAAGAAGCCGACGTGCTTTCCATAGAAAAAACCGGACAATTTGTCGGTCGCTATTTTGTCCTCGGCGAATTATCCAAAGACGGCTTACTCGGACCGAACGAAAAAAAACGTCTCCAAAAACTCAAAGAGCGAGCCTCGGTAATTTCTTCCGAAAAAAAATTCAATGAGATTATTATTGCTCTAAATCACACCACCTATGGAGACCTTGGCGCAACTAGCCTGATTCAAGAGATGAAACCCTTCGCCAAAAAAATAACTCGCCTTGGCCGCGGACTTCCAACCGGCGGCGAAGTTGAATTCGCGGACGAAGAAACTCTGGGCGGCGCCCTTGCTAGTCGAAATTAAAAGAAGCGCGACAAGGCGCTTCTGTATAAATTCTCATCACACCAGAACACAAGCAGAGTAATTAAAAACTAGAATTCTTTCGTAAACGTTGGGAAGGTTTTCAATCCACCACCCACGCGCCCTGGGACTAATATCAAGCAGAGCCGAAATAGCATCCCCGCCCTTAACACAATATCCATCTTGAACCGGCACCCGACTAAAAAGCCCAACAGGATCAGTAGCCGTTCCCATTAAGGGCATTTCACAGCCAATCCATGCTTGACGAACCCAAAGAGGCGCTTCGCCTTCCGGTGTCTTAACTATTCTAATCGATGCCATCAAAAGCTCCTTAAAAAAAGTACTAAAAGAAGCATACAC
>CAYIWJ010000016.1:0-15977 GCA_964367145.1 uncultured Candidatus Saccharibacteria bacterium | reverse complement strand
GACGCGAAATCGGCCACGGCAATTTGGCCGCCAAAGCCCTACGCAATTTAATCCCATCCGCCGAAGAGTTTCCCTACACTATTCGTCTTGTATCCGAGATTCTTTCTTCTAACGGCTCCTCCTCTATGGCCACGGTCTGCGGCGGAACGCTGTCTTTAATGGACGCTGGCGTCCCTCTAAAAAAACCGGCCGCCGGCATCGCCATGGGACTAATGAGCGATGATTCAACTGGAAAATACAAAATTTTAACGGACATTCAAGGCCCCGAAGATCACTACGGCGATATGGACTTGAAAGTTGCCGGCACCGAAGGCGGAGTCACCGCTCTCCAAATGGATGTTAAAATCCACGGCGTTACCCCAAAACTTCTAAGCGAGGCGCTCGCTGATGCCAAAAAAGCCCGCCTCCACATTTTGGCCACCATGCTCAAAACCCTACCCAAACCGCGCAAAGAACTCTCGCCCTACGCGCCGGTCATCCTTCGAACCAAAATAGACCCAACCCGTATCGGAGAAATTATTGGCCCCGGAGGTAAAACCATCAACGGCATTATAGCCCGAACCGGTGCATTAACCATAGACATCGAAGAGGACGGCAATGTTTTCGTCGCTGGCTCCGATAAGACCAAGGCCGAAGCGGCTCTAAACGAAGTCAAAGCCATCGTTCGTGAATTTAAAGTTGGAGAAATCATTGAAGGTCCAGTCGTAAAAATCATGGAGTTTGGCGCCATTGTGGAACTTGGCCCGCATCACGACGGCATGATTCACGTCTCGGAATTGCGGGAAGGGTTTGTTAAAAGGGTTGAAGATGTGGTCAAAGTCGGCGATCTGGTTAAGGCCAAAATCGTCAAAGTTGATCCAATGAGCGGCAAGATTGGTCTCTCGCTAAAAAACGTCGGCCAATAGGGGTAGTGACAAGCGCTTCACCTGTAATTTCTGTTACTACGGCTTTTACTTCTCCACACTCGACATCTTTTGAATTATGTTAATCTTACTCCATGGCAGAAAATCAAGTTCCCATGGTCAGCGGTTCAAATCCTCCGGATAATTCTGGAGCTCCTCGCGTCGGTCCTCCTCCAGTTCCAGAAGTTAATATCCGAACTATGACCTCGGACATTAAATCTGTTGAGCGCGGCGACGCGACCCCACTACCTGAGTCGGTTCTACCAAAAGAAATCCAAAACGAGCCGGTTTTTTCGCCCGAAACGATGACTCCGGAAAATAATCCAGCCAAAGCCACTAATAAAAACTGGCTCATCTGGACTGGCGTCACCATTCTGATTCTAGTTGGAGGCGGCATCGCCTACTTTTCGGTTTTCCGCTCAAAAAACCCGCCAGCCTCTCCAGCCCCAACACCGGTCACCGCACCAAAACCAACAACCCCGACTCATGCTTCTTTCTTTAAGGCACCGATTCCCAAAGATCAAATTCGCTTAAATAATCTTTTGCTTTCAAGTGTTACTACCGCCCTCCAGTCATACGCCGCGACCCTAACCGGAACCAGCACTCTTAAAGAAATAGAAATTGTAGACAAAGACGGCGCTCCGGCAAGCTGGAAAAATTATTTCAAAGTTTTCGGAGTTGATCTAAACGATGAAAAACTTTCTGCATTTGAGGGTGACTTTACGGCTTTCGTGTTCAAAGACAGTAATGGTAGCTGGCCCGGCTATATCGCCATGCTCAAATCCAGCTCCACTTCGGCAACCATTCTGACCGACCTGAAGGCCATAGAATCAGCCGACATAACCAAGTTTTACCTCGCTCCAACCGGCAGTTTTGGTAATTTCAAAGATGGCAAAGTCAAAACTTTTACGACTCGCTATGCCACCGGTTCTAAACCCGGCGTCGCTTTCAACTACGGACTAATTGATAATAAATATCTAGTAATCAGCACTTCCTACAAAGGATTGCAAGAATCGGTCAACGCTCTCGGCTTATAAACAATTTTGCTTTTCCGCCATAGAAAAAATCCCCCGCGGACATTGCGCCGAAGGGGATTTTGTTATTCTTGATCAAGAGCAAAAGCTAAACCAACAAAAAAGCGGTCGCCGATCCGCAATATGGAAACTTGCTCCCGGGAAGTTCAAATTCAAGGTCGCCCGAACCTCGAGCAAAAAGAAACTGCGGCGTCAGATTGAAATCCGTACCCGAAGTCAAATCCCTGCCCTCATCTCCAAGACAATAGATGCCAAAATGACTCTCGTGCTCAAAAAGTTGCGGATGAGCCAGCAAAATGCAGATTACATCAAAGAGAGTCAACCCGAACTCATTCTTCAAAAAACGTTTGGTTGCCAACTCTGGAGATTCCCCGGGATGCAAACGCCCCAGTTGGATCGGCATCACGCTAATCAAACAGCCTTTTTGCGAATCACTCAAAATTCTTCGCATCAAGGTTGTTCGGTGACTCCGTCGCAGACGAGCCGGAATAAAAAACTTATCTCGGCAAGGCGTAAAACGCTTTCCATGCACCAATATACTAAAAACCTCAGCCACCGCCTCGGTATAAATTGGGCGAATTGATTGAAAGCGTGGAACCGCGACCCAATTATCCGCCTCAAGAGACAACTTAAGACGCGGCCGAAGAACCGTCTCCATCCACTCCAATATTGGGGTCACGTCCAGATTAAAGAGTCTAACAAAAAAATCTATCTGCTTCTCAAGAGGCATTAAACCCTTGTAAGGTGGCGGATAACAGAAACCAGACTTCCTTGGAGTTGGGCGCTTGCCGTCTGAAGATGGGGTGGGCAAGGAAAACCTCCGGCTACAAAAACTGGATTCAAGGTACTAAAAAATAAGGTAACAGAAAATCCCGAACAGGTCAAAATCTAGGCTTCTCTTAAGCGATAACTAAAAGCCTCAGCCAAATGCGCTTCAAGCACCGTTTTGGAACTCTCCAGGTCAGCTATGGTTTGAGCTGTTTTCAGAACTCGATAATAACCGCGGGCGGAAATTAAAGATCTTTGTAACATAGCCAGCAAAAATTGCTCCGCCCTCGGATCAATTTTGATCATTCGATCACACTCCGCTGAACTCAACTCGGCGTTGGTAAATTTGCGCTTGGCACCCGCCAAACGCTCGCGTTGAGTCGCGCGAGCCAGTCCAACTTTTTCCCTCATAATCTGCGCCAACGAATTATCAACCGCCACCCCCCGAAGTTCCTCGGCGGTAATACGCGGCACGGTAATTTGTAAATCAATACGATCCAGCAAAGGCCCAGAAATCTTTTTTTGATATTTTAGCACCTCGTACGCCGCGCAACTGCAAGTCTTTTCTGCATCACCATAAAAACCGCAAGGACAAGGATTCATGGCGGCAACCAACATAAACCTTGCCGGAAGCGACAACGTGCTCCGCACTCGAGTAACCGTCGCAACCCCCGACTCTAACGGTTGGCGCAAACTCTCCAAAAGATCGCGCCTAAACTCTGGTAACTCATCCAAAAATAGAACTCCCCGATGAGCTAAACTAATTTCACCGGGGCGCGGCGTCTGCCCGCCACCCATAATCGCGGCCACGGATGCCGTCTGGTGCGGCGCTCGAAAGGGTCGGTAATTCACATAGGGACGATTACCCAATTCGCCAGCGGCACTGTAGATTTGAGTCATCTCAATCACCTCATCAAGGGTCGGAGCTGGTAAAATAGAAGCCAAGGCTTGGGCCAGCATCGTTTTGCCAGTACCCGGAGGACCAACAAACAAAACATTGTGCCCACCCGCCGCGGCAATCAACAGAACTCGCTTCGCCGTCGCCTGCCCCTTAATCTCTCCAATATTAACTAACGGAAAATCCGCCCGCTCAATAAACTCGGTCACAACCTGTGGAACTATAAAAGCCTTTTCTTCCAAATGAGCAACAAGCTCCAAAAGTCCGCGCACCGGAAAAACGGTCAGACCAGAAACCATCGCCGCCTCTGGGGCATTCTTTTCCGGAAGAAAAATTTGATTAAACCCCTTAGCTCGCGCCATCCGCGCCATACTTAAAGCTCCGTTCATCGGTCGCAAAAAACCATCCAGCGAAAGCTCACCGGCAAAAAGAGAATGAGAATTATCCACTTCTTTTATTTGTCCACTGGCTCGTAAATACCCCAAAGCAATCGGTAAATCATAATGCGATCCCGTTTTTTTAAAATCTGCCGGCGCCAAATTAACCACAATCCGGCGATTCTCCCGATTTGGAGCCTTAACTCCAATATTTTTCAAAGCGGAATTAACTCGCTCCTTAGCTTCAGATAACGCCTTATCTGCTAGACCAACAATGGTAAAGCTATGCAAACCTACGTTAATATCAGTTTCAACCTCAATCAAGCGCGCCTCAATTCCATCAAGTTCCGCCGAAAATATTTTTGAGAGCGCGGGCATACAATAAAATTACTTCTGCTTTTTTAGCCAATCATAAACCGCTCCAAAAAATAACTTCGCGCCCGCCAACTACTTCTTGGCCAAACCCATATTGAGCTTGCACTGCTGGCAAAAACGCGTCTCGGGATCAATCTCCAAAATGCTGTTTTCAATCGCGCCACCACATTTTTCGCACTTTCCATAATCGCCATGCTCAATTCTCTGGATACCGGCCGACACGTTAGCCAAACGCTCGCGAAGCGCCTGCGCGACTCCCAACTGGGAGCCAAAAGTTTCGGCTTCGTTCTTTTCCTCATCAAGGGCGTCAACATCATCGCCAAAATCAGCTGGTTTTGATTCCAAATCAGAAACTTGCTGTTCCAAGTCTCGCTTCATTCCCAAAAGTCTCTTTTTAAATTTCTCAATCTCCGCGGTAGATAGGGTCATATGGGATCATGGTAACAAAAAGAAGACTTCAAGTGAAGTCCGTGGTAAACCAAAATCAGAACTTGCCAAAAAAACGTTCCTTAACTATACTGCAAGAACTTAAAACCCATGCCCAAAACAACTTCCGCCAAAAAAGCCCTTCGCCAAAACAAAAGCCGCCATGCGGTTAATCTTGAACAAAAAGACAAAATCAAAGCCGCGATCAAAGAATATCGTCGCTTGCTCGTTAGTGATCAAGAAAAAGCGGCAGCTCATTTGAGCACCGTCTATCAGGCCATCGATAAAGTCTTGAAAACTAAGTTTATCAAAAAGAACCGCGCCAGCCGTTTAAAATCTCGCCTCGCTAAAAAGCTTACCGCCCAAAACAAAGTCTAATAGTACGTCGTCGTATTCCAGTTTTCCGGATTTGACGGCTATATCATAATCCGCCATCAAAACTTTAGTTTCTCCGGAAGCCAAGGAGGCTAACATATTAAACACCGCCGCCGGCTCCTCTTTCTCAAGAGCTATTGCTAAAGCCGAAAGTTTTGCCGAAACCGTAGCCGCTCCTTTGATTTTCTGAACGAGAGAGAAAAAATCCGGCACCGGAAGATTAAAACTTGCAACTCCTCCTAGCGACAACCGCTCAAGTTCTGTTATGGCACTCCACGAATCCCCTATAAAAACCTTGGCGATCTGATCAATAAGATTAGGCGCGACAGCCAAATCCCGATTCTTCACCTCGCCACGCAAAAAAGCGCTAAATTCCTTCAAATCTTCAAAGGGTGCAAAATCAAATACTCGCGCCGGCAACTTTTCCAAAAAAGAAAATTCCTTGGGAAGTTTTTTTAAAACACTCACCACCACCAAGCGAGCAACGTCTTCATTTGCCGCCTCGCGCTTCAAAGCCGCCAAAAGATCCTTGGTTGATTCTTCAAGCTCCGCAACCTGGGCCAAAACACCTCCGCCAAAAAGCGACTGACTTCCCAAAAAAGTCACCAATCTCCCCACTTCGCTTTTTAATTGCTCCGTAGTTAAATCCTTGCCAAAGGCAAAAACTTCGTTCACTACCGGCGCGTTCTTCTTGGAAAATCGCGAGACAATCTCGTTTGCCTTCAAATTACGCCGATACGCATCCGCACCATAAAGATAGATTAGCATCCTTTAGATTATACTCTAACGCGACTGACATTGTGGGCAAAAATGGGTTGACCTGCCACGCAGAACTTCACGCCGAATTAACACTCGACAGCGACGACAAGGTTTTCCATGTCGGCCATAAACCGAAACGACTTCGTAGTAACCCCCCTTTTCCCCACTCGTATCACGATAATCTCGCATCGAAGTTCCGCGTAAATCTATCGCCTTGGATAAAATAGCGCGAATCGCCGCATGCAAGGATTTAATCTGCGGTTGTTTAAGGTTCCCCGCCGAAAGATAAGGACTGATTTTCGCTCGCCATAAAATTTCATCGGCGTAGATATTGCCTATTCCCGCAATCCGGGTCGGATCCATTAAAACAGGTTTTAGTGGCGCACGAACTTCCGCCAGCCGAGTCATTAAAACTTTAGGTGTAAAATAAATATCTAACGGCTCCGGCCCCAGTTTTATAAGCTCGGGCAAATTCAAAATCTCTTGAGCACTTCCCCAAAGGATTTTTCCAAACTTGCGCACGTCCGAAAAAGCCAAATCCGGCCCCGAATCAAGTCCAAAAACCACATGGACGTAACGCGCGGCTCTCTGCTTAGTATCCCGCCAAGATCCAAATAAAAAATGCCCAGTCATCTTCAAGTGAACCAACAAGCAAATATCGCCCTCAAGAAAAATCAAAATATTTTTGGCGCGGCGCTTAACCGCCACCACTTTTTTCCCGACAATATCCCGCCGGAATCGCCGAATCACCGCCGGAGAAAAAACCAAGTTTCTCTGCTTACGCCAATCCTTAATAATCCTCGTTTTATCATGCCACAAATCAATAATAATCCGCCCCACAAGCCGTTGCCGCAAATCTCGCACCACGGTTTCCACCTCCGGAAGTTCTGGCATGTGAATTAGGTTATAGGGTAAATAGCCTGCGGTAAAGAGCGACCAAAACCTAAAAAAGCATAAAAATGCCCATCTTACAGGGCTTTTGCTTGGTATTGACAAAAACAGAAATATTATGCTATAATACAAACAACCAAGTTAAGGACTTGGCGATAGAAAACAGCTCTTTCTCAATTCAAGGAGATTTCATGCGCAAGTACGTTGGCATCGCCGGAGTTCTCGCTCTTCTGCTCTGCTTCACCGTCATAGTGAAGTCTGGCGTTCAAACGGTCAGAACCAACCGCCACATGACTCTCGCTGACCAAAGCAAGACGGACACCACCACCAAGCTGGATGACGCCGATCTCAAGAAAGCACAATCGACAGCCAAGGAGAACGAAGAGATCGTCAGAGCTCTCGCGAAGATGAACCAAAGCTTCGAAAAGCTCACCAGCAAGACCGATCAGCTCGTCACCACGCTGAACGACGTCGCTCAAGCTATTACGCAGAGTGACACCGAGTCGCGAGCCGCAAGCTCGCCGACGCAACGCTGAACCAGTTCCAACCCAAACCCGCGGAAACACTCCGCGGGTTTTTTATTAACTCCTTCTATATCAACCTCATCACCCTATTCTCCATAAACCCTCTCCTTCACCGGAATCAAGGCCGGGTCGGTTGGCAGGGTAAAATAAAACGTCGTTCCGCGATTAAGCTCGGACTCCACCCAAATTTTACCTCCGTGCCGTTCCACAACATTTTTCGCAATATAGATACCCAAACCCGTGCCCTCGGTCGCAAAGCGCGAAGCATTATCACTGCGAAAAAACTTAGCAAACAGCTTGGACAAATCCTTCTCCGGAATCCCAATACCAGTATCACTGACGCTGATTTTAATATAAGGCTCTCCCACAACCAGTTCGGCTTTAACCACCACCTGCCCGTTTTTAACATTGTATTTCAAGGCGTTATCAATTAAATTAGAAACCGCGATTGCGAGTTTCTTCGGGTCAAAAGTTAGCGCGATATTTTTCTCCGCGGGAGCTTCAAAATAAACTTTGACTTGATATTTAGTAGCCGCCAAACCAGCCTCGTCTACAATTTTCTGCAAGAAAGCAACTATATCCTGCGAGATAAAATCATAACCAAATCGCCCCTCTTCAATTCGGGAAACGTCCAGCATGTCGTCAATAATATCCCCCAAATGCTTGGTCGCCTGCAAACCAGAGGCAGCCAGCGCATGCGTTTCCGGTTTAAGATCCTCATTGACCAAACTCTCCCACGCCCACACGATTCCGGTTAGCGGCGTGCGCAACTGATGTGAAGCAATCTCAATAAACTCACTCTTGGAACGCAACAAGTCAATCTCCCGAGTTCGGTCGCGAACTATTTTGATAAACCCAAGGGATTCGCCATCATCTCCAAGAATACGACTGGTTGAGACTCGCAACTCAACCGCCGGTTCGGTAAAAGTAAAATCCAATACTTGTGGATAAATCCCCGGCTCGGAACGCCGCACCACAATCGGTGCCAACGCCGGAAACAAAACCGCGAGCAATAAACGATACTCGGCTGGTAAGCGCTCTTTGACTTGCAAAGTGAATGACTGTTGTAAAATTCTATCTGCTTTGACGTTAAAAATCTGTTCGGCCGCCTTGTTAAAAACTAACATCTTAAAATCATTGTCATATGCCACCACGCCGTCATTCAAATCGGCGATAATAGTTTCCAACCTACGTCGCTCTAACTGTA
Organism: uncultured Candidatus Saccharibacteria bacterium; assembly: GCA_964367145.1. GTDB lineage: Bacteria > Patescibacteriota > Minisyncoccia > UBA6257 > 1-14-0-10-40-38 > JAHFLD01. The sequence continues at coordinate 7,441 of CAYIWJ010000016.1, read as the reverse complement.
AATCAAGTGCGGATCGTGCCACCCGAACACTAGTGCCAAAAATCATTCCACCAACAACAACCAAAACCGCAAAAACCAGAGCGTGGGCCAGCGGCTCCAAGAAAAAAAATCCGCCCAAAGTCACAATGAGCGCGAAAACCGCAAAAAACCAAAACATCCGCATCGCAGGATAGCCTAAATACTTCTTAAAATCAGACATAGAACTCATTTAAGAATAACACAAACAATTTTCACCAAGATAAAAACCACCTAAATCCGCGCCAAAAAACTCTGAAAACCAAACTCGGTTAAAAATGACGCCAGCTTTTCGCGACTTAGCCCGTGAGTTGCCAAAAAATCCAGATTAAACAAATCCAGCGGCACATCGCGCCGAATCGTGGCCAATTCTCGCGACATAAAAGCCAGTTCGCGCGAAGCCTCCAATCTCTCTACTAGGTTGTTTTTGATCAACCCAAAGTTCTCATAGACGCCTTCCAGCGAAATAAATTCCTTCAAAAGTTCTCGCGCCGCCTTCGGCCCAATCCCCCGCGCCCCAGGAATGTTATCCGACGGATCACCCACTAATCCTTTATAATCCACAAAATTTTTCGGCGCCACGCCATATTCGCGAACTACATATTCCTCATTCGCTAGCACAGTAGCTCCCCCACCGCTTTGTAAAATATTCATCACCACCCGATCATCGGCAACCAGCTGAAATAAATCCCTATCCCCCGAAAGCATCACTATTCGTAAATCATGTTCGGAACCGAAGCGAGTAACCAAAGTCCCGATAACGTCATCCGCCTCAAATCCAGCCACCGAAAAAAAAGGAACTTCAAAAGCGGCAAAAAGTTCCGGCAAATGTCGGAATTGAGCAATCAAGGCGTCGTCAGTCGCCGGACGAGTAGCCTTGTAGGCGTCATAACCAAGTTTGCGGAAGGTCGGCTCGGGTCGGTCGGCGGCGGCGGCAATAAAATCCGGCGGCGTGGAGCCGTCGTCTGGTTTCAAGATTTTTAACAAAATCCCGGCCAAACCATAAAGCGCGTTCACTTGCTCGCCAGCGGGACTCGTGAGCGGTGGCAAAGCGTGAAAAAAACGATGAACCAAAGCGTGAACATCAATTAGAAGTAGGGTTCGCATAAAAGATATAAGCTCCGGCAAAACAAAGCCCGTCGTTTTCTAGAAAATGTTTCAAATTAACTACGACTTATGTTCCAACGGCAAAGTTTTACCGTGTCTAATTCGTGGAATCAAGTGTCGCCGCAGAGGAATCAAACACAACGAAGCCATCATGCTCAAGATACCGGCCCCGATAAAAACCACGTGAAATCCGTAACGATCTACCAAAAAACCACCAAGCGCGGCCGAAGCCGCTGTCGCGAGCCCCAAAGAAAAAACACTCTCTAAGCTCCACTCAAAACTCACATCGTGTCTATCAAGGTGCCGCGTAAAAACTCCATACCAAGCCGGTACCGCCCACGCCATCATAAAACCAAGATAAGCCTGCGCTAAATACAACCCGGTGGGCGTCGTCGCCAAAAGATATAGAAATGGGGTAAAGCTGCTCAAAAAATATCCCAAAAACATCGCCCAAAAATCATCACGCTCACCATCGGTCTTATCCAAAAAACGAGCAATGGGCAATTGCAAAGAAGACTTCACCACCCAATAAGCCGCGGTTGCAAAACCAGCCACCTTAGCCGAACCGCCGGTAATTTGTTGCGTCACAAAAATCGCCAAAATCGGCCCAAAGGAACCAAAAGCAAAGTTATACAAAAAATCAACAGCAACAAAGAGTTTGATAACAAAATTAACTTTAGTTTTAACTTGGAAAGCCATACAAAAATTGTAACACTACCAGCCAACTTTTTGAAAGAAACTCAAACCAAAAAACATTGACTAAAATCCAAAAAGTAATACAATCAAGCAGTTACCCGCTCTTTCAAAATCAAATGGGAGTATTTTATATGAATAAATGGGTCACCATTCTGGTTTTCGGCTACATGATAGCAATGACGGTATTCTTGTTTCTCCCTTCCGTTAAACGAAGCGATGGCCAAGAACACACCCCGCTTCAGCAACAGCAACTTCCGAATCTAGATCTGGTAAAAACCGAGTCAAAAGAAACCGAGGCCGATTCAGAAAATTTGCCGAGTGAGCGGGTCAAGATCAGCGAACCCCATGACGAGATTTGGTACATTAAAGGATTGAAAAACGGGGAAATTAAATCCCTTGAATCAATACCAAGAAACACCAGAACTACGGCGGTGTGTCTGACAGCCTTAAGGCAAGACATCGAGGTAGACAACGCGATTATTCCCGACGCCTCATGGACCACAGAAGTTGCTATGGCCTTTGCCGAAAAGGAACCGCGCAAACTTCACTTTATACCCGAACAACTGATGAGTGTTGAAATTGCCAAAGCCGGAATAAAAAAATGGTCTGGCGCCCTCCGCCTTATCCCATTTGAAATGGTCAACCGAGAAATGGCCGAGTTCGCCCTAGAATGCGACTTAGTTGAAGCCTTTTCGGCCATTCCCGACAGTCTAAAAACGCCGGAACTGTGCCTCCGCGCAGTTCACGAGAAACCAGAAACTTTGCGCTACGTGCCGTGGGAATTGCGAACCCTTGAACTCTGCCATGTGGCACTCACCAATTCCAACGACGCCTGGGACTGGGTACCAAAAAAGTACGCCATCCTGCCAATCAAAAAGTAAGCTCAATCCGCCGGAAACTTTCGGCGGTTTTTTTATCAAACCAACGCCAGCACTCCTCCATTTTTTACTAACCAGATTTATTGACGCTTAATAAAAGTGGTGATACTTTACAAACAGAAAACAGCTTTGTTTTCTGTACCTTAACAAAAGGAAAAGTCTTGAATCAGACACCTGGGGTAGAAAAAGAGAGTGAACCTTCTCCGGCATCAGTTAAGTCGTCCTCAAAGATTTTTTGCTGCTTTCTTGTCTTCCTTGGATTCGCCACCAGTCTGAAGTTGGCCTACTCCTCTGGATACCTCCACCGCGCCTCAGAACCAGTCAATTCAGCGGAAACTTTAAACCAAGACAAAAGAGCGCAAGAAGGCGCCACCGTTCTCGCTATTTTGAATGGCGAAATGGACATTCACAACGTGCCGCTGCTAAACCGCACCAAGGCCATGTGTTTAGCCGCTATCGCCAAAGGCTCTTTTTTAGCGATACCAGAAGAAGTTCAAGATAAAGAAATCGCCATCGCCGTGGCCAAATCGGAACCAATACTTTTAAGCACCCTACGCGCCGACTTGATCGACGAAGACGTAGTCGAAGCCGCTGTCCGAACCAACCCAGCACGTGCCGTAATCCATATTCCAAGCCAGCTCAAAACCGATAGAATTCTTTGCTTGGCTCTTGAAAGAGGACAAGATATTTTTTTGGAAATTCCCCAAACCAAAGCAACCTGCAAAAAAGCCGTAGAACAAAATCCGGCCATGCTTGGACTAGTACCAAAAGAATTGAGAACGCCGGAAATTTGTCTTATCGCGGCACAGAAAGCTCAAGATATCTTAACCTCATACATCCCCAAAGAACACCGAAAAATACTAGGCGAACAAGGAATTTCTGTCGCCTTATGGCAATAACAAAAACACCAACGCGACCCGCGATCAAAACGCGGGTTTTTTATAGCAAAATCTTTCCGTCGCTCACGATTATAGAAATTATCCCGCCCCTCGCAATCTCGCCCCCCAAGATTTTTCGCGAGAGTGGATCTTTAATATAGTCGGCGATAGCTCGGTCGAGCGGTCGCGCGCCAAACGCGGGATCAAATCCCAGCTTGGCAAGTGTATGCGAGACCTCCTTGTCATAAGCCAAAACAATTCCTTGTTCGTCTAAAACGCTCTTCGCTAAAGCCGCGAGCTTAAGCTCCGCCACCGCCCTAATGTCATCAGTGGACAAAGCTTTAAAAACCACGATCTGCGAAAAACGATTGAGTAGCTCCGGTCGAAAAACATCGGCTAACTTCCCCACTAATTCTTTGGCAAAGGATTCCACCGCTCTGCCAGCCTCAAGTTCCGATCTCACAAAATCAGAATGGGCATTACTGGTGGCGATAATAATCGTATTTTGAAAATCAACCGTCTCACCCTTCGCGTCGGTCAACCTCGCGTCGTCAAAAACTTGCAAAAAAAGATTCAAAATATCCGGATGCGCTTTTTCGAACTCATCGAGCAGAACTAGACTATACGGCTTCAAGCGAACCGCCTCGGTCAGCGTTCCCAGCCCCGTTCCATCCGACGAACCAATTAAAACTTTGATGCTGTCTGCGTTTTGATACTCGGTCATATCAAAACGGAGCATCGCCTCGCGACTGCCAAACTGAAACTCTGCCAAAAGCTTGGCCAATTCGGTCTTACCAACCCCCGTTGGGCCAACAAATAGAAAACTCGCCATCGGCCCGCCCTTGCGAGCCAAACCGGCGCGATATTCGCGAAGCGCCTTTCCGACTGCCGCCACCGCCTCGGTTTGATCAATAAATTTCTCGTGCACCCGCTCTTCAAATTTAAGCAAACTAGTCGCCTCTTGAGCCCCCGGAAGACGGATCGGAATGGAACTTAATCTTTCAGCCAAGCGCTCTACGTTAGCTCTGCTCAATATCCGCTCGCCCTTACTCAAGGCTTCACTAAATGCCTGACTCAATAAATCTTCGGCGTTCGCGGGCAATGGCTTCTCGCGAAAATATGCATGCCCCAAAAAAACCGCCGCGCGAATCGCCTTAAAACTCACCCGCAATTTACCGCGCGAGCCAACTTCCATCGCCGCCGCGCGGCGGGTTAAAAATTCCATCGCCTCTTCGGGTGTAATTTCGTTTACCCTCACCGTTTGAAACGCTCCCCGAAAAATCCCAATCTGCTCCAAATTTCTCTGGTACTCGCGGGGATAAGTTGAACCAATTACGGAACAAGCAGTGCTCTCTAGAGCGGAAAGTATTGCCTCGCCAATCGCCACCCCACCCAATCCACCAGATTGAAGCGAAAGGTGAATATCAGGGATATATAAAATTACATTACCCGCGGCAACAGCTTCATTAATTACAGTCTTGACTCTTTTTTGCACATCCCCGGAATCAGCTCCGGCAGAAAGCGAGCCCAAATCAAGAGCCACTACACGAATATCCATCAATATTTCCGGCACTCGGTTGTGGCTTATTGAATATGCCAAATGCATCACTAGATCACTTACCCGAAGTCCGGGTGGAGCTATCAGTAAAACATTTTCCCGTCCGGGCCGAGCCAGAACTCCCAATATATTTTCGTAAGCGGTGGCCTGGCCGATGAGCGGTGAAGTCGGCATCATCCGCGCCAAGTCGGTAAAGTCTTGGGAAAAACGATCCAAGTTGGGCGTGGCACGCGCTGTCCAAGCCCGATTCATAAAGTGATGTTTTGGCAAGGTGCGAATAATCGTATTTCGTGGAGACGAATCAACCGCGCGCCGAAGCAATATCGCTCTATAGATGTCGCTCTCTGCAATATCAAACTCTCGAAACAATGGCGCTAGAGAATCGTTTTTTGCCGAGCCTAAAGCCGCCAGAAGATGCAGTGGGGCAACTGCCCGCGATCCATCGTTTAAGGCGCAACGAAAAGATTGTTCCGCAAGAAGATTGAGCTTCAAAAGCATGGCCTTAGCATCAACCCTGGCCGCCGGAACTTTCAACTTCTCGCGCAAAGAAGAAGAAAAACCGGAAAAGTCGCATTCCAATCTGGTCAAAACATCTTTAGTCAATTGTAGATCAATCAATAAATTAAGCAGATGCAGTTGAACGTCTCCGCCGCGTAAATTAGCTCTATCCAAAGCACGCGCGAGCGAACGATAAGCCATCGGGGTAAAAAAACGGGAAACATTGCCAAAATTTTTATGAGTAACTGAAGAAATTAGAACGTCTGATTGTCCAAATCTAAAAATTTTATGCAACAAAAAAAGAAAAAAAATCGCGCCCGCGAGCCTTAGCTTATCAACATCCGAAAGTAAAAAAATAAAAGTTGCCGCGATTAGTACCGCGTAGAAAACCGTCGGAATCAAACGAACCAAAAAACGACCAAAAAGACTCATTTCTAGTCGTGAATCAGAATAAAAAAAATCTGGTTGCTCGTTCATTGCAGTACTAAATAAAATAGACCAAATGGAAGTAACAGCCATAGGCTGTAAGCTATAACCGCAAACAACACGACCAACGAATACACAAGGAGCGCAACCATAACTCGTAAAGTCCGAAAAAAGAATCCCAAAATTCTGCCAAGCACCTCAAAATCGCCGAATATCGGTTCAAAAAAATGACGCAAAGTGATAACAAAGGCCAAATGGCGATCAAGTCCAAGAATAATTCCTTTAGTCGTTCGCAAGATGGCCCAAAAACCACCGACTAACCAATCGTATAAAAAAACCCAAATGTTATGAAAAAATCTCTGCGCCAGATATCCAAGAGCCGAAGACATAAATCAACTAACATTATATTACAAGAAAGATTCACCGCCTATAGACCAGCCCCACGCTAAAATAGTTTTTCCTGCTCTTGAGGACCATCTTTCTCGGTACTTAGAGCCGCGGCCTCGGCAGTAAGCGACTCCCATTTCTTAATAATCAGCGGCAACTTTTCAAAACTCGCCCTAAACGTCGCCATCGCCTCATTGCCCCGCAAAGCCGCCGCTGGATGGAGTATCGGAACTAGTAATTTTTCCCGCAACTTAAACGCCTTGCCTTGGTCGCGGGTAATTTTTGCCATCGGGAGAAAATAATTCATCGCAAAACGACCAAGTGTCACGATAATCTTCGGATCAATAATCCGAATCTGCTCGGTTAAGTAGGGCTTATAGGCCGCTATCTCTTCCGGCAACGGATCGCGGTTATCGGGTGGCCGCCGTTTTACAATGTTCGTAATATAAACCTCCTCCCGCTTCCAACCGATATGTTCCAGCATCTTATTAAGCAACTGCCCGCCACGACCCACAAACGGACGCTTCTGCAAATCCTCATTCATTCCCGGCGCCTCGCCTATAAACAAAACCTGCGTGTCAATATTTCCCTCGCCAAAAACCAGATTTGATTCACGAAGCGGTAAATCTAAATCATTTGTTAGACGAAGCTCTAAATCACGCAAAGCCGCAACTTTAACCAAGTCCATGCTGATCATTATAACAAAAAATCCTCCCCGTCGAGCTAATTTCAACCAATCTCAAATAGCAAAAATCTCGACAACCGAAAATCAGACTATTCTTTTAATGGCCATGACCGACGCCCCCAAAACTGCCGTTAAAAATTTCTTTATTTTTTTCCCCGGCTACCTCAAGAACACCCCATGCGCCACGCTCCAACCTCGAAAGAGCATGATCGACTAAAATATACTTACCCGGCACTTCTAACTTGAAATCAACTATCGTAGCGCCACCCGCCGGCACCAAGGTTGTTTGAACATTCTTAAAAACAGCGCCCCC
>CAYIWJ010000015.1:0-17586 GCA_964367145.1 uncultured Candidatus Saccharibacteria bacterium | reverse complement strand
ATTTCTATGGCTATTTATTTTCGACGAGCGAACCGATTGGTATTTAGAGGGAGCTGCTCTACCAACTGAGCTATGGACGCAAAACGCAACTATTCTACAATATTCCGCCCCGACTTTCAACACAAAAAGACAACCCTCTATGTTATGATGATATCCGATGTTCACCGAAAATTTCGTAACTAAAGAAAAATCAAAATTCAAAGTTTTATTCGTTGCCTCCGAGGCGGCTCCTTTTGCCAAAGCCGGTGGCTTGGGCGAAGTCATGCTGTCTTTACCGCGAGAACTGCGCGAACTCGGTTCCGACGCTAGAGTTATGATTCCGCGCTACGCCTCAATCGACCGCGAAAAAAATGAACTTGTCATGGAGCAAGAGGGTCTAGAAGTTCCAACTGGAGCAGAAAAAGAGAACGAATCGGCAACCATGCGCTGTAACGTTCTGCGCTACAACCCAAAAAACAATGACCGCCGCCGTGCCCCAATTACTTATTTTTTAGAGAACGAAGAGTATTTCGAAAAACGCTCCAACATTTACGGCTACAACGACGACGCCATCCGCTGGGCACTGCTCTCACGAGGCGTTTTAGAATTTATCAAACATAGCAGTTGGCGTCCCGATGTAATCATTGCCTCCGACTGGCAGGCTGGTTTCATACCCAACTATTTAAGAACGGCTTACAAAAACGATCCCGACTTAAATCATATCGCGACCATTTTTGTCATTCACAATTTGGCCTATCAAGGAATGTTTGACCAGCGTTTTGTGGCCGAAACCGATTACGATGACGGCCAATCCGATCTGCCTTCGTTGTTTGACCCGCGCCTCTTAAAGCTCAACATGATGCGTCGCGGCATCCTTCACGCCGACCTCATCGCCACCGTCTCCAAAACCTATGCCAAAGAAATCATGACGCCGGAATTCGGTCAGATGCTGGACCCACTCCTTAAAGAACGCCGATCCAGAGTTTATGGCGTTTTAAATGGCATTGATTACGAAGAGTTTAACCCCAAAACGGATCAATACCTGGCCAAAAACTACGACGCCACAAGCGTTGAACGTCGCGAAGCCAATAAACTGGAATTACAATCTCGGTTCGGACTCACGCCCGACAAAAAAACTTTCTTGCTTGGCATCGCCTCGCGATTTACCGATCAAAAAGGATTTGATTTGCTCTTCCCAATCATGCACGCCCTGCTCCGCGAGCTAAAAATAAGTCTGGTTGTGCTTGGCAGTGGCGAAGGTAAATACATGGACTTCTTTAAAAACCTGGAAGAGCAATTTCCGGGTCGAGTCGGCGCCCATCTCAACTTCGACACCGTTCTCCCCCGATTAATTCTGGGCGGTGCCGACGCCATGCTCATTCCGTCGCGTTTTGAACCTTCGGGACTGATTCAACTTGAATCCATGAGATACGGCGTTATTCCAATCATTCGCAAAACCGGAGGACTAGCCGACACCGTGGAGGACTTTGATGTCCAAACCGAATCCGGAAGCGGCTTTGTTTTTAACGACTTTAATTCGGAGAGTTCACTCATCGCCATAATCCGCGCCTACGAAAACTACGGCAATAAGTCGCTATGGAAACGCCTCCAAAAAAATGCCATGGCCGAAGATTTTTCCTGGACTCATTCCGCCAAAGAATACATCCACTTAATGAACATCGCCCTCGGTTTCCGTCGGCGCGCCAGTCAAAGCTAACTCTATGCAGTGGGCTAATTTTCTTCACATCTACCAACCAGCCGAACAACAAGCAGACATTTTGGAAGCCATTGCTGCCCAAAGCTATCGGCCGATCATCAATCACCTCACAAACAACAAACACGCTCGCTTAACATTCAACATTAACGGAGCGCTAACCGAGTTATTGGATAAGTACGGCTACCGCGATCTTCTGGATCAACTGCGCGCGCTAGGGGAGCGAGGCCAGATTGAATTCACTGGCGCGCCAAAGTATCACGCCTTCCTACCATTTCTGGAAGAAAATGAGATTATTCGGCAAATAGAAGAAAACAACAAAACCAACAAATACTTCTTGGGCCAGGGCTACGCCCCCAAAGGATTTTTCCCCACCGAAATGGCCTACAAAGAATCCTTGGCACCACTTATTAAATCTTTGGGCTTTGAGTGGATTATTTTGGATGAGATCGCCTCCGGCGATAAACCCGGAACTTTGGATTACAGTTATCTTTATAAAATTGAAAATAGCGACTTATTTGTTTTTCTCCGCGAACGCCGTCTAAGCAATCTGATTATGAGCGCGGTCGTTCGCTCCAAAGAAACACTCAAAGAAGCGATGAAAAGCGACCTTAAAAGCCAACGCTATGTGGTAACCGCCATGGACGGCGAAACTTTCGGCCACCACCGCCCCGGATTAGAAAAAATGCTTTTTGATATTTTAAACACCAAGGACTTTAAACTCGTAACCTTATCGGATTTAATTCAAAGCGGGCGCCCGGTCAAAAACATCAACCCCATTCAATCAACCTGGGCCAGTAGCGAAGAAGATATCAAAAAAGGCATCCAGTTCTTGTCTTGGTCTGATCCCGAAAACTCCATTCATTCCTGGCAATGGATGCTAACGGCGCTCGCGCTCCACGAAGTACGACACCTAAACAAAAACCACCCTCGCTTTAAGATGGTGCGCCAAAAAATGGATCTGGCCCTGGCCAGCGATCACTTCTGGTGGGCATCCGCTAAACCCTGGTGGAGTGTGGAAATGATCGAGGACGGAGCTTACCGACTACTCGAAGTAATTCGCCTCATTCCAGAGGTTAAGGCGGCAATTCTCGACCGAGCTCGCGACCTGTACGAGCGCATCATTTCCACCGCTTTTCATTGGCAACGTACGGGAAAAATCCGAACCATGATGCAAGAACAACGGGGCATCACTCGCATCCCTTTTAAGGAGCGAACAATCGGCAAAGGTGGCGCCGAACGCGGCGTCTACCACGCCTTCCTGGATATGATGCAACGCCTTGAAACTGAAGCTAAAAATCGGGGCGAATACGAAAAAGCCATTTTATGGCGGGACGCGCAATTTAAGCTGGAAAATAAGCTAGACATTTACGACACCGTCAACGCCATAGATTTGCTCCGAGTAGAAATTCCCCACACCGAAGTTGAAAGCGTGATTGAAAAATACAAAGAAAAATATCGTGCTATTCGCGGCGGCCAGCCGGAGCAACGCGGTAACTAAGTCATGCTTGCTAAACCGGCCAAAAAAATCGAAGTTTTGTTAGTCGCTTCCGAATCCGCCCCCTTCGCCCACGTCGGTGGGTTGGGGGATATTATTCAGGGACTCGCTGGCGCCCTTTGGAAGCAAAATATTTCAGTTTCGCTCATTCTTCCCAAATACGAGCAAATAAAAAGCGGGGAATTGGTTACTGGCAAAATACCAGTCAACCTTGGCAGTTCCACCGAATATATTCGCCTCTATCGCGACACTCTTCCCAAAACAGAAACCAAAGTCTGGCTGGTGGAAAACAAAGAATATCTCTCCACTGGCCCAATCTACTTTTCCCGCACGGCGCTCTCCGGATCTTTGGGCGAACTTCAACGCTTTGTGTTTTTTTCCAAAGCGGTCGCCGAACTTCTCCGCGATGGCTTCTTGGGCAATCCCGACATTGTCCACTGCAACGACTGGCACACCGGAGCGCTGATTGCCGAACTATCAAAAATTAAATACGGGAGACCAAAAACTCTCTTCACGATTCACAATCTGGAGAATCAAGGTTGCTGGCGAGCCAGCGACCTTGCCCGCTGGTTGCCAAATCTAAGCGACATCGCCCCCTCCATGAAAAGCGGCGAGATTAATCTAATGCGCGACGCAATCGAACTTGCCGACTGCGTCAATACCGTCAGTCCATCCTACGCCGAAGAAATAAAAACAACGGAGTACGGCGTGGGTTTAGAAAACACACTCCGCGCTCGCGGCAAAACTCTTACCGGAATTTTAAACGGCATTGATTACACGACCTACAACCCCAAAACCGACCAGGCGCTAACCGCTCGATATGACCAAACATCAGCTGAAGAAAAAGAAAAAAACAAACACGCCCTCCAGAAAAAGCTCGGCCTTAAAACAGGAAGAAAACACCCGCTCTTCGGCGTCGTCTCCCGCCTTACCCGCCAAAAGGGGATTGATCTTATTCTGCCAAATCTTAAAACCATGATTCAGCGCTACGACGCTCAAATAGTCATACTTGGAACTGGCGCCTCCGAAATAGAAGAAGCGGTTAAATCCGCCGAACGTAGCTTCCGCGGAAATGTTGCCGCCAGAATCGGATTCGACGACAAACTAGCGCGACTAATTTATGCCTCCTGTAATTTCTTCCTCATGCCGTCTCGCTTTGAGCCCTGTGGTTTGGGGCAGATGATCGCCATGCGCTACGGAACAGTACCCATTGTCCGCAGTACTGGCGGTCTCAAAGACACTGTTCAAAATAATCGCAATGGCCTCACTTTTGACGAAGCGACTCCCGAAGCCTGCGGCAACGCCATTGAACGAGCCGAAAAAATGTTCTTTGCCGAAAATGATACTTACACCACTTTAGAGCAGCAATGCTTTGCGGAAAATTTTTCGGTAGAACGAGCGGCTAGATCCTACGCCAAGCTCTATCGCTTGCTTGTTAAAAAGTTCTAATCTCGTTAGGCTGGGCATAAATTATGTACGCGCCCAATCTTAACAAGATCATAACTGCCGAAAAACGCCGGCAAAACGACACCTTGTCGCTCATTGCCTCTGAAAACATTCCCTCGCCAGAGACCCTCGCCCTGCTCTCCTCGGTTTTTGAAACTAAATATGCCGAAGGTTACCCGGGCAAAAGATATTATCCGGGCAATTTAGAAAGTGACAAACTGGAGCTCCTGGCGCAAAAATACGCCCGGCAAGCTTTTGCTCTAGACCAAGAATGGATAGTCAACGTCCAGCCCCACTCCGGCTCGCCGGCCAATCTGGCCGTCTATCTGGCGCTCGCCAAACCGGGAGAAAAAATCATGGGCTTGGAACTTGCCTCCGGCGGGCACCTCACGCATGGTCATCCGGCAAGTCACACCGGAAAAATCTTTAATTCTATAAGCTATGGGTTGGATTCTAAGGGTTGCCTAGATTACCAAACCCTTGAATCTCTAGCGCTAAAACATCGACCGAAAATCATCATCTCCGGAACCACCTCTTATCCCCGCGCTATAGATTTTGCGATCATCGGCAAAATCGCTCGTCGCGTCGGCAGTTACCACGTTGCCGACATCTCCCACATCGCCGGGCTTGTCGCCGCAAGACTACACCCAAGTCCATTTCCGCACGCCGACGTCGTTACAACCACCACCCACAAAACCCTTGCCGGTCCGCGAGGAGCCATTATCTTTACTCGCGATTCTTTGGCGTCGGCAATCCAAAAAAGCGTCTTTCCGGGTCTGCAGGGCGGCCCGCATTTGAACACTATCGCCGCTCTAACCCAAGCACTCTACGAAACAACCTTGCCAACATTTGACGCCTATGCCAAACAGGTTTTGAAAAATGCCGCCAGTTTAGGAGGGGCTCTGCAAAAAGAAGGATTTGAACTCGTAACGGGCGGAACCGACAACCATCTCCTGCTCATCAACCTCAAACCTCGGGGAATCATGGGCCAAGTCGCCGAAAAAATTCTGGAAAAAAATAACATCATCGCCAATCGCAACAGCATTCCCGGCGACCAAAGCCCGCTCAATCCGAACGGAGTCCGTCTTGGCACGCCATCCGCCACCCGCCGCGGGATGCGCGAAAAGGAAATGTTTTTAATCGCGTCTTCTATTGCGCAATGTCTTTTAAAAAAGAAAAACGTCGCCGCAAAAGTCCGCAACTTATGTCAAAAATTCCCAGCCTGGCCATCACCGAAAAAATCCTAAGGGTTATTGCCGCCCAAGGAATCCCCGAGGTTTCGCTCGCCGCGGTTCGCGTCGGCGACAATCCCGCCTCCATTAGTTTTCTTCGGCAAAAAAAACAAGCAGCCGAAAAAATCGGCATTCACTACCAAGAATGCGTCTTGCCAGAATCAGCGACAGAAATAGAAGTCGCCTCACTCCTCAACTTTTTAGCCAAAGACCCAAAAGTCGGCGGCATAATTTTGCAACTACCCCTACCATCAAGACTCAACCAGAAACAACTAGTCCAACTTATTCCATCCTCAAAAGATGTGGATATTTTAAGTGACGAAAGCAAACAAAAAAACTACGCCCCCGCGCCACCCTTGGGCGTGGTCAATGCAATTCTTGAAGAGGAAAAAATCTCACTCGTCGATAAAAAGATTGCCTTAATCGGTTGGGGAGAGCTCATCGGTCAACCCATCGCTTCGTATCTTGCAACGCAAAACATCGTTCACCAAATATTCCGCCGTCGCGACCACGATCTACAAGAAAAACTTGGTCACTTTGACATCATAATCAGCGGCACCGGAGCTGGCGCAATATTCGGCCCCGAAAATCTAAAGAATAACGCTCTGGTCATTGATTTTGGCTGGAAAAGAGACGAATCAACCGGCAAAATCAGCGGCGACTACGATTCCAGAAACAGCGAAGAGGAAGAAAAAAAAGGTATTCGCGCCACTACTACCCCTGGCGGCACCGGACCCATTTTAGTGGCTAAAATACTGGAAAACTTCGCTATATTAGCCAATAAAACCACCCCTCTTGACAAGTAAAAGCAATCTGTGCTAGAGTACCGCCATCGCCTGTGTTGGGCGAGACCGAAGCAGTACATTTACAAAAGAGAAAGAGTTTTTGAATCCAACCGCGCCCTTGGCGGTGAGGTGTAATTACATGTCTGGGAATGGCAACAGAGAGACCCAGGGAAACCAGTCGTACCCGCTCACGCGGGAAGCGATGGAATTTCTCAACAGCGAGCCAACGAAACCGAACTGGGAAACGCTGGGAGCGCTTGCGAAAAGCCTCGGCGGTCAACTGACACTCGAGGACGCCAAACTCTTGGCCAACCCGCTCACGCGAGAAGCCAAGGACCTCCTGTGCGCCAAGTCAGAAAAGCAAGCGCCGGGTGCGCCCACGAACGCGGAACGCCTGCGGTACACCTACCGCTCGTACCTCGATCAAGGCGAGCTGGCAGCTGTCGCTCTCCTGAGTGGTCGTCCGATCGAGATCGGCGAGGTTAGAGATCTCGTCACCGAAGACGGCGAGGTGTGCGAGTGCTCGGCGGAAGAGTGCTCCGGCATGGAAGTGCGCGGCAGCAGGCTCTTCCAACCGGTTCGTTCCACGAAGCTCAAGCTCGTTCCGAAAAACGCGAGCAATGACCAAGATCTCGGCGATCTGGAACAGTTCGCGGAAACCTCGCTGATCAAAGGAAAGCTGGTTCGAGTCGAGCGAGGGGCCTTCTTCGCTCGTCCGATCTTCGAAGGCGATCGACTGGTCGGCTGGGAGGCGAAGGGCTTCTGCGGCGCCATGTTCTGGTGGACGCATCTACGGGGCACCGTCGCGGCCGATCCGGTCAAGTCATGCCTGCAGTGCCAACGCAAGGCGTTCGACGACGAAGTCATGTCGTTCTTGGGCCCGCAAGTGCCGCGAGAACTCGTCTACTACCTCGGCAAACCCCTGTCGCGCAACCTCTGCGAGATGGTCGTCCAAGCGATGAACGAGGCGATCGAGCTGAAGGCTGATGTCAGTCTTTCGCGACAGCGCGAAGACAACCTGCGCGCATCGCGAGTCAACAAGCAGAAGAGCGGCTTGTTGCGCAACCGGATGGCTCCTCAACAGTCGACCGTCGCTCCGCCCAGCCACTTGAACGGCAAGGAAGTCACGGCCAAGTTCCCCGAGGCCTGACCCCTCCAAGCCCCTTTCGACTTCATATCGAAAGGGGCTTTTTTTATTCCAAAAAGATTCCCGTTAAGCTATTTACTCGCCAAAATTCGCCACCCACTCCTTAAACTAAGTTTGTATATTCAAAAATTCCCGCAAGGGGAAACGCGCTAACTTACTATTGCTTCGCTAACGGATTATGAGCTCCAATTACTTCCACGTGCACGTGACATCCAGTCGTTCCCCGCACGTTTCCGGTATTTCCCATCTCGCCAATCAAGGCGCCTTTTTTAATATAATCACCAACTTGCACACTAGTCTTTTGTAGATGAGCATAACGAGTTGACGTCTTATTGGGATGTTCAATGTTCACTAGCCCGCCATAACCATAATTCCACTGCTGGGGGCTTAAAACCTCGGAGACTAGACCCTCTGCCATCGCATAGACCGAAGTTCCGCAAATATTAGCCACATCAACCGCATTGTTAAAATGAACCTTGCCCCAATTAAATCCAGCCGCGGGCAAACCAAAATAACCATCAAGATTGGGTAGAGCGCCCAAAGAACCGACCGTTGCCACTCTCGGTGATCCACCGGGAATAATCAGCATATCGCCAGCCGCTATGGACCCACGCGCCAAACGAGCAACATTCGCCGATCTAATTTTAACCTCATCAACGCCATAAATGCGGCTAATGCCGGAAATCGTCTCATTTTCGGAAACTCGGTGCAATATACCAGCAACCGGCAAAACTAGAATCTCCTGCCCGGGAATTAATGAGCGCGATCGAAGTGATGAGTTGGCCCACAAAAGCGTGTTAACCGAAATTTGGAACTGGCTGGCAATTCCCGAAAGAGTATCTCCTTTTTTGATGATGTAACTCAAAACCCCGTCTCGGAGCGGAGTAAAACCCCCAGCCGGACCAGTTGTCGTCAAGAGCGAATCACCGTCAATAAGCGCCATCTGATCAAGTGAATCATGAAGATCGGAGGCATCTGGATTAACTAGTGTGCTATCGTAAAAACCAGCTGAAGCTAAGGTATTTTGCTCCGCAACCAGCAACTCGGCCAGCTCCGGACCGCCAGCAGTCTGGCTCCGCCCCGTAAGAGTGTAAGTGGAACCAAAAACCACATTAGCAACTATTCCAGCCAAGAAGAAAACAACCGCGAGAACGGCTGATAGGCTAAAACTATGGCGCTTTTTGAATAAAATACCAATACGAAAGAAGATAGCACAAAATATGCCAAATCTCAACCCAAAACAATCTCAAGCGGTTAACCACCCAGGCGGCCCACTCTTGATTGTTGCCGGCGCCGGATCCGGTAAAACCAAAACCCTCACTGGACGCGTGGCGCGGCTGATTGAACAGGGAACTCCTCCCGAAAGAATTATCGCCATTACTTTTACCAACAAGGCCGCCAAAGAGATGGCGAATCGGGTTAAAAACCTTCTGGCCCTTCATCCAAAACAAAACCAAACGACCAGCATGCCATTTTTGGGAACTTTTCATGCCTTCGGCGCCCGCATATTGCGTGAAGAAGCGCACCTCCTCGGACGAACACCGGCTTATACGATCTTTGACGATGGCGATACGCAAAACCTCATGAAATCCGTTCTTGCCGATCTTCAAGTCAATCGCGAGAAGATGCCCCCAACCAAAGCCTGCTATTTGGTAGGCAAACTCAAAAACGAACTCAATGAATCAATCGAAGACGATCCATTGCTACAAAGCATCTACAATTCTTATGAAGAAGCCCTGCAAAAAAATAACGCCTTTGATTTTGAAGACTTAATCGAAAAACCGGTTCGCCTTTTTGAACGCCACGCCGCGGTTAAAACCCGCCACCAGAATCGCTTTGATCATGTTTTGGTTGATGAGTTTCAAGACACCAACCCGGCGCAATACCGCCTCCTGCAACATCTTGCCGCCCAACACCAAAACATCAGCGCGGTCGGGGATGACGCGCAAAGCATCTATCGCTTCCGCGGATCGGACTTCCGGAACTTTCTCAATTTTGAGAAAGACTGGCGTGATGTCGCGGTCATAACTTTGGATCAGAACTACCGCTCTACCGGAACCATTCTCAAAGCCGCTAGCGCCATTATCGCGCACAACAAACTGCAAAAACCCAAAGAACTCTGGACCGAAAACGAAACCGGCGAAACACTCACCGTCATTAAAAATATCAACGCCGAAGACGAAGCCGAAAACTTGGGCGACCTCATCTGGAAAACCCTTCGCGCCGAACAACACCAAGCCAACAAAAGCTCCCTCGCTATTCTCTATCGCACCAACGCCCAGTCGCGAGCCATTGAACAAGCGCTCATCGTCCGCAACATTAGCTACGACATTTTCGGCGGATTAAAATTCTATGAACGCAAAGAAATTAAAGATATCGTGGCCGGTCTGCGCCTGGCTCATAACCCAAAAGACTCCGTAAGCCGCGACCGCCTGCAAAAAACTTTCGGCAAACGAGCCAGTGTGGCAGTAATCCAAGGCCTGTTAGAAAGTCCGCTCGGCGAAAACCCAGCGCTGATTATCGGCCGCTTTCTCGATCTCGGTCGCTACGCCCTACAAGTCAGAACTAAATTAACCAACCCGGAAGATCGCCTGGAAAACATCAAGGAGTTAATCTCCTTCGCCTCCGGATTCAAGGACTTGGGAGATTTCTTGGAGAGAGTTTCCCTGCTTGAAGGTGGCGACGGCAAAAGAACCGGCAATTCCGAAGACACCTCAAAAAGCAATGTTCACCTGATGACTATTCACTTGGCCAAGGGCTTGGAGTTTGACCGCGTCTTCTTGACCGGAGTCAGCGAAGGAATCTTGCCGCATAATCGCTCGCTTGGTAGCAATGACGAGCTAGAAGAAGAACGGCGATTGATGTACGTCGCCGTTACCCGTGGTCGAAAAAAGGTAACCCTTTCGTTCTGGGGCTACCCATCGCGCTTTCTTTACGAACTCCCGGGCGATACGGTGGAGTTCATTGATCAAAGCGGCCGAGGCACCACCCTCGACGAAGAGACGATTTATCTGGAAGAATAAATAGCTAGATACTAAGCAAAAAAATAAAATGCGACGTCTAGGACAACACTTTCTTCAAAAAATCTCCGCGACCGAAACAATGATCAACGCGCTTAAAATCGGCGCCAGCGAAATCATCATTGAAATCGGCCCCGGATTGGGCGCACTCACCGTGCCGCTCCAAAAAGAATGCCTAAAAAAAGGCTGTACCTTAATCACCATTGAACGCGACTCAATCCTTGCCGATCAATTGGCCGCGAAACATCCGGCTCTGCGCGTAATCCAAGGCGACGCCGTCAAAATAATTCCTCAAATATTAGAAAATAATCAAGAATCTGATTTTCTAAACTCTCAATCCTCAAGCCCTAAAATTAAAATCATCGGCAATATTCCTTACTATATCACCGGCTCCATCTTGCGAATTTTGAGCAATCTAAACCCGCGACCGGAAAAAACGGTAATCATGATTCAAAAAGAAGTAGCGGAGCGGATCGTGGCCGAACCGCCACAAATGAACCTTCTCGCCGCCGCGACCCAACACTGGGCCACCGTCCAAATTTTAGAAACGCTTTCTCCGGAAGATTTTTCCCCGCCACCCAAAGTCTCCTCGGCAATTATCAGTCTTCAAGCCAAACCACGGACACCACTTGAAGCCGATCAAAATTACTATCGCTTAATAAAAATAACTTTTCGCCAACCGCGCAAAACAGTCTTAAACAATCTAAAATCCGCCTTCGGAGCAGAAAACGAAGAAAAATTGAAAAAAATCCTCAAAACCCAAGGCCTATCCGGCTTGGAACGCCCGCAAAATCTCAACCTGGAAATATTAACAGCTCTCTCAACTTGTGTTGCGCATATGCGCATAATAGAATAGAGGGGTGATCAAGCGTTCCTTGCTTTTATTGCTGGTGCTTGCGTTCTTTTTTGTGGCGCGCCCCGTCTATGCGCTTTATTTTTTCGGCGGCAAGATTGTCGCCATCGCCCCACCGGCTCCCTACGGCCCTTGCTCCAGCGCTTCAATTTTTGTAATCGGGCCACGCCCGGGAGTTTTTATGCTTCCACCCGGCATTCTCTATGCTTACCGCGCGATTCACGTTGGCGCCCTCGTTTTAGGCAGTGCCTCGCAAGCCCAATGCGGCACAATATTCTACATGGGGACCAGTCGTTAAGTTGGTACTGTTATTTATGAAAAAAATAATTGGAATCACTCTAATCGTTGGCTCGCTCATAGTCGCCATGAGCTTGCTCGCGCCAGACAAATCAATCACGGCAAATACCAAATCGGAAACAGCACCCAAGGTTATCGCTTCGCTTTCGGAAAGTCTGCCGGCATCAACAATTCCCGAGAGAATGGTAACTACAACACCGCCCCCAAGCAACATCACCACTCAAGTCGGCCAGCAAATTGCCGAAGAATTTTTGAAAAAAAACCCCAACGGGCCGGATCTGCTCTCCGGCGAAAAATTCGTCAACACGATTGAACCCGAAAAATTAGTGGAAGATCTGGTAGCGGGAAAACTGGGAGATGAAGCGCTTGCTGACTTTAACCCGATAATCACCGCCGCCGAACTCAACCTCTCAACCGATAAAACCCCCGAAGCCGTGCGTGCTTATCTTGAAACCTTTAACCAAGTAATCCAAAACAACGCCAGCGGATTAAGCGTTGATTTCAACAACCCGACCGCTGATGATTTTAACCGCATCGCTAAAGTCGGCGAAAAAACCATCGCCGCCTTCTACGCCATGCCCGTCCCGCAAACAGCCATCAATCTCCACAAAGAAGAACTACGCCTCTTAACCATTCAACGCAACATCTTCCGCAATATCGCCAATTATGAGTCCGATCCTTTGCGCGCCTGGGTTTCTATCGAAATGTACCGGCAAAATAGCAAGGAATTTGAAGATCTCAAAGAAAAGATCGCCAACTTTGTCAAAGCCAATAATCTCGGTGCATGAAAAAAAATCTCACCAAAATTTTTGCCGGTCTCTTAACGCTTATTATTTTGTCGGGCCAAATAATAATTACTCCGCCCAAAGCCCACGCCATCGCCGCCGCGCCGCTTTCGGTACCGACTTTTGAAACCAATCCAGTACTAGTTACCGCAGTCACCAGCGAGACCTCGCAAACTTTTTTTGAGTGGGCGCAAACCTTCGTTTTAGAAACGCTCAAAAAAAGAATTCTAGATATGATGGTTGACCAGATTATTCAATGGATCCAGGGCGGCGGCAAACCGCAGTTCGTCACCAACTGGGGCGACTTCCTCGCCGAGGCCGGCAACGCCGCAGTCGGGGACTTGGCCAAAGAACTCGGGCTTGGTTTTCTCTGCTCGCCGTTCAGTTTACAAATCCAAATCGGCCTTTTGCCGGTTAAGCGCTTTTCCAAAAGAGCAGAATGTACTCTGGATAAAATTGTGGGCAACATCAATGGCTTCTACGCTAATTTTAGAAACGGTGGCTGGATCGCCTATAGCTCTGCTTGGGAGCCACAAAACAATTTCGCCGGAGCCAGCTTGATAGTAGACGCCGAAGTCTCTCGCCGCAGAGAAAAAGCGCAAGCCAGCGCCTACGCCGATGCTCAAGCCGGCAAGGGTTTCCTTTCTACCAAAAAATGTCAAAAAGATGCCAATGGTAAGGATATTGCAAGCACCTGCGTCATCACCACCCCGGGAGACACAATTGGTAGCTTGGTCGCCAAGGCCGTCGGCACCGACATTGACTATGTTCTAAACGCCAAGCAACTCTCGGAATATGTCGCCGCCATTTCCAACGCCTTAATCAATCGCCTCATTGTTGAAGGAGTTAATGGTCTGCGTGGAGTCACCACCGCCTCCGCGCCTCGAGGTGGCACAATTCCCCGAGGTACCAGCGGTGCTTGCGCCGGACTGCGTGGCACGGCTTTAAACGCCTGCTTGTCTTACGGTTCCAGTAATAATTTAAACGCCACCTCAACTCTGATCACTCAAATCAATCAATCGCTCAACCCGCGCCTCGAAGCACAAAATAGCTTCAGCAATAGTATTAGCCAGCTTCAATCCTACGCCCAAAGTTTGCAGGGATTCTTAAATACTTTAAACACCAGCAGCTGTTCCTTGCAAAGTCTGCGCGTTCAAAACGTTCAAACCGAAATCACCTGGACCAACACCACCATCGCCGACCTGCAAAACCAAAAAAATATAAATCAAACCACAATTGACACTCTTAACAATTATCTAGCTCAAGTCCGCGCCCTACCACCAAACAGCTGGCAACAAATTAGCGACCTCTCAATTCAATTAAGCTCCCAACTCAACGCGGGCGATGCCCAATTGCTGTTGCAAAGCGCCCAAAGTCAGTCAAATGACATCAGCGCTCGCATCGGAAGCAACACCCAGACCCTCGGTCAAAGCGCCACTCTTTGCAGTCTCGGCCAATAGCAACTCACATGAAAATCCTCGGCAAAAAAATCCTCCCGCTTTTTCTCCTCGCGATAACAATCACCTCGCTTGGCTTTAGTTTTGCAACCCCGCAAGCCCATGCCCAATTCCCCAACGGCGGCCCCGACGCAGTTCAAAGCCAAGCAGACAACTACGGCTGTAACCCCATTGCCGCCTTCACCGACTGCCTGCTCGGAGGAATTAAATTTCTCATTCTCGGCTTAATTTATTTGATTGGTTATGTCGGTCACAAAATCCTAGAGTTGATGGCACAACTTTATAATTTTGCGATTGGGCTGAACTTCAAGATTCTAGATAACGCCAACTTCATCGTCAACGCCGGATTTAAAACCTCCCTCTCTGTGGTTAATCTCGGCTTTGTCCTCGCCATAATCCTCATGGCATTCAGTTGGATACTTGGCATCGAAAGCTACAGTGGTAAAAAAATGCTATTCAAGTTAGTAACCTCGGCTCTATTGGTAAACTTTAGCCTACTTATTGTTGGAGTTTTCCTGGATTTTAGCCATGTTATCGCCACTAGTTTTATCGGCGGCGATCCAGCAACTGATCTTGTTAATAAATTCAATCCACAAAAAATACTTGAAACCGCAAAGGGGGCTTTTGCCAACAAGGGCGACTTTTGGGGAACTCTTATTCCCGCCGCCAATCAAAGCATTTTTCAAGCTCTTCTAACATGGATTATCGCCATCACGATCGGTGGTCTTGGTGTTATGGTTTTGGGTAGATATATCACCCTAAGCATCCTCATCGTTACCATGCCTTTCGTCTGGTTGTTCACCGTCTTACCCAAATACGAAAGCATCTCTAAAAATTGGTGGTCAAAATTTTTAGGACAAGTATTTTTCCTGCCCGCAGTAAGTTTTTTTATCTATCTCGCCGTTGGAACCTACGATAAAATAATTACCAATGGCGCTAATCCGGCCAAAAATACAAACATTAGCGATATTGCCACCGCCTTCCAGAGCGGAAGTCTAATCGCCAACCAATCGCAATACATACTGCAAACAGTCGCCTTCGTCGCCCTCCTTTGGGGTGGCATGATTGCGGCGGCAAAAATCGGAGAAAAAGCCAGCGAAGAGGGAATTAAATTTGCCGGTTACTTAAAAGGGAAGGCTCTTGGATATGGTAAATCATCGGCGAAAACAGTTGGCGATGTAGGAACTCGTCCCGCCAAAGCCACCGTTCGCGGCGTCGCCGGACTTCTCTCGCGCAACCGCTTCACTCGTGGCATCGCCAACCGACTTTCTAGCGTCGGCGCCAGAAAAAATGAAGTTGAGGCGGAACAAAAAGCCAACTTCTCAAACCTCACCAACGAGCAATTTTCCGCAGTGCTTAAAAGTCCCGGCCGCTTCCGTGGCCCAATAGCCAAAGCCGCGCTTATGGCCGAAGCCGTTAAGCGCAAAATGGTCAAAGACATGGATCAAGGCATAGTTGAAGATCAAGCCAGAGCGGCAATCAACGTCAATCCGGGTAAATCATCAAGCGATATTCCCGAAGTTAAAGCGGTCACCGAACTCTACCCGAGTCTGGCCGGAAAACTCATGACCGACTTTGATCAAAGTAAAGCCATCGCCGATGGCAAAAAAGACGCCAAAGAAAAGAATGAGTCATTTAACGAGGCGGATACCCTGCGAAAAGCCCAAGAAAAAGCCGTCTCCAAGGCGGCAGAAAGCATTAGCGCGGACAAGGCCAAATACCTCTCCGAAAAAGAACTGGAAAATCACCTCGTTAGCGGCAATCTTTCCGAAGGCGCTCTTAAGGGAATTATTAAATCCGGTGATAACAAAAAACTTGAAGCGCTAAAAAAATCTCTCCTGGAATCAATTGAAAAGGCTTCTCCGGCCGTTAAAGAGATTAAAGAACTGGACACCAAAATCCGCAGCCTTAAAAAAGACATAAAATACGCCAACGCCACAGAACTTGATGCCATTAAAAAAGAACTCAAGCAAAACGAAGAAAATCGCGCTGGAAAGTTTACTCTGCTTTCGAGCAAGGATCGCAAACAACATCAAGCCGTTAAGAGTCTCCACACCATCGAAGACGCCATCAAGGGAATAAATTTGGATATTGATGACGCCAAAGAAGCCAAGGAGGAGAAAAAAGAAGATAAGGAGGAAAAAAAGGAGGATAAGAAAAAAACCAGTTCCTAATTATGGAAGAAAAATACCAAAACTCCAAGACTCCCTTTGAGCGCCTCCCGGAATCAATTCGGGAGTGGTTCCTCTCGCCCCAAGTTTTGGACGCGCTTCAAGAAATCAACGAGGAATACGTAAGCGAAGAAAGAGACGGCCTTTCACTGCGGCTCCTTGTTCGTCTGGCCACCAAAAAAACTTACCCGCAAAACTTTCTAGCCGAGCTAATTCAAACTCTAAAAGTGCCAAGCAAACAAGCCAAAGAAATAGTCGTCAAAATAAAAAAAACCGTTCTGGACCCGGTTAAATACGTCCTCAAACACGAACTCGAAATAGACATCAATCTGATTGAACTTGGCGGAGAAGAGGCAACTCCCGATGCGGTCCTCGCCCCAGCCATCATCGCCCCCGAAATCCAAAACCTGCCAAGATTTTCCCCCAATCCAAAACCAAATCCACCAGCACCTTCGGAACCAGCGCCGGTTACTGAAACCGCACCCGAAGGCGAAGCCCCACTCATTATCCACGAAGAAAAATCGCCCCTAACCGCCGCCGCCCAACCGGTGGTTCCCTCGTTTAATTATCAACCCAAAGAAGAATCCTACTGGCGATCCGCCGAGCCAAAGCCAATTACCGTTCGGGTGGAAACTCCAAAAAACGTTATGGCAAACCCCCAAACAAAACCGCCGCGTCGCATCGTTCACTACAGCAATTTTCGAACCCCACTTGAGAGCAAAAACAAAGAATAAGCATCACCCGCCAACATGCAATTCCAAGTCCCACAATTCATTGAAACCGAGGCTAAAATCGTTGGCCCCCTGACTCTCAAACAATTCGGCTTCATAGCGCTCGCCGGAGTGATTAGTTTTTTGTTATTTTTTATTTTTGAAATCTGGCTTTGGGCCCTTGCCACGATTATCGTCGGCAGTTTCGCTGTTGGTCTGGCTTTTTTGAAATACGAAGGCCAACCAATGCCAAAAATTGTTGCCGCCGCCCTAAAATATCACCTTTCGCCAAAGCTCTATCTTTGGAAGAACGAAGCTTTAAGCCCAGAAGTCGCCCTGCCACACATACCGGAAAATCTGCTTCACAAAGGCCCCCGAACGCCACTTAAAGAGCTCGCCGAAAAAATCACCACCACCACCCACGCCATTGAAAAACGCGAAAAACCCCTCCATCCCTTCGATTTTTTGCACTTGCCGAACAAAATCCAATAG
>CAYIWJ010000014.1:0-18081 GCA_964367145.1 uncultured Candidatus Saccharibacteria bacterium | reverse complement strand
AAACCGAGGAGCGAAGGCGACGAAGATGCTGAGGCTAGGAAGCCGAAGCACTACACCCAGTGAATATAAAACCGAGGAGCGAAGGCGACGAAGATGCTGAGGCTAGGAAGCCGAAGCACTACAAGCATAAAAATCGCGTCGAAATGAACACATTTTCGACGTACCTAATAAATACTCGGAATACCTTTTGGGTTACGGTGATAAAGACACCGAATCTTGTAAGCCGAAGCAATTCAACTTTTCAATGTATTTCGTCTATGTTTTAGAATGTGCCGATCGAACGCTCTATGTGGGCTCAACTAATGATTTAAAAAAGAGGATTAGACAGCACAACGAATTAAAATCCGGCGCTCACTACACCAAAATCCGGCGTCCAGTTGTTTTAAAATATTCCGAAAATTTCCAAACGTTAAAAGCCGCTCGTAAACGAGAATCGGAAATTAAACGATGGCCCCGAAGCAAAAAACTAACCTTAATTTCCCAAACTAAATTCAAGGCCTAAACTCTCAATAAAAAGTGTAAACCTTGCAAAAAATCGTTAAATAATGTACAATTCTATAAATCAATAATTCCTCATGACCCACCCAATTACACCCCCAGTTGCTTCCGGTTTTTCATCCCTGGGCATAGCTCCCCACCTTTTAGAAACTTTGGCTAAATACCAATATCTAAACCCAACTCCGATTCAGTCGCAGGCTATTCCAGTGGCGATTACCGGCAAAGATGTCGTTGGTATCGCCCAAACCGGAACTGGAAAAACCCTCGCCTTTGGTATTCCCATGATTCAACGCCTCTATGAATTAAAAGGCCGCGGTCTGGTAGTTCTTCCCACTCGCGAACTGGCTCTTCAGGTAGAAGAAGCTTTGCGCAAAATCGGCGCGGCACTCAATCTAAGAACGGCGGTTGTGATTGGTGGCGCCTCCATGCGCACTCAAATTATCGCCCTCTCCCGCGACCCGCACATCATCATCGCCACCCCCGGACGTTTAAATGATCATTTGGAACAAAGAAATATCTCTCTAGCCAAAGTTCAGATCGTTGTTCTGGACGAAGCCGACCGCATGTTGGACATGGGCTTTGCTCCGCAAATTCAAAGGATCTTCGACTTATTACCCAAAGAACGCCAGACTATGCTTTTTTCCGCCACGATGCCCGCGGAAATTATGAAGATGGCGGCTCATCACATGCAACTTCCAGTGCGGATTGAAGTCGCGCCACAGGGAACGACCGCCGAAAAAGTAACACAGGAAATTTTCGTCGTCCCCAAAGAGGCCAAAGCTCGTTTAGTAGAAAAATTATTGCAGGAATATTCGGGAACCACGCTTATATTTACTCGAACCAAACATGGCGCCAAGCGCCTAACTCAAGCCATTCAGTCTATGGGACACACCGCCGCGGAAATTCACTCCAATCGTTCGCTTGGTCAACGCCGCGAAGCTTTGGACGGATTCAAGTCCGGCAAGTATCGCGTGCTGATCGCGACCGATATCGCCTCGCGCGGAATTGATGTTACTGGAATTGAACTGGTGCTTAATTTTGACCTGCCGACCAACACCGAAGACTACGTTCATCGCATCGGACGCACCGCGCGCGCCGGCGCCGGTGGTCACGCTATTTCTTTTGCCATGCCCGATCAAAGAAAAGATTTGCGCGACATCGAGCGTCTGGTTAAAAAAACCCTGCCGATCTCACCGCTTCCCGAATTGCCACCGGCCCGCGCGGCGCACCACATTGTTCAACCGGAACAACGGCCGCGTTTTTCTCGCGGCAGCCATCGTGGTCCGAGTACTCACGCCGCTCCGCGCCATCGCCGCCGAAGTTATAGCCAATAAAAAACCGCTAAGTCGGTTAAGACTTTGCGGTTTTTGCGCGAATCTAAGGTGGTATTGCGCCCTGTATCTGGCGCTTCAAGTTTCCATTTTTTGGACTGGGATCAGATTTCGTCTTCCTGGGGTATCTAGGCGCTCTGGCAAAACCCGACTCCTCAAGTTCGTCCCAAGTCGTCTGGCCATTGGCAATTAGCCGGCGAGAAACATCGTAGCATTGCATGCACAGTCCACGCGCAATTGTGGTGTGACTGCAATCAGGTGAAATACATTTTCCATAAGACACATATGTATCCACCTCTTCCTCATCCACCAAAAAGGACATTATTGCATCTCCTTGGTTTTCAAAGAACCACTCGGCCAGTCAAGGCTTCAAACCTCGACATATAAAGTATCTTATCTTACTGATTAGTTATTGTCAATACCAACTGTCACCAAAAACAAAAAATCTCTCCAAGTCAAAAACAAGCTAACAAATTCTAAATTCCTCAAGAACTAACCTCGTAAACCAAACGGGAGATGTCTTTAATAACGCCAGCGAGTTTCTCAAAATCCTCCCCCTCCACCATTACACACAGGCTATACGCTCCGTCTTTTTTATAAACAATCCCACAATCATTCAAGCCCCGCCCGATGATTGCATTCGGATCCTTGGCAATCGTCCGCTCGCCGAACTTATGCGCCACCTTGATTTCGCTGGGAGTCCCGGCGCGCAAGCCATCGGCAAAGTTTGACCTCGCCATAATGTTCAAAAGCTTCTCCGAATTGTCGGCGTTAAGATATGAAGCGTTGAAAATTGTTCGCAATATATTGGAATAGTTCCGCACCGAAACAAATTTCTCTTCAATTCTTTCTGAGGTCGGAAAATATATTCCTAAATCCAAAAAAACTTTATCCAAAAAATCCTTGTTGATAAATTTAGCCAAAAAGTTTGCCGCTTCGTTATCCGAATCAATTACCATTCGCGAAATTAATTCTTCAATGGAATATCGTTCTCCCGCCTTGATGGATTCTTGCGGCTGATAATACTCTCGGCTGTTTGCCGCTAGACCGTCCTTATATTCAAAAGTCTGCGTAAAGACGCTTGGATCCACCTCTGAAAGTTTAAAATAAGCCACCGCCAGTGGAATTTTAAGCAGGCTTCCCGGCCAGAAGTTTTCGGCATCCTTAATGGCAAACCATGATTTAGTCTCCAAATTACGATAAAAAACCGATCCCTTGCTTATCTGTCCGCTTGCGATTGATTTTTGAATCAGTCGCCTTGTTTCATCTTCGGCGTCATGAACTCGGTCAATGCCCTCATCGGTCAAACTGCAAATAACTCTTGGGTTCAACAATTCATAACGCTCCGCGCAAAGTGGACTCACAATGCCAAGTGGAGCCTGTTCCATTTTGCCCCAAACAAAACCCAAAGCTCCGGTCAAAACAGCTACTGCAAAATATCCCATCATTCGGCGAGAGAAAACCATTCGCCAACGCTGAAATCTCATTCCGTTAAGTTTAGCAATGGCCTGATATTTTAAGCAAGTCCGGCGATTACCCCGCCATCCCGTCACCTATAAACCTGCCCTCCTCTCCTCTACGGTATGAATAACGCCGTCCGAAAGCGTAATTACTCGATCGGCAACCGCGGCGTATTCAGGCTCGTGGGTCACCATAACAATTGTTTGTCCCTGTCGGTGTAAGTCCAAAAAAGCGTCCAAAACGACTTTAGACGTTTCGCTGTCCAAGTTCGCCGTCGGTTCATCGGCAAAAATAATTTTTGGATCATGCCCGATGGCGCGCGCGATAGAAACCCGCTGTTGCTGTCCACCCGAAAGTTGGCTCGGCAAATTAACCAATTTATCTCCCAGTCCGACTCGATCCAAAGCTCGCATCGCCTTAATCTTGGCATCCTTGGGACTCATTCCCTGCATCAGTAGCGGAATCATCACGTTTTCCAAAGCCGAAAGAGAAGGTAAGAGCGCGTAGTCCTGAAAAATATAACCCAGTTCCAGCAATCGCATTGCCGTTCGTTCCTGTCCGCTAAGAGTGCTGGTCTCCAGCCCGTCAATAAATATCTTTCCGGAGTTGGGAAAATCCAAAAGTCCCAACTGGTAAAGCAAAGTGCTCTTGCCCGAGCCCGAGCGTCCGGTAATCGCCAAAAATTCGCCGCGCCGAACGCTAAAACCGATATTCTTCAACACGACGAGTTCACCGGCCCCGCTTTGGTATGATTTAATCAAATTATGAACCTTAATCATGTTTTTATTATCGTCCCAAGATCGCATCTAACGTATTCTGTCGAACTACGATTCGCGCCGGAATATAACCGGCAATAATGGTCGCGCCCAGCAATAATCCAACCCGCCACAAGGTACCGCCGAGTGTCGCGACCAAAATCCCGTCGCTGAAAGGAAAATTAATCGGATGAGCGGCTATAAACGGTTGCAGAAAACCAAAAACAAACGCCGACCCAAGTCCGATACCAAGTATTCCGTAAAACATCGCCTGCAAAATATAAGAAAATTGAATCGCGGTGGCGGTGATGCCAATTCCCTTCATAATGCCGATAAACTTCCGGCGGGTAATCGCGTTCACAAAGATAACGATAAAAATCGTAATCGAAGCGACCGCCAGTCCGATGGTTCCGATAACATTTCCCAAAAGCTCGAAAGTCAGCTTAATGTCATTCAAAAATTTTGGCTGAGCTTCTTCGGAAGTCTGCAGCTTGGCCACTCTGGCAAAACCGGCTTCGGTCAGTATTCTTTTAACCAAGATCGGATCAGTGCCAGCTTTAAGTCGCATTGCAATTTCGTCCACATTGTAATCACTGCGTCCAATAAGTTGGCGCAGTTGCGTGTCAATCATAAAAATCCGCTGATCCACCTCGCCAACCTTGCTTTTTAGAACTCCTTTAATCGTCACCTCGCGCGTAGTGCCGTTCACGATTAAGCGCACCTTAGTTCCGGCGCCAACGTGTTCCAGTGTCCGAAAACTTGGCGTATCAATCGGCGTATATTTAAAAAGTAAATCCGCTCCAATTAAAATTTTATCAAAATCGTCGGCGTTTAAGTACTCTCCCTCAATAAGCTTATGACTGATTCCGGTTACCCCATCTTCAGCGATCGGATCAATGCCCGCCACCAAGGATCCGGCGCTGTCGGTAATATCAGTTTCGCGAAGTTTAGTTTTATAGTTAGCTTCAATCTTCGCGCCCTGAATATAACGCGTGGTCAGCGCCGTAACCCACGGCATCCCACGGGCGAACTTCACCAAGTCTTGGCTGTTTTCAATATAGGTTTTGTTGCGCAAAGGCGAGACGATTAAATCCCCACTGTAACGCGTGTTGATTGCCACCACCGAACCTTCTATTAAACCGACCAGAATACCGCCGATAACAACTAAGTTCAAAAAAGTGATGAACATCACGAAAATAATCAAAATCGTCGTCCAAATATTGGCGCGCCGCAAATCGCGTAGCGCCAAAAAGAATCCGACGCGCAAGGAAGTTTTGAGCTCCCTAAACCAGGAGTGACGCGTAGTTCCATTATGCCCGATTAGGCGGGCTCTATCGTCTTTTAGATTTATTGAGTCCATAAATGAAGCCCTCATTAAGTTCGCCAATAATACATTGCTTTATAGGGAAAGTCAAAAAAACAGCGGCAAAATCCGGTTGCAGGACGAAAAGAGATCTTCTTATAATTTCTAGCGAGCCCACAGGCGAAAGTTTGCTTTCATCTGGAGCGAGCGACGGAATTTCAAGCGCCGTGACGGCGCTTATTTTTTCACCTTTTTAATTTTTTTGACTGATGCTTCGGCAACCGCGGCCATTGCCCATCGCAGGACTTCTTCATGATCCTCTAAGATTTCTTCCGGAACCAGCCAATAAGACATCGCGTAAGTTTTCCCATTGGGTCTCGTATAGGTAAACGGATACATGCCATGCTTTTCATAATCAGCTAAATTTCGCTCCCCGACTTTAAAGTACAATCGCCCCTCGGCAATAATCGCAAAAATAATTCCTCGCTGATAAATACCATAACCGCCAAACATCGCTCGCGAATTGACGCCTGGCATTTCGCCTAAAAGATCATTTAATACATAGTCACGGAAGCCGACCAATTTTTCCTTGGCATGATTTTTTGCTGGCATAACAATAAGATACAGTAAAAAAATGCGGTTCGCTTAGGCGAACCGCTGGAACTGCGCTAAATCACGAAACCCGTCGGCGCGCTGTAGGCTGGGTGGTATGTCGAACTAGGGTTGGCAAATAGTTCTAATCGCCCACCGCTAAAACCAAACGACAAGGCGCTTCCAAAATCAGCCTCAACATTCCGCGTCGTTGAAAACTCATCACCAATGCAATCAATAGCGCACGGGCTGTTCATCAGTCTTTCCGGATGAGTTAGAAGCAGACAGGCCGTCTCAAAAACTCCCAACCCGAACTCCTTTTCGCCGAGAGCTTTTCGAGCCTCCCAGACCGAGGCGCCCCGTCGCAAAGCACCGAACTGCATTGGGAAAGAAAGCCAAACACATCCGGCCTGATCGGGCAAAAATTTGCTAATATCCTGCCGGCGAAGATTTTCCGCGATCAATCGATCGCGGAAGTAATTATAGAACGAGTATTCCTCAGCCAACATTTCAAGGGCCAGGTTGACCGCGTAACAATACCGCACCTCGGCGCCCCTGATATTCGGAAAGAATTTCTCCATGAGCGCGTCAATCGACGGAACAACTCCCCAGCCTTCGGCTCCCCTAGGGAGACCGTGTCGCAAAGCGTTCGCTGTCATAGCCTCAACAACCGGCACGTGCCAAAAAGAGTTTAAGTCAAAAATCTCGTTAAGCCTTCTAACCTGCTCCGCGATCGGTCTCAAGCCACAATGTTCTGGCGGATAGCAATCGCCTAATTCGGGCGCACTCGCGTCTGTTGCTTTAGTCAATCAGCACCCCCTTTGGTTTCGATGAATAAAACCGACACTTTCAAAGAACGCTAAAGAATAGCACTAGAGACACATTTTTGTCAAAAAGGATTTAACCCCCCACGCGCGATAACAATTCTTTAAATGGTTTTCTACTATATAAAAAATTATAGCGGATTATAAAGCAACTTGAGTTTTTGTAGTCCACGATGCGCTTGAACCGCAATCGCATTTCTGGATTTTCCCGTAAGAATAGCTATCTCCTTAAGTGAAAGATCCTGCACATATCTCATGCGAATTACCTGCTGATATTTTTGAGGAAGACTTTGAATCAAGAACAATATCTCCCTCCCACTCAAAACGCTAAACATACGATCCGAAGTTTCATCTTTTAGCTCAAAACCTTTTTGAAGCAAAACATCCAAAGAAATTGCTTTGCGCTTGCGGTATTTATCCACGATCAGATTGTTGAGGACGTGGTAAAGAAATGCTTTCATGATTTCGATCTTCCCGCCCCTGACCAGATATCTCCAGGTTTTTGCAAATACATCCTGCACCAAATCTTGGCTTAACCCACGATTATTCAATTTAAAAAAAGCGTGAGCGTTAAGCCCTTTGTTGTGATCAACATGAGCCGCCGTTAAAATCTCTCGTTGTTGAGTCTCTTCTCCTGCTGTCATCATAAGTCATGCCGAGGGTAAGGTGGTTTAATTACAAAAGCATTACAGTGAGTGTCTTTGCTAAGCTATAAAATCAACATTTCAGAGCAAAAACAATCCAAACGATCCAATTCCTTATTACGTCCTGATTACAGAAACAAAGACAACTTATTCAATAATAATAGCACTTTTCCCCTTAAAATGTAAACTGAAATAATTATCGCCTCTTTACGGCAATAGGGATATGAAAATAATCAAAGAAGGCGCAAAGACAAACGATCAAGCCCTTGGGCCTGATTTTATTCAACGGGTATGGGAAAAAAGCTGGACTTATATAAAAACTGTCGTGGATGTCGTTCGGGAGCCGGTTTTAATTCTTGATAAAGATTTTCGCGTCATGGCGGCTAACGAGTCTTTCTATCGAACCTTTCAAGTTGAAAGCAAGGATACGGAAAAACGGATCGTCTATGAACTTGGGAACGGTCAGTGGAATATACCAGCCTTAAAAAAACTCTTGGAGGATATTTTACCCAAAAACACTTTCTTTAAAGGTTTTGAAGTTTCTCACGAATTTCCCTTTGTTGGTCGCAAGGTCATGCTATTGAACGCTCGACAAATTCACTCCAAGGAAGACACCGCCTCGGAACTTTTCCCAGCGATCATACTCCTCGCCATGGAAGACGTCACCGATATGATGGCTATCGCGGAAACATTGGGCAGTCACGCCCAGCAGGTTGAAGTTAAAATCGTTGAGAGGACAAAAAAACTAGAAATCCACATTGGAAAATTAGAAAAAGAAATCAAACAACTTAAAAAGAAATTATTGTAATAGACCAAAATTTAAAACGGCATTCATTATAGGAGGCCGACCATAATTAGACTCACCATTAAAACTAAATCAACTACACATAATGGTTGGTCTCCGTTCGCGAAATAATATGACTAATATCAAAATAAAAATATTGGAATCTATATTGCGCGTTATTCATCGAGTCATTAGTTCAATCAATAAAAAGTTAATAAATACAGTTAAATAATTCTATGGGTATCATCTTATGGATCATGTTTGGAGCTTTAGTCGGTTGGGTCGCCTCCTTAATTATGAAAACCGATGCGCAACAAGGGGTATTTCTAAATATCATTGTTGGCATTGTGGGCGCGATTATAGGCGGCTGGCTGATGAGTGTCATCGGGGGCAATGCTGTAGGAGGATTCAATCTGTATAGTTTTCTAGTCGCCTTACTCGGGTCTTGCGTATTAATTGCCGGAGTAAAGTTTTTGCGACGTTAAAGCGGTTTTATCGATGTCTGTAATGTATTGATCCTTAATGCGGCTTCAATTACAGAGATACATATAACGCAGGTCGACTATATAAATCCCACATAATTAATTAACAAAAAAATCATGACTAAAAAAAACACCATAGCCAAAATCGGTTTTACATCGATGGGAATACTTCTGGCTATCATCTTCATTGTTGGAGCTCAAGTTCCAAAAGCTCACGCCGCTCTCATTAACGAATTGGATTTTGGCTCCAGAGGAAGCGAGGTAACTCAACTCCAAGAATTTTTGGCCACCAATCCAATGATCTATCCGGCCGGCATAGTTTCGGGAAATTTTGGGCCACTAACCCGATCAGCCGTCGCGCAGTTTCAGTTGGCCTACGATCTTCCTCAAGTAGGACGAGTCGGCCCAATGACTCGCGCTAAAATCAACGAGATTATGTCATCCGGCTTCGGACTTGATACTAGCGCCCCAAACATGGATAACAAGTCAATGCAAATTGGCCGCAATGACGCGACAATAAATTGGACCACCAATGAACTGGCTCAAGGACAGGTTTACTATGACTTGTCTCCTATCCGCTCCGATGAAGCTAGTGGACACACCAGACAAGAAACATCCTATGTCAGTGGAACGTCTGTTCCTAACAACGCGGGAGTTCGCACCGCGCAATCAGTGGTTATTTCTGGTCTGCAACCGAATACACCCTACTACTACTTTACTCGTGCGATTGATAATTCAAAAAACGTCAATGTAACCCTATCAAAGATGTTTCGCACTAATCAGTAGTTCTTGATGTAATCAAGGGAAAAAATCACCACGTGAGGAGTGGTGATTTTTTTTGAAACACAAAAAGAGTAGCCGTCTAAAAGGAGATAGGCTATAATTCTCAACATGAATCTCAACATGAAGCCATGGCACATCGTTGGGCTTGTACTTTTAGTCATCGCCACTCTCGTAACTGTTGGGGTACCGACCAAAAAATCGGCCGACTCACCGGAACTCGCCAATTTTGCCTCTTGTCTCAAAGATAGAGGCGCGGTTTTCTACGGTGCATTCTGGTGCCCGCACTGCGATAATCAAAAAAAACTTTTTGGTGGGGCGGTGGATAAACTCGCATATATTGAATGCTCCACTCCTGATGGTCGCGAACAGCTGGCAGTTTGCAAGGATAAAAAAATCAACGGCTATCCAACTTGGGAATTCAAAGATGGCTCCCGTGAAACCGGAGAACTTCCCCTCACTCGCCTTGCCGAGAAAACCGGCTGTAGCCTCCCTGTAAATAAAAAATAGCTTCTTCTCACTAATAATGACGTCCTCCCCGCACTCCGCTTCGCTCCGTACGGGGTTTCCTTTGCTCCGCTACGCACGAGAACGCGTAGCCAGTAACATCATGATTTACCCCAAAGGGTCTGGGGCACTTCCCGCCTACCCTGCCATTCGATATATTTCCTGATATTGTCTTCGTTCAAGCCAATAGATGATACAAAGTATCCCACGCTCCATATCCCTTCTTTGTCGAGGTAGATATCACGGACGAACTTGAAGCGCTTCCGAAGAACAAAGCTTGATGCGGCTTTCAGTTTTTGAACCACAGTCGATAGTGCTACACTCGGGGGCGCTTCAAGCTGGAGATGCACATGGTCTCTGTCCGTGTTCACGGTAAAGATATGGAGCGTGGGATGAGCCTTCACTGTGGCGTAGAGTGATTCGAGCAACACCTGTTTGACGACGGGGATGAGGAACTTTCTCCTGTATTTCGTGCCCCAGACGAGGTGATACTGGAGTTGATAGACGCTGTGATTTAAGCTACGCGTTCTCATGCAACCAGCATACCACTGCGTGGTATGCTCATTCATCCCCGCACTGCAGGCTGGCTACACACAAACCAGGACGCCGCCTGCGTGCGGGGTTTCCTGTAAGGAATAAAAAAACCCGCCGATTCAAAAAGAATGGCGGGTAAATAGAGTGCAAGACCTGTTATGAGATTGCTCCGACCGAGTTACTTCCTATTTGTAGAGCGTGAATCGTAGCCGGATGTTCACGATCTAACAAATAATAGGTAACCGCGAGACTCTGATCTTCTAATCGTCGCAAAACATTGGCGCTTCTAAGCTCCGAAAGGGCGGCGCGCAATTTCTCGGCACTGACCCTACGGTATTTAGCAATACTATTCAGCTTGAAGCCGATCGCGTCAGAGATGCGATTAAAGGCGGATTCATGAGGCGATAGCTCTCGTTCAGATTCACGATCAAAGATCAACTGAATCACGGTTGCAATGAACACTGCCTCGTTCTTCTCTAATGCCGGCAAAGAACCATGAACAAGTTCTCGGTGCAAATCAGTCTTTTCGGTCAGTAGCTCGACTGCCCTAACTAGACTGCCCTCCATACGCGCGAGACGCAACTTGGGTTGAGCATCGGTACCCTCCAGTTCGGCGCGATGATTGGCGACATTCACTTGAACAACCTTGATCTTTCGATCTTTGGCATAGTGAACGAGATCGTCAAAATCTCCATCGGAACTGACGATGAGAAGCGTTGTTACGCCCGGCACGTCCATCATTCGTCGAGCCTCAAGCAGCATTTTTCGATCAACATCATCGCGATCCTTGTTACGCAATGGGCAAATGACTGGCTTAATGCCGGCCGCCCACAAGACGCCAAAAATATTTTCGTTGCGGTTAGCTTGCGGTGGTAGATATACCTCTGGCGTCAACGCAATCTTGCCAAAAGAACGAATAAACTCAATCAAACGCCCCCATGAAAGATTAAAGCCGGCTCGCTGAGCGCCGATGGTTACGTTGTCAAAATCAATCGCCGCAATCACCGTTTCGGTCTCGCGGGGTTCAGCCAAATTCGGAAAATCGCCACCCCGCTTGGGACTTACTTCTTCATCGCGGAGCGGTTGCAAGTCCCGATCAACTAAAACTGGAGAAGGGGTGTCTATATTCAGTGCCTTGAGCAAGTTTCTCGCCGTCTTTGGGGGTGTATCACCTACCGGAATCGGTACGACGGGCACGAACGGCTTCGGTTGAGCCGAAAGATCCAAGAACGTTGTCTTGTAGTCCGCGAATTCCCTGACCCCAGCTTCCAAAACGGAAATTTCTATCTTCCAATTGACTCCTTTTCGGTCAATCTTGATCCAACCTTCTCTCTCCATGAATTTCAGAGTTCGGTAAGCGGCGAGAACCCCCACTCCAAGCGCGCTTTCTAGTTGCTCCTTGGTAAAGGTTATCTTGCTTGGTAATGTCGCCGAATGATTGGAACGAGCGAAAGCGGGAGATAGAACACGACACAGATTCTCCTTTGAATAGAGATTAGCGATCATCGAACAAAACTCCTTGCAAAAAACAAGCTATTAACTTGTTAAGGTACGCAAAATATCAGATTGATACTTGCCCATAAAACATATCTATTATTGTAACAAAAGTCAACAAGAGTTATACTCACCCCCAAATGCCACCATTTATTATTTTAACTAGCTTAATTCTTTCCGTTCTGACGGTTATCGTCGACTTGCTGATAATCTTCCTTGGCGCGGGAATCATTCTCGCAAAACGTAGAGTTAAAATTCGTTTTTTTGACGCACTTACTAACTTCTGCGGTCGCCACGCGTTACCGTTATTATTTGCCCTTACCTTCGGCGGTGTTGCCGCTAGTCTTTTTTATTCTAATGTTGCCGGATTTATTCCCTGCACGCTTTGTTGGTGGCAAAGAATCTTCTTATATCCGCAGGCGTTGATTTTTGCCCTCGCGATTTATGCCCGACAAAAGACTCCGCGCGTTTACGCTTGGGCATTAACCCTCCCGGGTTTTGTCATCGCCGCCTATCATACTTATCTTCAATTTGGTGGCTCTCCACTCCTACCCTGTTCCGCCACCACTGCCACAACTTGCGCCCAAAGATATTTTCTTAATTTTGGCTACGTCACCATCCCGACCATGGCCCTCACCGCTTTTGCCTTAATCGGTGTCTTACTGCTCGCCGAATCAACTGCCGCGCCAAAATAAAGCCTACGGTCAAAGTTTCTCCCAGGCGTATTGGTTTCCGTGTGATATAATCATAAGAACAACCCATGCGACGCTCCTTTCTCTTTGCGGGAATTTTTTTATTGATTATTTTTGCCGCGACCACCTCTTATTTCGCGCTGACCAAAACCTCGCAAGAAGTCGCTAAATTATCTAGCGCGGGCAAGTTAGCTCAAGTCGCTCCCGGGTCAACTTTTTCGGTTAACTTAACCCTTCAGAACTCCACCCAAAACGTAGTCGGCGATTCCATTACTCCGCCTCGTGCCGGAACCTACACCTCCTCCGGTATTCCTCTTCCGCAAAACAACACCATCGCCAGTGTTAACAATTGTCGCCTAATGTACGGCGGTTCAGAAATTCCAGCCCAATTTAAACCACTCTCCCGTCGGGGCGATTTGGATGATTCTTCCAAGCCACTGGAGTGGATTCTTGCAACCTTTCAAATCCCCTCCGTTCCAAGCAACTACACACTTGAATGTGGTTCTAGTATCAATCAATCCGCCCAAAGCGCGACTCCGCTTACAATCACCCAAAACGACGGCTCTTATTTCACGATCAATACCGGCCCCGGCGTTTTTAAGATCGCCAAAACCAATCCAACGAGTGCCAACTCTTATCCAATTTTTGACCAAGTTACGGTCAACGGCCAGCAAATTATAACCCCCGGTACCAATACCGGCCTGCGAATGCGCGCCAAAGACGACATCAATGGAACTTCTTTCTATAACTTTCAACCAACCGGTTTTACCTTAATTGAATCCGGCCCTTTGCGAGCCATAATCGAGATCACTGGCTCGTTTAACAATGGGTTGTCTAATTCTTTGAATGCCACGCTTCGTTTAACTTTTTTTGCCGGAAAAGCCGAAGTTGTCCAAAGAGTTATTTTAGAAAATAACCTAACCGGTGGTGAACCTTATCCACCCAACCAAGGTTCCGTTCCGAGTCCAGCTCATTTCAAAGAATTATCCATGGTTATGAATCCAGTCCTAACTGGTTCGCAAACTGTTGGCTTTGATGGCGAAACTTACGTCTCGCCGACGCAGGATATTTTTTATACCCAACGCTCTCTACCGGCCGACAAGCAAAAACCCTGGCACAACGCTCTGGTTCAGACTCCCAGCGATAGCTCCCCAGGAAATTTATTGGACAATTTTTATACCAAAACTTATCAGAACGGCTCCGTTATTTCTCAAGCTATTCAAACTCGCGCGCTCGGATCGGGAAGAATTACTGGTACCGGCGGCAGTATCGGCATCGGGCTAGACTATTTTTGGGAAACTAACCCCAAAGATCTTTTTGCCGGACAAAATAAACTCGGCGCTTCGCTCTTTCCCGGCAACAATTTAACTTCTGCCGAATATACTTATGAACCCTATTTCCGCACCAACGTTCCGAGCGGAACCAGCGACCCCAATTGGAATAACAGCTCGCAACTTTCCCAATCAGTCGATCCGGAAACTATTAACCTCGCCTCGCCAAATGATACTGTAAACGCCAGCGCCAACCACGTGCTCGCCGGAGGCGACAAGTTTTGGCACGATATTTATTTGGTTTTCAGCAATTCAACCTTAACTCAAAGCGATCTCAACAACACCATCTTAGCCTACAAGTATCCGATTATCGCCACCCCGAGCGATACCGAGTATCTTTCACTAAATAGCGGATCCTATCCGGTACCGCTACCACCAAAACGAAATTGGAATTCCGCCGCCTCTAACATTCCGGCCAATCTTCAAACCGCTTTCAATCGCGCCGAGCAATTCATCAAAGTTCAAGTTGATCAATCAGCCGTTTCATCGGGTCTCGGCGCCAGTATTTTAAGAAGTTGCACTAATTATTTTGAAGTAGACGGCGCGCTCTTTGGCGGTAATCCGGCTTGGGGTCTGCGCTACGCCGGCACCCACACTTGGGGCAACGGCGATAGTGATAACAACCATTACGGCATCCATGAGTTTGGCCACTTTTTGCGCGATCCCGCCGACTATCGTTATTTTGATTTTGCTCGCCTGCGTGAACGCGACGTCCTAACTTTAGGAACTTCTCACACCTTTGGTTCGGCCACCGCCGAACGTCGCATGTACGAAAATGGTTTTCAGCGCCGCGCTTTTTACGCCGAAGCCCATCTCTGGTACGAAAGCGATGCCGCCTCCTATCTTCTGACCGGAGATTTAGATGCTTTCAAAACTCTCACCACGCACGCCAACAATGTCGCCCAAGCCTCGGTACCGGCGACCTATATAAACAATGGAGGCGAACGTATCGAAGGGCAGGGAAAATTAGCTCTGCTTGCGATTGCATCTAAACTTACCAAGAAGCCGCTCTACATCGGCGCCGCCACTTCTCACCTCAATGCCCTGCTTACCGGCGAGCAAAATTCCATTAACAATGGCTGTCTACCCGGAACCTTTCCCAACTCACTCGTTACGGGTGGTATAGGCTCTTGCGAGACCAAGCCATTTATGCACGAACAGTTGATGTCGGGGGCAATGCTGGCCTATCGCGCCGCTGGTTTAAATAATTCATCCCTACTTCAGCTCTTTGGTCGCATGGCCGCTTTTGAAGCGCAAAATGGTCTGACCAGCGGAACTGGCCCCACAACCAGTTACAACCCTTTGGAGCAAATTTATATTCACAGCGCCGCGGGAACCAGCGGCACTCCCTCGCAAGTTGATGCTATGAATCTAGCCGGAGCCCTTGCCTATTACCAAGAATTAACCGGCGACACCCAGTATCTTTCACTTTTAATTCAACTTTTTGACGAAGGCACTAAGTGGGGCTACAACGATCCGAACGTTCCGGTAGATAAAAATAATCCTGCCAATTATTCCGCGCAAACTTGTCGGAGTAGCCAATACCCGGGAACCGAAGATAAGACTCGTGGCAAAGTTCAGATCACCCTCTATCCGGTAATGAACTTTTTAGCGCACTACTACGATGGCGGTGGTTCGCCTCCCCCGCCTCCCCCGCCTCCGCCGTTAAATCCGCCCAATGCCCCAAGCGGGCTTAGCGCCACAAGTCCGGCAACCACTCAAATCAATCTTTCTTGGAGCGACAATTCCAGCGACGAAAGCGGTTTCAAAATTGAGCGGCGTCTTTTGCCCAGTGGAAGTTTTAGTCAGATTGCTCTTATCGGCGCCAACACAACCGCCTACAGCGACACCGGGCTTAGTGCCGGCACTGCTTATGAATATCGCCTCCGTGCGACAAACAGCGCCGGCGACTCTGGTTATTCCAATGCAATAAGCGCGACCACGCAAAGTCCGCCTACGATTCCCAATGCGCCAACCAATCTTCAGTTGAGCGCCTCTAATCCAACTACGGTGGTTATTTTATGGACTGATAACGCTGCCAACGAAACTGGCTTTATTGTTCGCCGTAGCTTATCACTAAATGGAACCTATGTTGAACTTCCGGTAAACCCTCCAGCCAACACGACTAGCTATACCGATACCGGTCTCACGCCAAACACAACCTATTTCTATAAAGTCGCGGCCTTTAATACCGTCGGAACCTCGGCCTATACCAATCCAGTTTCTATCACCACGCCAAACAATACTCCAGCTCCACCACCAGAATCTCCAACCGGACTCTCGGCTACCGCGCTTAATCCAACCACGGTTAATCTGACCTGGAACGATGTCTCAAATTCTGAACAAGGATTCATTATTGAACGTCGGTTGAGCGGCGACTCTTTTAGTCAGCTGGTTAATCGGCCACCGGATACCACGACTTATGCCGATACATCGGTTTCACCTTCATCGAGCTATGACTATCGGCTTCTGGCCTTCAATGCCAATGGTAATTCGGCTTATTCTAATATCGCCTCGGTAACCACTCCAGCCACTCCGCCACCGGCAACAGCTCCTTCGGCTCCATCGGGTCTCACCGCCACGCCAATCAACGCCCACGCGATCAACATTACTTGGATAGATAACTCCGTGAACGAAACCGGTTTCAAAATTGAACGACGTGTTGGTAGCGGAAATTTTAGTGAGGTCGCCATCACCCCCGCCAACACAAATGGCTTCTTTGACTCCGGTCGAACTGCCGGAACTTTATATACCTATCGCGTGCGGGCCACGAACGCCGTTGGTGATTCTGCTTATTCCAATACCGCGAGCGCGGTCACGCCGCAAAGCGGTGGCGGTGGTGGCACTTCCATTCAATCCGGCAATCCACCGGCAACGCCGACCTCGCTTAACGCCGCTCCAGTCAACCCCAACGCCCTTCGCCTTTCTTGGCAGTGGGACTCCACCGGCTTAACCGTTTCCGACTTGCAAACAACAAGAATAGTTGTGGAGCGCCTGATTGGTGGCAATTTTGTTCAGGTCGTAAATCTTTCCTATGCCATCACAACCTTTGATGACGCGCCGCTCAACCCCAGCACCTCCTATACCTATCGGGCCATCGCCTACAACGCCGCCGATAA
The DNA here is from genome assembly GCA_964367145.1 of uncultured Candidatus Saccharibacteria bacterium. Taxonomy (GTDB): domain Bacteria; phylum Patescibacteriota; class Minisyncoccia; order UBA6257; family 1-14-0-10-40-38; genus JAHFLD01. Next base: position 951 of record CAYIWJ010000014.1, on the reverse strand, counting down.
TTCGTCATACTCCAATCAAACTACGGCCACAACTCCATCAGCGCTTACCGGCGGCGGATCGGGTGGCAATGTCTCTCCTCCACCTCCACCGTCGCCCTTGCCCCCGCCACCACCTTTTATTCCTCTACCCCCGCCGGTTGTTCCACCACCAACACAAACATCTTACGGCACTCCATCTGGACTTGTGGCTACACCCATGACTCCGCATCGAATAACTCTTACTTGGACGGACAACGCCAATAACGAAAGTGGTTTTCTAATTGAACGAAGTTTAACTGGTCCAACAACCGGATGGATACTAGTGGATACGGTCCCTGGGAACTCTGTTGCATGGAACGATCTTAATGTTATTACCGATGTTCAGCATCACTATCGTCTTCGAGCCTTTGCCGGCGGTTCCTTGAGTGATTATTCCAATGTCGCCTCGGCTTCAACGAACGCTAACACGATTCCACCCACGCCAGCGGCACCCACCTCGCCAATCAACCTTAAAGCGGAAGCTCTAAGCGACGCCCGGGTTCGGATTACATGGGAACACAATGACCGAAGCCATATTGATGGCTTTAAGGTTGAACAGAGTTTTGATGGAATTAGCTTTACGCAGGCGGATAGCTTTGCCCGTCGCGATTATTGGTATCGCCTCTTCGCTCCTAAATATTTTGCCGACCGCTATCCATTTACGATTTACTATCGTATTCGCGCCTATAACAGCGGCGGCGACTCCGCTTACTCCGAAATCGCCTCAACCGTCGTTACTCATAACGCTACGCCACCCACCTCCTCAAACTTTACCAGTCTTCTCTATCGCGGACTTTCGGGCAACGAGGTAACTCGCTTGCAGTCCTGTCTTAAAACCGAGGGCTTATTTACTGGCACGCCAACCGGATATTTTGGTCGTATCACCGAAGGCTCGGTCAAGAGTTTCCAGAATAAATACGCCATCGTTTCCTC
>CAYIWJ010000013.1:15688-20301 GCA_964367145.1 uncultured Candidatus Saccharibacteria bacterium | reverse complement strand
GGGAAGCTCTCGGAGCTTCGGCAAGCTGGGATTCCGACTTTAGTCGGAATTGCCGAAGCGAGAGGAAGTGGAGAAAATTCGCTGGAAATTTTCTACCGCGGTTCCCGCGAAAGAAGAGTCCAAAGTCTCCTTTGATAGAGATTCGCTATCCCGTCTCTCTGAAAGGAATGTGTCCGAGTCCTGCATTTTCCCTACAGCCATCGCGGAAACTAGCGTCATTTTCTGCGAATGAATAGAGTTTTTATGCCACCCAGCGAGGACTTCTGTTTCGCGGGAAGCTCTCGAAGCCCCCCCCTAACTAGCGAGGACTCTTTATTTTCTGGAAGCTCTCGGAGCGCTTCGCAGCTTGGCATTCCGTGAGGAATTGCGAAGCGCGAGAGGAAGGCTTGATTTTTCGCTGGAAAAAATCAAAGCCGGTTCCAGAAAACAAAGAGTCCGAGCTACCGCACCTCCTCCCACGAAATAATCTCATACTGGGATGATGTTAGCGGAAAACTTGGCGGTGGCGCGTAGAGCAAGTTTGGATCGTAAGTTATGGTTCTTGTCGCGTAACCCGTACCATCAGTATACGCAAAGCCATAGCGTTGATTGGTGGTAATGGTTCCATAAAGCGTAATCTGATTCCGCACATGATACGGAGCGCAACGCTGATTGCTAACACTCGTGGGTGGTCGGTAATAATATCGCCCCACTCGCCCATTTTTTGCCACCAACGCCGCGTCAATCGTCAGACTGTTGGCCGAAGCCCAACCAACATTCAGATTATTTTGCGCAATAAGCGAAACTACATCCTGTCCGTCAAAGTTAGTGTAGAGCAAATCGTTATTAACCGTGATGCTGGTGTTGGTAGTCGGCGTTTCCGGAAAAACACCCGAGGCGATGGTCAAACGCGCGGTATTGATTTGTCCCCGTACCCATAAGTGATCTTCAAAAAAGACCAAGCCGTTTGTGGGAAAAGTATAATTTCCCAAAAATGGCTGGGTATTAGTCGCGAAACTCCAGGTTCCCCAGCCGGTTTGCCCCAAAAGATTGTTACAGCCCGATGGTGGACTAGTTAGCGAATTTACCCGATAGAGGTCAAATGAATCATCGGTTTTAAGTATCATGTAATAACCCATCCCACCCGAATTGGCGAAGTAGCGTCCGGCCGCTTGCGCGTCGGTCTTAATCTGTGCCAAGTTGGCGGTCAGTCCCGGAAAATCCACCGCCGGAACCGGAAATTGCCTTCCGGCGCGAAAGACATCGGGTCGATTAGGTACCGTGGTCGGCGGTAAAGGATCCGTCGGGTTTACGTGGGTGTGAACCGCGAATTCATTTCCTCCGCTATGATCGGGGTCGTCGTAACTTGCTTGGGCGCTGGTAACTATATTATTAGCGACACCGTCAAAACGAATACCGGCATTGGAATGAATCGGCCCGAAAATTTCCGTTCCTGGACCAAAACGCATTACATCATTTGCCACCGTGGCATATCTAGCCAAAGACGGGATGGCGAGCTGTGAGCGAATCTTTCGCTGAACCGAAGGATCGGCGATAACTTTGCCCGTTGAAACGATAGTAACCACCGTGGATCCAATTGTCGGTGGTGTGATTTCTAGAATAATTTGTCCAATCAGAATCCCATTTTTATCGTTGTATGGAATCGTATATGGACCAGGTTGACCGGTGCCGTTTTGGTAGTCACTTGAAGCGTGGGCCAGATGCCAACGGTAGTATTCAATTCCAGCTTCGGCAATCTGAAACGCCAGCTCCGAGGAACCAGCCTTACCAACCGAATAAAGATTAGCCACCGCGAGGTTGGTTAAAATAATAATCATCGCCCCCCCGATGAAGCTTACGAGCAATGATGGTACCAGTACTTGCCCCAATGTTTTTTTCATAACGTCTTAGTAATTATCCTTCAAATTTCTTACGGTTGTCTCCCCAATGGCGCTAAGGGGCGGATTGCCGTCAAAGGGACTTTTATCAATCGTGATGGCGATACGAACATGGCGAATGTCACTCACATTGACCGGTTGCGTTAAAGGCGTCGTGGTACCGCCAAAATTCTTGTCGTAGTAGGAAAAAAGTGGCGTAGTGCTTGCGGCGATTCCCCGCAAAACCGTAGCCAAGGTTTCCTGCGCAGTCGTAGTGCTGTAAGTTAAAGGCGACCCAGAAGGATAAACGACGCTTTTTCTTAAAGTTGTGCCTTCTAAAAAATATTGAACCCTCTCCTTTTGGGTGTTTGAATCAAGATTTACAAAAAAGGCCAGACTTGTACTCGCGGTCAACGCCAAAGGATAACTGCCAACGCTTGATGGCGAGGCCGCGCGGACTTCGCGGGTTATGGCTTGAATCGTATTTTCTAAATCACGTTCATTCGACAGCGACTCTCCCAAAAAGTCACTAGTCAAAAAAAGGTTACGCAAGGTAAAAACCACAACTCCGCCGATAACAATCAGCACCCCCATTACTATTAAGAGTTCCAAAAGCGTAAATCCGGAGGATGGCTTGGAAAATTTTAGAATAAATAAACCGCGCATATTTTTAAGGTGACAACAATATAATTATCTCTTTTGCGGCGGCATCCAGAGTTATGTTTTGCGTTTGCGTCTGATAGCCCGCGCGAATTACATCCAGAGTATAGGTTTGGTTTTGCGTAAGTCCCTGAAATAAAACCTGTCCCGGTGGCACGCAGTCCGAAGCGAAGCTCGCGGCAACGTCGGAAGTCGTTGGCGTAAAAGTTGTACTCGCCGTTTGCAAGTAGACCTTATATTTCAAATAACGGTCGCCGTTGTGGGTTGCGCTGATGTTGTTGCTGGTTAGAGTATAGTATGATCCGGCGCTAGCGTCTGGCCCAAGAAAGTTCCAAGCAAGTGGCGTACTTGTCGTGGCGCTGGCAAGCTGAAAACGAACGCTATCGGCACCGCTCTCTATCGGCTGACTTCCCGGATTGAAGGTTAGGTTATAAAAATTACTCGCCGAACCGGTATCAAAAGTGGAAGAAATAAGCGAACCCGCCGCCGCGTAGGTTGAAGTCGCCAGAAGTTTAAGTCTAATCTCGCCCGCCGGATTCGCATCATCAATTCCCCCATCTTGTGACTCATAAAAAGTATTGTTGCCAAAATCAGTCTGTCCCGATCCTCCCGCCCAACTAGTCTGTCGCAAAAATCCGCGGCCAGTTGCAAGTGTTGCAAGAGGCGTAACTCCTTGGCTTAAAGTGACGGTGGCGTTTGACAACGGCAAGCGCGTGGCGTTGTCGAGAATGGTCGCGAGGATTACCGCGGAATTTTTTGGCTGGAAAATCAATTTTACGCCCTGGGTCACACCCGGGTTTAGATTCAACGGCAAGTTCGGAATTGAACCCGCTAAATCATAACCGGCGTTGTTCACCTCGCCCGAATAAGTGTCCCACTCCAAGTTTGGCACCGAAAGTGTTCCCCCAACCGGAAAAACATAATTCTGATTGAATTTTAAAACAACTGGCGCAGTTCCGATTAGTTTACTTCCCGAAAGCTGAATAGAGGTATTGTCCACCGCGTTACAGGTTGTGTTCAGGCTGGAAAAATTAATCTGGCCCACGCGATCAATGGCAAAAGTTGTCTGGGTTACGGATTGCGCCGCCACGGTGCTGTGTGGCGAGGTTGGGTTGGGATTGCCGGTGCTAGTGGCATAGGTTTGCGCGGATGAATATCCCGACTTACTGACCGTGATCTGATATGACTGAAAAGACGGCGGCACATCCACCAACTGAAGAACGCCGTTGGAATTAGTAACATCCGTCACGTTGATCGTCGGACTTACTTGGTTATTAACCACGTGAACCGAAGCCCCCGAAACAAAAGCGCCATTGGCGTCAATTGCCTGCACAAAGAGCGCACCGTTAGTGGAGGCCGACTCCAGGCTTTTTGGCGCCACTCGTCCGGTAATCGTTACCGTAGATGAAGCCAAACACGAAGTGCAAAAAACCGAAAGCTCCACCAGTTTATAATCCGCCGGTGCGGTGTCGTTTGGTACGCCACCAAGCGTGCCATCAAACGGATCGTCAATATTGCGAATGGTAGTCTGTAGCGTAAATTGCAAACCATCGCGAAGAAAGTTTTGCGTCGGCGCGATAACTCCGGCCGGAATCCCGCCCACGACTCCAACTACGGAATAACTCATATTTTTTATAACCTCCATCTGTTCGCTGGCTAAATTTGTTGCCGCGTTTTTTATTTTAATGTTACTAAAAACATCAATCAGCGTGGTGTACGCCCGAAACAAGCTAAAACTAACGATGCCGATAATAATCACCCCGATCAGCGTCTCCAAAAGTGTCGCGCCACGTTTGGCGTTGTTGGCTTGGTGCATGTGAAGTTTTTTAGTGTAAAGATTGGGTGATTTGGTAAATTGGTGTAATAAATGAGAGCGCGATAAAACCCACTACCGTTCCCATAAAAACAAGAAGAATCGGCTCTAAGATGTTGGACAGATTTCTCACCAGATCATCAACTTCGTTTTCATAATATTCCGCCACATACGCCAGGTTCTCGGTTAAATTACCGGTATTCTCGCCGACGGTAATCAAGTTGACCATGGTCACCGGAAAACGCCTCGGATAGCGCGCTAAAAATTTGGAAAGAAAATCGCCC
>CAYIWJ010000013.1:0-15678 GCA_964367145.1 uncultured Candidatus Saccharibacteria bacterium | reverse complement strand
ACCGGCCAGTTTTAGGTATCGCTGATAAACCAAGTTGGTCAGACTTCGCGCGGCGATGGTAATCGCATCCACAATCGGAATACCGCTCCGCAGTAAAATCCCCAAAGTTCGGGTAAAATTCGCCATGTTGAAATAAATAATAGATCTTCCGGCGATTGGTAAATAAAACAGAATTTCGTGAAAAATAAACCGAATCGCCGGAATCCGCAACAACAGGCGGAAACCGATAAAAAAAGCGACGACGCCAAGTCCGAGGTAAATTCCGAAGTTAGAGATTACATCCGAGAGTTTAATCAAAATCCGAGTCGTTAGCGGCAAGCCGCCCTTAATGTTCTGAAAAAGTGGCAAGATTTTAGGAAAGACAAAAACAATCATTGAGGTCGCGATAACCACCGTCACGATCATAATGATAATCGGATAGATCATCGCCCCCTTAACTTTTTTTCGCAGCTCGCTTTGCTTCTTCAACTCATCGCCCAAAAAAAGCAAATTACCCGGAAGATTGCCGCTCGTCTCCCCGATACGGATGATGTTTACAAAGAGTTCTCCAAAGACATGGGTATATTTCTCCAGGCTGTCGGATAAAAACTTCCCACGATTCACCTCGGTCATTACGTCATCTAGAATTTTTCTAAAACTCCGGCTCTTCATTTGCAGGCGAATAAACTGCAAACTATTAACCAAAGACACCCCCGCCTTAATAGACAAGGCTAAATTCTTGGTAAAAAGAATCTTCTCTTGTAAGGAAACTTGAAGAAATAAATTTTTAGTCATGAAAAACACGGAGCACTTCTTCAATGGTCGTAATTCCCCTAAGGGCTTTTTCAATTCCATCCTCCAACATTGTTTTCATCCCTTGTTTTTGAGCCACCGTTCTGATTTCCGAAGCGCTGGCTCGTTTCATAATCAAATCGCGAATCGCCTCATTATTCGGCAATACCTCGTGAATACCGATCCGGCTTTTGTAGCCACTGCCGTTGCATTTTTTACAGCCGACTCCGGAATAAAAATCAGTTTTGCCGTGGAGTAGTTCGGCCGGAATAATCGCGGTCAACGCCTGAATTTCGGCTGGCGAAAGTCGCTTTTCTACCTTACAATCGGCGCAAATCATTCTTACCAAACGCTGACCGATGGCGACATTTAAGGTGGAAGAAATCAAAAACGGTTCCACTTTCATATCAAGCAATCGCGGCAGAGTCGTGGCGGCATCGTTGGTGTGAAGCGTGGACAGAACCAAATGTCCGGTCATCGCGGCGTTAACCGCGATCCCCGCCGTTTCGTTGTCGCGAATTTCTCCGACCATGATGATGTTTGGGTCTTGCCGCAAAATAAAACGCAAACCGTCGGCAAAGGTGAGCCCCGTCCTTGGATTAACCTGAATTTGATCCAATCCCTCCATGGAGTACTCCACCGGATCCTCAATGGTAATAATCGAAACATCCTTGGTGTTAAGTTCCTTTAAAATTGAATAAAGCGTCGTCGTCTTTCCGGAGCCGGTCGGCCCGGTGGCGAGAATCATGCCGTAGGGCTTTTTGATAGCCTTATGCACCACTTCCATATTTTGTTCGGAAAAACCAAGCGAAACCAAGGTAAAGGCGGTGTTTCCCTCGCCCAACAAACGCATCACGCAGTTTTCTCCGTAGTAAGTCGGCGCAACCGAAACGCGAATGTCGATTTTTATTTCGCGCCCATCATGCTTTATGAAAAATTTAAATCTTCCGTCTTGCGCCGCCTGATGTTCGTCGGTGCGCATCGCCGAAAGAATCTTGATGCGAGTAATAACTTCCGAGTGAAGTTCTTTGGGCAAAATAAAGCTGTCGTGCAAAACGCCATCAATCCGAAAACGAACTCTAATATCTTTTTCCTCCGGATCAATATGCACATCCGAAGCCCGCATCTCGGCCGCGTTTTCCACCAAGTTGTCTACCAGTTTAATTATGGAGACTTGGCTTGGCGTGCCACGAAGCTGTTTATCGAGCGCCTCTTTTACCAGCCCTTCATGCAAAGGGTCATCTGCCGCTAATTCAATTTTTGGAACCGGATTATTCTTTGGCATCTGGTTTAATGGACTCATAATCAAGTTCAATAGTTTGACCATCCTCAAGAACTAAATCCCCCAACTTGGTGGATGGCACGGCGTCAACTTTCAAAGTTACCCGATAACCGGCTCGCGTTAAGGATTTTCCATAGACAGTCATAAATTGCCCGAGGGTTATTTTCTTAGCCGGGTCAACAGTTTCCACATGGAGTTCACCGGCTTCTTCATGAACGTGAACCTCGGCCATACACCCGCGAACAATGCCCGTATCCACCGGTATCCCCTCCTCCTCGCCGTCAACTCTAATAAACAAATGTTGATGAATATGTTGCCCGGCCTTCTCGTGGGCGGCTAAACAGTTGACGCCAGCCTGCTTCCACTTGGCAATGACTTCACGATTTGGATTACTGAACCACGACCAGAAAAACAAAATAACGATAACAATAAGTAGGCTGGATATAGTCCAAAATGGTTTGCTTTGATTCATAGCTCTATTATATTATAGCTTGGCGGAGTAAGCACTGTGGAAAGGGTTTTTCTAAACCTGCACAACTAGCGAACTCGCATCTTGCCGGGTCGTCTAATGGTAGGACACATGGCTCTGAACCATGGAATCTTGGTTCGATTCCAGGCCCGGCAGCCGATTTTTAAGCGTAAAAATCGCGTCGAAATGAACACATTTTCGACGTACCTAGTGAATACTCAGGATACCTTCAAGGGGTCGGGAAAACGGAAGTTTTCCCGTGGCGGAATTATTCAAACCGAGGGGTTTGAAAAGGAGCGAAGCGACGCGTGAGATTTCCAGGCCCAGCAGCTCGAGGAGCGAAGGCGACGAAGATGCTGAGGCTAGGAAGCCGAAGCGCTACAAGCGTAAAAATCGCGTCGAAATGAACACATTTTCGACGTACCTAATAAATAGAAAAAAACCGCGCGGGGACGCGCGGGTGGGATGGAATTCTACGACCAAAAGCGAATGACGCGAAACGGAGCCTTGTGCCGACATTCATGGCAGAGGTAAAATTTTTTCCACCGAAAATCGTATGGACTGATTTTCTCTTTGATAAAGTGCGCTGAGCCAACTCCGCGCCTGCGACAATTACGCAGACTACAGCAGATATTTGCGTGTTTTTCGCATAAACGATCTTGCGATACCGGTTTTTTACAAGTTCCACCGAGAGCGAAGCGGAAAACACACCCGCGCGTTGGCATTCTAGGCTCCTTGGGTTGAGGTTATTGGGATGAGCTTCTGCAACTTTAGCATTGCTTGACTATCCGTGTAAACAATTTACTTGCGAGCGCTATTTTTGAGAACGCGCTTGCGCAGACGGATGCTTTGCGGAGTAACTTCTACCAATTCGTCGTCGCCGATGTATTCCAAGGCTTGTTCGAGCGACATTAGGCGGGGCGGAATTAAATCAGAGCTTAGTTGCTCAACCTTGGCCCTGAAATTGTTGAGCTGTTTTAGCTTGCAAACGTTCGCGATCATATCCAATTCTTTGGCATTTTGGCCGACAACCTGTCCTTCGTAGACTTTAATGGCTGGCCCGATAAAAAGTTCGCCGCGTTCTTGGGTGTTGAGCAGGCCGTAGGAGGTCGTGATGCCGGCTTCGGAGGCGATGATTGAACCGTGGGGGCTGGTTTCCAAGCCATTCACCAAAGGATGATAACCGGCAAAGAGAGTGTTCATAATGCCATTGCCTTTGGTGTCAATTAGAAACTCGTTGCGAAAGCCGATTAGGCCCCGCGTGGGAATAAAAAAATGGAATGAGGCGATGCCGTTTTCCACGTGCATATTGCGCAGTTCGCCCTTCCGCTTGCTCATTTTTTCTATAGTCGCGCCGGAGTAAGATTCTGGAACTTCCAACCAAGCGTCTTCAAAAGGTTCTTGTGTCTGGCCATTTTCGGTTTTGAAAATAACTTCGGGGCGGGAGACTTGCAATTCGTAGCCCTCGCGGCGCATTTTTTCAATTAAAATAGAAAGGTGAAGTTCGCCGCGGCCGGAAACGATAAATTCATCGGGTGATTTTCCGGCTTCCACTCGCAGAGCGACGTCGTTATCTAATTCTTTCTCTAAGCGCTCGCCCAAATTGCGCGAAGTACAAAACTTTCCTTCCTTGCCGGCGAAAGGCGAATTATTGACCGAGAAAATCATTTTGACGGTTGGCTGTTCAATCGTAATCGGCTGGAGAGCTTCGGGGTTTTCGGCGTCCGCAATGGTGTCGCCGATGCTAATGTCATCAATGCCCGCAATGGCGGCAATGTCTCCAGCTACGACCTCTTTGGCTTCAATTCGAGCCAATCCCATAAAAGTGGTGATGTTGGTTAACTTGCCGGGAATTGATTTGCTTTCGCGAGTGATTCTGGTAATCGGTTGGCCGACTTTCATGACGCCGCGGCTAATCCGGCCAATGCCGATTTTGCCCTTAAAGTTGTCGTAGGATACCGAGACGACCATTAATTGCAGGCTTCCCGCGATGTCCGCTTTGGGAGCCGGAACATGCTCAATCACGGCTTCGAACATTGGTTTCATGTCCTGCATTTTTTCTAATTCGGGAGTGTGGCCGGCTTTGCCGAGTTTTCCGGCGGCATAAATAATTGGGAAATTTAATTGCTCGTCGGTGGCGTTAAGTTCTATAAAAAGTTCTAGAACTTTATCCAAAACATAATTTACTCGCGCGTTTTTTTTATCAACCTTGTTGATGACGACGATAATTTTGTGTCCCATTGCTAGGGCTTTTTTGAGCACAAAGCGAGTTTGCGGCATTGGCCCCTCTTGAGCATCCACTAAAAGTAGCGAGCCGTCGGCCATGTTTAAGACGCGCTCAACTTCGCCGCCAAAGTCGGCGTGGCCGGGGGTGTCAATGATGTTGATTTTGGTTTCGCCGTACATAATGGCGGCGTTTTTAGAAAAAATCGTAATGCCGCGCTCCCGCTCAATCTCGTTAGAATCCATAATCAACTCCTTGTCGCTGAACTTGCCGAGGTCGGTGTCGGATTGTTTTAACAAAGTATCCACGAGCGTAGTTTTGCCGTGGTCAACGTGGGCGATGATGGCGATGTTGCGAAGTTGGGGCATGTGAAAGATTAGGGAATAAAAAAGCCGGGGTTGTTTCCCAAGCAGTGGTAGGGGAATGGTACACAAAACTAGCTTGGATGTCAAAGCTTGGTTGCGCTATTTGTTGATGTGTGTTATTTTGATTGGGTGCGCTGGAGTGAGACGTGAGTGTTTCTGTTTGCAAGAACGTATGAGTCCCTGTTTCTCTTCGGTGCGCGACTTGATAACGGGAGGCGGAACGTTGGGCAGTTTGTTCTTAAAAAGAACGAGAAAGGGCCTGTTTTTGTGCTCCCGTTTTAAAATTACCGTCACCCTGCTGACTTTCGTTTGCTTGACGATCAGCGAGGTGTCCATTCTGGGACGAGATAATCGGTGTCTAGCAAATTGTGGGCAGGGTGGCGGTTGTTGACTTCTGGGTATCTGACGATGCTCCCGATGTTCCTTTTGGGAACGGCTGCGCTAATGTTTTTTACCCAGTTTTTGCCGGACGTCTTGACCTATGTCCTTTTGGGGGCGAAGATGAATGTGTCCGGCACTTGGTTCTTTAGTTGGACGTTTCTTGGATTGTCCTCTTTGGGACGAGATCTCTTCTGTCCAACACCCCGTCGAGTGAAAACTTGGCGGGTTTTTTATTTGGCGGATGAGCTTATTTTTGCTACTGTTAATTTTATGCGTATTTTGACTCGGGAGATTATAGCCAAAGTCGGTGAAACCGTGGAGCTTAAGGGCTGGGTGCGTGCCAGGCGGGATCACGGCAAACTTATTTTTATTGATCTTTGGGACCGAAGCGGCGTAGCGCAGGTTGTTTTTTTGAGCAAACCGGAAAGTCTGGCAGAAAAGGCGGCTACCTTGCGGCCAGAATGGGTTATAAAACTTATCGGAAAAGTGGTGGAGCGTCCTGAGAAGATGAGAAATCCGGAACTGGCGACGGGAACGGTTGAAATTGTTGCCGAAGATTTGGAAGTTTTAAACCAATCCGAAACGCCACCGTTTCCGATTGACGGCGCGGGATATGAAATAGACGAAGAGACTAGGCTTAAATATCGCTATCTGGATTTGCGACGGGAGCGCTTGCAAAAAAATATTCGAGCGCGAGATGAAGTCATAACTTTTTTTCGCGATTACATGCACCGACATGATTTTGTGGAAATTGAGACGCCGATTTTGATGCGGGGTACGCCCGAAGGCTCTCGGGAATACGTGGTGCCGTCGCGACTCGATTGGGGTAAGTTTTATGTTTTACCGCAGTCGCCGCAACAATTCAAGCAACTTTCGATGGTGGCTGGTTTTGAGCGCTATTTTCAAATTGCCCGTTGTTTTCGCGACGAAGATACCAGAGGCGACCGCCAGCCGGAGTTTACCCAGCTGGATTTTGAGATGTCGTTTGTAAACCAAGAGGATGTTTTGAAATATACCGAAGCGATGTTTTTGGAGTTGGTGACAAAACTTTATCCCCAGAAAAAAATTAGCGCCACGCCATTTCCACGCCTAACTTATGCCGAGTCGGTGGCGAAATACGGTTCGGATAAGCCGGATTTGCGGCAGGACAAAAATAATCCGGACGAGTTGACCTTTGCTTGGATTACAGACTTTCCGATGTTTGAAAAAGATAAGGAGGGAAAAATGACCGCCGCGCATCATCCATTTTGTTCCATTAAAGAGGAGGATATACCGAAGTTTATGAGCGGCGAGGATCTTTATTCCATTCGAGCCAATTCTTATGACTTGGTTTTAAATGGCTATGAGTTGAGTTCCGGAAGCATTCGGATTCATAAAGCGGAGGTTCAAGCCAGAGTTTTTGAGCTGTTGGGAATTAGCGCCGAGGAACAGCAAAGACGCTTTGGTCATATGCTGACGGCTTTTAAATACGGCACGCCGCCGCACGGTGGGTTCGCGCCGGGGATTGATCGCATAGTGATGTTGTTGCAAAACGAGCCGAACATTCGCGAGGTAATTGCCTTTGCCAAGACCGGCGAGGGTCGCGACCCAATGATGGGCGCACCAGCCGAGATTGATCCTAAGCAATTGCGCGAGTTGGGTTTGAAGTTTGAAAAGAAATAAATTACAATGCTTAAGCTTGGGCATTCGGTGGTGTCTTTCTCCGAGGATGACCACGAATGAATCCGCACGGTTTTGTCGCATTAATCTCTCCAATTTTTGCGGTGGAATGTTCCAACCCAGGCTTGGGGAATCCCGCGGAGATTCCCCAGCTTTTTATTAAATTATGAATCACCCTAAAGAAGAACGAACTTTGGTTTTAATGAAACCCGACGCGCTCCAGCGAAACTTGCTTGGCGAAATTGTCGGCCGATTTGAAAAGAAGGGGTTAAAAATAACCGGCTTGAAGATGTTGCAAATGGGCGAGGTTCTGATTAAGGAGCATTATGGAAAGTATGCCGATAAGGGTTTTTTTGCAGGACTAAAGAAGTACATGACGAGTGCCCCGATTGTGGCAATGGTGGTCTCTGGTGTGCGGGCGATTTCGGCGGTGAGGGTGATTGTGGGGCCGACTAAGGGCTACGAAGCGCCGGCGGGAAGTATTCGCGGCGATCTTTCAATGAGCATTCAGACTAATTTAGTGCATGCTTCGGATCCAAGCGAGGATCCCGAGGCGGAGATTAAGCGGTTTTTTAAGCCGGAGGAGTTGTTCGCTTATAAAAAGATTGATTTTGATTATCTATATAGTTCCGATGAGCTAGTATAGTCATCCCGCGATACATAGACTTGACCCTTTTTGTTAGTGAGTAATGAGTTGGGTGAATAAAAATCAGCTGGACGTTTTTATTGATAACAAAACTTTGACTCGCGACGTTATACTAAGTGATTCCGCTCTGAAGTTCCGGATCAAAGATTTTACACCAGGGCAGGCGAAGTTCTATGCGCCGTGGCGCACCAGATGAGCCAGCCCACCTTATTAAAATCCGGGAACTATGGGGCGGAATCGGTTTTTTATTTGCATTGTTCATTTGTAGACCTTTTATGAGGTCTGTTTTTTTATTTGATTAACCTTGATTAAATTTGACAGAATAATTCTTAACTGCTAATGTTTTGAAGGTTTGGTTCGGTTGCGCCACCGTGGCGGTAGCCGAAAAGTCAAAAAGCACCTTCAAATAGCGAGGTTTTTATGAGTAAGTACTGGAAGAAGATACTGGCTGGGTTGGTGGTTGTACTGGCTCTTGCGGTGTTTGGTTTGCTGTTTTTTGGTGACAAGCCCTTTAATGCCGAGACCGAGGCTCCGCAGGTTGAGCAGGAAATACAAGCTTGCGCGAAGTTACACGAGAACATTCTGATTCTTAGAAACAAGATCATTGAGGATGAGAGTCGCCGGATGGATTCCATGGCAGACGAGATATTTCTTGAGGAATTTGACGATATTCTTCTAGACCGCTCGCCAAATGACTCACCGAAGCCTGGAGCGCGAGCGGAGAGTCGGAATAAGGTTTACCGAAGCATAGCCCTCGGAGCCTTTCGTAAGAATCGCTACAACGATTGGGTTGATAGGTACAACCGAATGATGCAACACATTCAGTGGTACTACAGCAAAGGCGGTAAGCCTCCCAAGCAAGGAATTCAACTTCCTGGTCAGTTGGGTAAGCTGTCCAATTAGCTCAAGTAATCCCGATTTTCCGGCAAGGCTGGATCTCGGGATTTTTTATTATGGAAATAGGCAAGAACGAGTCGTTAACTCTTTACCCATCAGCCCAAACCCTATACCCTTATTTTAATGAAGGAAGATCTAATACGAAATTTTGTAATTATCGCTCACATTTCACTACTCGACCGCTTTGCGGTCTGCGTTTTCAAACCCATCGGTTTGAATAATTCCGCCACGGGAAAACTCCCGTTTTCCCGACCCCTTTCCCTGATCAATGTAATATGAGCGAACATTTAATTCGAAATTTTGTAATTATCGCCCACATTGACCACGGTAAGTCTACTTTGGCTGATCGGTTACTTGAGAAAACCGGAACGGTTGAGGCTAGATCAATGAAGCCCCAATATCTGGATCAGCTGGAGTTGGAGCGGGAGCGAGGAATTACGATTAAAATGGCGCCGGTGAGGATGCATTATCGCAGTTTGGCTGGAGTGGAATATATTTTGAATTTGATTGACACCCCGGGACATTCGGATTTTGGCTACGAAGTTTCGCGGGCGCTGACGGCGGTTGAGGGCGCGGTTTTATTGGTGGACGCAACGCAAGGCATTCAAGCTCAAACATTGGCCAACTTTGAGGCGGCACAGCGCGCTGGATTAAAGATTCTTGGCGCGGTTAATAAAATTGACTTGGTTGATGAGGAGGAGCTTGAGGTGATGGTTACGGAGGTGGCGGATTTTTTGCAGACCACGCCAGATAATATCTTAAGACTTTCGGGTAAAACCGGCGCCGGAGTGGATAAACTTTTAGAGAGAGTTGTGCGGGATATTCCGGCGCCAAGTTCGGCGCGTAAATTTAGCCCCATGGGGGCGCCAAGAGCCCTAGTTTTTGACTCGCTCTACGACAGTCATAAGGGTGTTTTAGCCTTTGTGCGGGTTTTTGAAGGTGAATTTTCTAACGATGACCGGCTGGGACTTATCGCCACCGCAACAGATTTTAAGCCAAAGGAGGTCGGTTATTTTTTGCCCAAGGCGACGATTACCTCAAAACTTGCGACTGGGGAGATCGGATATTTTGCCACCGGAATTAAGGATCCGGATCATATTAAAATCGGCGACACAATTACGCTCGCGACCAAAACCTTAATCCAAGGCGTGGCCTTGCCCGGTTACAAAGAGCCGAAAGCCGTGGTTTTTGTGTCTTTATATCCCGAGGACGCCAATCAATACGATGATCTAAAATATGCCTTGCAAAAATTGCGCCTAACCGACGCATCCTTGGCTTTTGAGCCGGATTCGAGTGAGGTTTTAGGACGAGGTTTTAAGGGCGGATTTTTGGGGCGATTGCATTTTGAAATTATCGCCGAACGCTTGGAGCGCGAGTTTGAGATTGCCACTATTTATAGTTTTCCATCGGTAGCTTATAGAGTTCTGATTGGAAAAGGTGATGAGGGTAGTGAAAGATGGGCGACGATTACCAATCCCAAGGATTTTCCGGCCGACGCGACCAAGATCGAGGAGCCGGTTGCTAGAGTGGAAATCCTAACCCCGCTCAAGTTCGTTAGTCCAATTTTGAGTTTGCGCGACACTTTTCGTTTTTCGGAGATCGCGACTATTCCGCGCGGCAGTAAGATTTTGATTACCGCGATTTTGCCTCTAGCTGATTTGATTCAGGATTTGGATGATACTCTAAAATCAATTTCTGAAGGTTTTGCCTCGCTTAATTACGAGATAACCGGCTGGGCCAAGACGGAGGTACAAAAGCTGGAAATTCACATAGCGAGTAACTACGTGCCCGGATTGACTCGTATTTTGCCAAAAAAAGACATTGAGCGGGAGGCGAGATTGATGGTGGAAAAACTTAAGGATTTACTTCCGAAGCAACAATTTACTCAAGCGATTCAGGCCATGGTTGGCGCTCGGGTTGTGGCTAGAGAGACAATTTCGGCTCTCAAAAAGGATGTAACGGACTATTTATACGGCGGAGATCGGACTCGTAAGATGAAGTTATGGAAGAAGCAACAAGTCGGCAAAAAAAGACTAAAAGAAATCGGAACAAAAAATAGAATCACTATTTCGGCTTCGATGTTCCGCGAATTGCTTAAGAAGTAGCGGGCTGTAGAAAACTTTTTTTTGTGAAATTACGCGGAGTCGGTTATACTCCCCTTAGTCCCATGGAAAGAGTCAAAACGGCATTAACTGGCGTAGGTCTACTTGTAGTGCTGGGAGTTGTGGGGATGCAGATGCTCCGGTTAAATGCTCAACGTTCGGTTTTTGCCGCGCGTCTGGAACGACTAAACAGTGAAGTTGACGCCCTTCAGGCGGACAATGCTAAAATACGGAGTGAGATTGACTATTATGCGACTCCGGAAAATATTATCAAAGAAGCAAAAGGTCTTTTTAATTATAAACGTCCCGGTGAAACGCTAATGATCATCGTTCCCGAGACAAAAAAAATCAATGAATAAATACTGGATTTGGTTGACGTCGGTTGTTGGTGGCGCCTTGGTGGTTTACGCTTTTATAAGCAACGGGTTTTTTCCGGCGGCATATGCCGATGGCGAGTTTATCAGCGCCAGAACCCAGGAGGCTCAAGTAACCGCCGCGGTGACCTATTACGACACAATTATTAAGCAAGCTCCACCACAGGGAAGCGCGCCGAAAAGCGTGAAGGAGATTACGCCAGAGATTCGTCGTGGCGTGGTGGAGAAATTAATTGAAAACAGTATCGTGCGTCATCAGTTTGCAAAAAAACTTGGCACAGCCAAACAATTAATTGACGCCAAGGTAAATGATCCGGCTTTGGATAAGGATGAAACCAAGAAGAATATTAAGGCTCTTTATGGCTTGGATATTCCAGCCTTTAAGCAAATGGTACTCATGCCACAAGCCAGAAAAGAATTATTGGCCGCTAAGATCGCCGAAGAGAAACTCAATTTTGAAGATTGGCTCAAAGCGCGAAAGAAAGAAGCTAGGGTAATAATTTTTTTGAAAGGGTTGAGTTGGAATGGCGCCGAGGTCGTGGCTAAAGCTAAGTAGGGTTTTTTGGGGTGAGGATTTTAATTTGTTTTTTTCTTTCGCCCCGCGGGATTAGTACAGTGGTAGTACGCTAGCTTCCCAAGCTAAAGACGCGAGTTCGATTCTCGTATCCCGCTCCAGAATTAGACTCTTGGATGGGTTTTCTTATACTTTTGCACAGGGTCAGTTGAGCGATAGTGTGTTTATCTTTATTTAGAGCTAGCTAAAGGCCGAGCAATGTTGGCGGATAAGCTTTAGATAAAAATATGAAAAAGAAAAATCCGAAGAAGATGAACAGTCGGAAGAAAAAAATTGGCCACAAGGTAAAACGAAACGCAAAGCGGCCTAAGTCCAGACGAAGTCGTTAATCGTCTACAAAAAAAACACCCGCTAGAAAATGGGTGTTTTTTTATTGGGATACTTTAATCGGTTTTACCCGGCCAACCAGATTCAGTAAGGAGAGTTTTTCTGCCCAAGAGATGCCAGAGTCGTTCGCTGATAAAAGGCATAAAGGGATGAAGCAGGCGTAGAGAATCCAAAAGACAATGATGCAAAATTAGCTTAGTATTTTCTGATTGCCCGGAGTCTTTTAATTGACTCTTGCTGGCTTCCAGATATTTATCCGCCAGTTCGTGCCAAATAAAGTCATAGATGGTTTGCGCCGCTTCGTTAAAGCGAAATTCCTCAAGATTTTTAGTGGTTTCTTGAACGGCCGATTTAAGACTGGATAGAATTGCGCCATCGGCTTCGGTTTGAGGAGCTATATTTTTATCTTGGCTATCAGTCGGAGTATTGGTAAGCACAAATCGAGCGATGTTCCAGATCTTATTGGCAAAGTTCTTCATACCGCGAACGCGAGCCTCGTCGAAGGCCATGTCGGTACCGGCGGCGGTGCCATAAACGAGCGCAAAGCGCAGGGCGTCGGTGCCGTATTTTTTTACTATATCCAGTGGATCAATTACATTGCCTTTGCTCTTACTCATTTTTTGCCGCTCGGGATCGCGGACAATACCGTGGAGATAAACAACGGGGAAGGGAATCTGGCCCAAGAGCGCGCCGGACATTAAAATCATTCGAGCTACCCAGAAAAATAGAATATCGTAGCCGGTCTCCATGACCGCGTTTGGGTGGTAGCGTTTTAACTCCTCGGTGGCCGTGGGCCAATTTAAGGTAGAAAAAGTCCACAAGGCTGAAGAAAACCAGGTATCCAAAGTGTCCGGGTCTTGCCTCCAATCTTGGTCTTTTATTGAGTTAATTCCGCAGTATATTTCTTGCTTATGGTACCAGACCGGAATCCGATGGCCGAAAATAATTTGGCGGGAGATACACCAGTCCTGTAGATTATCTATCCAATGAAAATAAGTTTTAGAGAAATGCTCCGGAATAATTTTGACCGCGCCGGATTCCACGGCGTGACGGAGCAGTTGCTTGAGCGTGATTTTGGTTCCCACCGGAAGTCCTTTAATTTCCGAATGTTGAAGCGTGAATGACTGATTGACGGCAACAAACCACTGTTCCCGAATTTGCGGTTCAATGACTCCGCCGCCGCGACTGTTGATCGCAACGCGATGAGTATATTTCTCATCAATTTTTTCTATTAAGCCCTTGGCTTGTAATTTTTCTACCACCAAATTGCGGGCCTTGGTAATGTATTGACCCGAGAACTCTCCGGCGATTGGCAGGAGCTTGCCTTGTAAATCAATAATCTGCTCTTTATCAAGATTATGTCTTTCGGCGATGGCATAATCTACGGCATCATGTGCCGGAGTGATAGTCATAACGCCGGTACCGAATTGCATATCTATCGCTTCGTCTTTAATTATCGTGGCCGTGATGGGGCCGTTGATCCACTCAATATCTATTTTTTGGCCGTGTTGATATTTGGCGTAGCGATCGTCATTGGGGTGGATAACAACATACTTGTCGCCGAACTTGGTTTCGGGGCGAGCGGTGGCGATTACAAAGGGGCCATAGCGTAAATAGTAAAACGGCGTTACTTCTTCGCGCCAATCAATTTCCTCGTCCGAAACATTAGTTTGGAGTTTGGGATCCCAGTTAACCAGACGAGCGCCACGATAAATCAGACCCATTTCATAGAGACGAACAAAAGCGGTGCGGACCGCGAGGCTACGCTTTTCGTCCAGCGTATAGGCCAAACGGTCCCAATCACAGCTTGCGCCCAGCGCGCGCAATTGACTCAAGATAGAATCTTGGGATTTTGCCGCAAAGTCTTCTACCAGTTTCAAAAATTCTTCGCGGGAAAAATCATGCCGAGTTTTCTTCTCTTTTTTATATAATTCGGATTCAACTTTAGCTTGCGTGGCGATGGCGGCATGGTCGGTTCCGGGAATATAGAGCGTGTCGTAACCCTGCATCCGCCGAAAGCGGATGATAATGTCTTGAATGGAAATGGTAAGCGCGTGACCGAGGTGAAGCACTCCCGTAACATTGGCTGGAGGGAAAACCATAGAGAAAGGCTGACCTTGGCCACGGGGGGTGAAGGCTTTTTCTTTTTGCCACTTGGCAAGAATTTCTGGTTCTACCAAAGCCGGATCATAGGGCTTGAGCAGTTCTGAAATGTCCATTTATTTTTGATTAAAATCTGGAGCCACCTCCCGGAGTCGAATCGGTGGCGATTTGTTGTCGGTTGCTCTATTTATTATACTAGATATATGATATATGACAGCTCTAAAGAAAGCTAAGGGTAAATGTATTCGGTGCAAAAAAGAAACTGCTCGAGTGAAATACAAATCAAAAACAAAACAAGTTTCTTTGGTTGCGGACCACATTGATGGAAATTGGCGAAATAACATTGAAAGCAATCTTCGTTTGATTTGCCCAAACTGTGATTCACTAACCTCAACTTATGCCGGGCTTAATAGGGGAAATGGGAGAAAAAATCGTGCAATAAGTAAAAGAGCCAAGGAGGGTAGAATTTTTTTGACCAATAGATCAAAAAACCCCGACTCTTTGGTTTGAAAATATTTAGAATAAATTTCGTCGGGACATTGTCCATTTATTATATTTCGCTATACAATACTTAAAGTTCGCCAAGAAGGATGGGGGATGCGCCAGCGTAGTTCAGTGGCAGAACATTACTTTCGTAAAGTAGAGATGTGGGTTCGATTCCCGCCGCTGGCTCTAAATGATAAAAATCGGTTAATTGTTGAAATTTAGTCATTATGTTTCAAGCACTCACGGGGAAATATGACACTTATCCGGCACATCTTTCGGTCTATGCCGGAGCCGGAGGCGATGACGCCAAGGATTGGGCTAATATGCTTTTTTCAATGTACCTAAAATATGCTACTCGGCGCGGTTGGAAGGCGATACAGACCGATGATCGCGCGATGGAGTTGCGCGGGGATTTTACATATGGGACGCTAAAAAAGGAACAAGGAGTGCATCGGTTAGTACGAATTTCCCCGTTTTCTTCAAAAAAATTAAGACACACTTCTTTTGCTTTGGTGGAGGTGACGCCTGTTTTGCCGGAGACGCATTTTAGGGATTTTGTCATCCGACCCGAGGACATTAAGCTCGAAACCGCGCGATCTTCTGGTCCCGGCGGGCAAAACGTAAACAAGCGCGAGACCGCGGTGCGCGTGGTTCATATTCCGACTGGCATTGCGGCCGCCTCGCAAGCTGAACGCTCGCAAGGGCAAAACCGAGAGAAGGCGATGTCGCTTTTAAAATCAAAACTTTTTCAACTTTTGGAAACCAGCGAGAAAAAGACGCTGGCTGATTTAAGAACCAAGGTAAAACCGGAGTGGGGCAATCAGATTCGGTCTTATGTTTTGCATCCGTATCAGCTGGTCAAGGACCATAGAACAGGCGTTGAAACCGGCAAGGTGGAGGCGGTGTTGGAGGGCGACTTGGATAAGTTTATTGAGGGGGAGTTGGGGGTAACAAAAGAATAGCGCTCGGACTCTTTGTTTTCTGGAACCGGCTTTGATTTTTTCCAGCGAAAAATCAA
>CAYIWJ010000012.1:0-22525 GCA_964367145.1 uncultured Candidatus Saccharibacteria bacterium | reverse complement strand
TCCGGAGGAGGGTCCTCCTTTGGAGGAAAAGGGTCATCTTGTGTTGCGGTCCCATCGGGATTCGAACCCGAGTTTTCGCCGTGAAAGGGCGACGTCCTGGGCCAGGCTAGACGATAGGACCATTTATCTTTTCAAACAGTTCTTTTCTCGCGCGAGCAGTTTTCTTTAAGAAGAGCTCTCTTTTTCTTGCTTCGCTTTTACTATTAAACTCTTCTTGGTATGCCAATGTCAAAGGTCTGTAAGTCTTTGTTGATCGTACCTCACCCGCGTTGTGCTCGTGGATTCGATTTGTGATATCGCTCGTACTTCCAATGTAGTGCCAATTTTCTTTTTTACCCTTGAGAATATAGAGAAAATACATTGTGCCGTGCCCTCCGGAGGAGGGTCCTCCTTTGGAGGAAAGGGCGATGTCCTAGACCAGGCTAGACGACAGGACCGATGGAGAAATTGTACTCAAAGACCAAGAAAAAAGCCATTTGTTCGCGATTTCGGTGTCCTCGCCCCGATTCGAACGGGGAATAACAGGTTCGAAGCCTGTTGTGATATCCATTTCACTACGAGGACTTATTCCTACCTAATCGTACGAGGAAATAAGTCCAATATCAAATACCAATAAAAAACGCCCGAGGGCGTTTAGGAGATGCAGTTGCGAAGATGTGAGTAGAGCGCGTTTAAATCCTCGTAGCGATCGGATCTTGTTGTGCGTAGGCCGGCTACTAGTTTCTCGATTGATTGGCGGAGTTGGAGGTCTGGTCGGCGAAGAATTTCGTCCAGGAGATCAACTAGGCATCCTTCAAGATTTGAAACTCTATTTAGAGCTTCTTGCTTCGCGGTTTCTTTCTTGGCCTCTTCTTGAAAGTCCGTAATAATCGTTTTCATGACCTCGCTTAAATTTTCGAATGCAAGCTCTAGATCGTTGGCTAGGTTGGTGCTTTTTTCTAACTTCTCTTGTTCTTGATCGATGGCTTGTTCTACTGTTTCGACCGGATCGTCTTCTTCTGTGAGAATGCGTTTTTCTGTTGGTGGCTGATACACTGGGATTCCTTTTTTTGCTTCTGGCGGAAGTTATTTCAAACAACTGCTTGGATTCTATTATGCCCAAGAGCGCAATGTCAATTTTAATTCCGGCTGAAATAAAGCTAGAATAAGAAGATGAAATTGGCGATTCCCAAGGAGGTCAAAGAAATTGCCGCGGTTTTAGAGGGCGCGGGTTATAAGGCCTATATTGTTGGCGGTTGTCTGCGAGATCTTTTGATCGGCGCTGAGCCCAAGGACTGGGATCTGACGACCAATGCCAGACCAGAAAAAATTCAGGAGCTTTTGGCGAATTTTGGCGGGGCGACCAAAGAAAAACCGGCGACGGTATACGAAAATACTTTTGGAACGGTTGGGGTAAAGACGGGTTCTACCGACCCAGTCTTAGCCATTGTGGAGGTAACCACGTTTCGATTGGAAGTCGGTTATACCGACAAGCGGCATCCTGATGAGGTAAAATTTACCGATAGGATTGAGGAAGACTTGGCGCGGCGTGATTTTACGGTTAATGCGATGGCGCTACCGGCGCACGAGGGAAGTCCGGCGGCGATTATTGATCCTTTCCAGGGACACAAAGATCTCAAGGATGGAATTATTCGCACCGTTCATGAACCAGAAGATCGGTTTAACGAGGATGCTTTGCGTTTGTTGCGAGCGATTCGTTTTGCCGCGCAACTGGGGTTTGCGATTGAGGTCAAAGCGCTCGCGGCGATTCAGAAATTGTCTGGACTTTTGGAATTTGTTTCCAAAGAGCGGATTCGAGATGAGTTTGAAAAATTATTGATGACGCCACGGGCGACGGGGGGTGTTCAATTATTGCTCAACACAGGTTTGTTGAGGCATATTTTGCCAGAGTTGCTGGAGGGTGTGGGGGTTGGGCAAAACAAGCATCATATCTATACCGTGTTTGAACACAACCTAAAGTCGCTGGAGTACGCGGTTAAAAAGGATTTTCCTTTGCACTTGCGATTGGCGTCGTTGTTGCACGATGTTGGCAAGCCACGCAGTAAAAAAGGCGATGGCCCGAATTCAACTTTTTACGGGCATCAAGTTGTTGGCGAGCGGATGGCGCTTCGTCTATTGGATCGGCTGCATTTTCCTAAAAAAACCACAGAAGCAGTGGCGCTTTTGGTGCGGGAGCATATGTTTGTGTATGATCCGGAGGTGGTAACTTTGGCGGGAGTGCGGCGACTTTTGCGCCGGATTGGTCCAGAAAACGCGGAGGATTTAATTAAACTGCGCGAGGCGGATCGCATTGGTTCCGGTGTGCCCAAGGCCCAGCCCTATCGCTTGCGTCATTTGCAGGCAATGATGGAAAAGGTTCAAAAAGATCCGGTTAGCGTCAAAATGTTAAGCTTACGAGGCGATGACGTGATGCGCTTGGCGGGTATTCCTCCCGGGCCGCGGGTCGGACAGATTTTGGCGATTTTATTGGAAGAGGTGTTGGAGGTTCCGGAATTAAACGACGGGGATGGATTGGTTTTGCGGATTAAGGAGTTGGCTGGGCTAGTGGATGATGAGCTTTTGCAGTTAGCCGCGAAGGCCAAGCACAAGGCGGCCGAAGCCCAAGAGCGGATTGACGCGGAGATTAAAGAAAAGTATTCCGTGAGATAAAATTTGTATGTTCAAAAAAATAATTAACTTTTTTGACCGACTAGAGGATCAGGTGCGGGCGCGATTAAGCAGGCACCCGGTTATCTATACCCTAATTGGCGGTTTTGGAATTGTTCTTTTTTGGCGCGGAGTGTGGATGATTGCCGACCAGTTTGAATTTTTAACCGGGCCTATTTCTTTGGTTATTTCGGTGGTGGTTTTGCTTATCACCGGACTTTTTGTGTCGTTTTTTATTGGGGATTCAATCATTATTTCCGGTCTTCGTGGCGACAAGAAGCGAGTGGAGCGGGTTAAGAGTCAGCTGGAGAGCGAGATTAAAACCGAAACCATCACTTTGCGCCAGGTCAAAGATCAACTGGATCACATGGAAAAAGATTTACACGAACTAAAGCGGGAGGATGAGATAAAAGATCAAGCAAAATAGTTTAATGACGAAAATTACTTCATGGCTGGAGGGGAAGGGGATTTGGCGGAGCTTCAAAAATGACTTCTTTACCTTTTTGTGGATTTCTAATAGGCTGGTAGCGAAGTTTGAGCGATGTAGACTCGTTGTTAACAAGTAGACGGGCTGTAGTATACCGGTAGTACGTACGCTTCGGGTGCGTATAGACTGGGTTCGATTCCCAGCAGCCCGACCATAAATCGCTTTGTATTTTATAATATTGCGGCGTTGCTTACTGCGCTGCTTGGTCGTCGTACGTCTTCGAGTACGACTCGGTCGCGTGCTCATTCGCGCCTGGCACTCTTATAAAATACCGCAGCGATGTTGCTATCTTTGCTTGCTTGCTTGATTGGTTTCTTGGGAATCGAACAGTGGAAGGGGTCGGGAAACCGCGTTCGGTTTCCCGTGTTGGAGATTTTTCAGAACCGAGGGTTCTGAAAAGCGAAGCGCGTGAGATTCCCAGCAGCCCGACTTAATATAAAAAGCACGCCTTTTTGGACGTGCTTTTTATATGTTTGCTTTTAATTCTTATACACACCCCCCTTTGTTGAGAGGGTGTCATACTTGACGCAGTAAATCGTTTCGGATGGTTTTCCGAAACTATTTTTGCCTGAGGTCTTTTGACGTGTAAGGCGGTCTCGATATTTTTAACAATTTAATATTTAAAAAAAATAATTATGCGCAGTTTTTTTATGAGAAGTAAAACAGTCGGTTATGTTTTGGCGGTGACGGCTTCGGTTTTTGTGGCAACCGCCTTTGTTTTTGGGGCGACAACGATTAACAATAATATAAGCACTGATGGGACGCTTTCGGTTTCTAGTACGGCGAGTATTGTGGGTTTGGGAACTTTTTCCGGCGGAGTGGTGATCGCGAACTCGACTTCAACGATTACCAACTTGGTGATGGTGAACTCAACCTCGACAAGCGCCACAACGACTTCTTTCTATGTTTCTGGTGGTTTTCAGGCAAATGGCGCCTCTTCTACAATTACTAACCTGATGGCAACAAACGCGTCTACGACCAACGCCACGACGACTCGATTTGCCATGGTGAGCGGTGGAACGTCTATGATATCAGTTACTCCCGACTCCGCCTCAACTACCTCCATGGTTGTGCGCAATGGCGGAGCGGCTACCAATACAATTGTTGACGCTTATCTTAACTCTTTCTCTTTTGCGACTTCGACGGTGGCGACTCCGGTTGTTTCCCTTGATACGACTGGCGGGGGGAGGGTTGGTTTCGGCACGACTTCGGCGCCGATGGGAAATCTGACCGTTGAATCCAAGGCCGCGACTTCAACGCTTTATATCGCCAGCCCTTCTGGCAGAACTTGTCTCCAGATGATTGGAACCGGAAACGTGCCCTATCGGATATATATAAACACCGGCGCTTCGCTGATTACGAGTACGACGACGGTTTTAGTGGTGGAGCCTGGCAGTTGTCTGTAGTGAATATTTTTCATTTTCATGAAAACTTTATTCGCAATATTTTCTCTGTTTGCTTTGCCGGCTTTGGCTTTGGGCGCGTATAACGACGTGAGTATGGCTACCGGCTCCGGACACACGACTAATTTTTCTTGGAGCGTCGGTAGCAGTACTTTTACTTTTACTGGAGATATTGCGGCCGAGCAGGTTACGGTTAATGGAAGTTCTTTAACCGCAAATCTGGCCGGGGGCGGTTATTCCCAGGTTTCGGTTACTTCGACCGATAAAAAGGTTATTAGCGTGACTACCAATTCCAGTGTTTCGGACGCGAGTTATAGCCAAACTTTCGATTGTGGATCTTCTAGTTCCAATGTTTTTATCACTCGACGCTCTTCAAGCACTAGCGATCCAACTATTACCGTAACAATAACCCCGACATCAGAAACCTGTTCAGCGACTGGTGGTAGTGGCGGCGGCGGGGGTGGTGGAAGTAGTAGTGGTGGAGGTGGTGGTGGAGGAGCGGTGACTACGGTTGTGACGCCGCAACCCCAGCAATTTTTAGCTTCAGCGATTTCTTCGGTGTTGGTTGACCCTGGCGCGACTTCAACTATGCGTCCTTTCACCAAAGACCTTTCGCTTGGCGTTGAGAACGAAGATGTTCGTTACCTACAGCAGTTGCTAAGCAGGGATTCGAGTATTTATCCGGAAAAGAAAATTACTGGTTACTATGGATCGCTTACGGTTAAGGCGGTGCGTCGTTTTCAGGTGAAGTATAAACTACCGTCGGTTGGAAGAGTGGGGCCGGCGACTAGGGCTAAACTAAAAGAGGTTTTTGATGTGAAAGTTGTTTCGCCGGGGGTTGTTGCTCCTGCGGGGGTTAAGGCAACTTCGGCTACCGTTGCAACGCCAACTGTGAACGCGGCTCAACTTGAAGCACTACAGAAACAAATTGAGGCTTTGCAGAAGGAGCTTGCTTCTAGAATTAAAAAGAATTGATGACTTGACGCGGTCGGTTTTCTGGCTAACGCCCTCTTTTGTCGGGGGCGTTGGTTTTTTGTTGGAGTCGTTGGGGGCTATTTTATTTGATTGATGGGGGGGCTGGTGTTGTTGACGAATTTTGTTTTGATGTGTTAGATTCTAAGAGGTTCTTATTGTGCGGGGCGCCGGAGCGGGCGGAGTCAAGTCCGTCTATATCATCTGTCCGACGGGACGGGTGGTATCCGTTTTCGGTGTTCGCGGGCGTATCCAACTTCCGAAGAGCGGTTCGGGTTTGGAGAAATTCCGTGGCGTGAGCCATGCACGGTTTTTTGGTCTTGGTCAAAATGTCACGATCCCAGGATGTTTTGATCTGATCTACAGTCCGTGAGACCTTAGACGGTGGAGTGCCGACTTGAGAGTGCTCCGTTTCCGGCGTTCCGCCTTTTTTCTTTTCGCCCCGGTGAATATCGGGGCGTTTTTTCTAGCTTTTAAGAGGCGGGATTACAATTTATTTATGCCGAATGATTCAACATCGTGGGGTAAAGTTGCCGCTTGGTATGATGATTTACTGGAGAGCGGGGACGATACTTATCAGAAGAAAATTATCTTGCCGAATATTTTGCGTCTGGCTCAGGTGCAAAAAAATGAGCAGGTGCTGGATTTGGGTTGCGGACAAGGATTTTTTTCACGCGCCTTTGCGGAGGCCGGAGCTCGGATTATTGGTGTTGACCTAGCGGAGGATTTAATCAAGCTCGCCAAGAAGCATTCGTCGGGGGCGATTGATTATCGGGTGGCCTCGGCGAGTGATTTGGGTTTTATAAAAGACAAAAGCATAGACAAGGCGTTTATGATTTTAGCTTTGCAGAATATAGAGAACGCCGGAGTCGTCATTAAAGAGTGTCGGCGAGTTATGAAGGCTTCGGGTAAATTATATCTAGTGCTTAATCATCCGGCGTTTAGGGTTCCCAAGGCGAGTGGTTGGGGTTGGGATGAGAGGCGCGGCGTTCAATATCGGCGTATTGATCGCTATTTGAGCGAGTCCAAGGAGAAAATTCAGATGCATCCAGGAGAAAAGCCGCAAGAGCACACATTTTCGTTTCATAGGCCATTGCAGTTTTATGCTAAGGTGTTGGGAAATAACGCTTTTGGTATTACGCGAATTGAAGAATGGGAATCGCACCGCAAGAGCCAGCGGGGGCCGAGGGCGACGGCGGAGAATCGAGCTCGGCGAGAGATACCACTTTTTTTGTACATTGAGGCCGTGGCGCTTTGATGAATTTTCAGGCATTGTAAGTTTATGGCAACCATTGATGACTTTGTTAAACTAGAGCTAGTTGTGGGCGTGGTGCGCGAGGCGATGCGTGTTGAAGGTTCGTCAAAATTGCTGCGGTTAATGATCGATCTTGGAGAGACTGAAATTGGGGGAGAGGGAACGGCTCCGATCTCTAAACTGCGACAAATTATTTCGGGGATTGCCAAATACTACCAACCAGAGGATTTGATTGGGAAGCAGGTGGTGGTGATTGCCAATCTTGAACCGAGAATGATGATGGGTTTAGAAAGTCGAGGGATGGTGCTTGCGGCGCATGGTGAAAATGGGCCGGTGATTTTAGATCCGAGCGGATCAGTTCCAGCGGGAGCGAGGGTGAGTTAATTTATTTTAGAATGCGTAAATTTATCCGAATTATAATGTTTGCCATCATTGGTTCTCTTTTGGCTTTTTTATTTACGACCGGTTTGGAGGTCATTTATTATCGCTTCTTTTTGCTCTAGTCTTTTTATGTCTAATGTTGTTGCGGTTTGGAAGCCAAGGGGCCCGAGCTCAAATCAATTTCTCAATCGTATCCGAGCGATAACCGGCGTCCGAAAGATTGGTCACGCTGGTACGCTTGACCCACTGGCGGAGGGTGTTTTGGTGATTGGTATTGGCAACGAGGGAACTAAGGCCTTGGCGCAACTTGTGGCTAACGAAAAAGAATATCGCGCCGAGATTAGATTAGGGGTTTCGAGCACGACCGATGACGAAGAGGGGGAGAAGATGGAGTTATTGCCGAGTCATATTCCGACGCGCCAAAACATTGAGGTCGTGTTGAGAGATTTTGTTGGAGCGATTCATCAAGTTCCGCCGGTTTTTAGCGCCATCAAGGTTTCCGGTCAGCGAGCTTACCGATTAGCTCGCGCGGGGAAGCCTTTAAAACTTGCGGCTCGCTCGGTTATTGTTAAAGAGATTGAGTTGGTGGATTATAACTGGCCAAATCTTGCTTTGCGAGTTGTAACCGGACCGGGGGTTTATATTCGCTCGTTAGCCCGTGATATTGGAGTAGCGTGTGGCGGTGGGGGGTATTTGACTGGACTTACGCGAATTCGGGTCGGGGATTTTTCGCGAACAGAGGTTGTGTCTTTAGAGGGGCTTGTTGCGCGCTTTAGAAGCGAGTAAGTTAAGGTTTGTATTCAATTTATGTTTTTTCGTTCTTCCTTGACGGTGTTGGTACTCGTGATCTTTGCTGGCGCGGTTTATTTTTTTACTCACCAACCGCCGAATTATCTGCTGACTTCTTTTGCTGATTGCGTGGCACATGGTTTTCCGGTTGATGGTTTGGCGCCTCGCTTGTGTCGGGCGCGCGGAGTGGTTTTTGTCGAATCCTCTCTGGCGACGCAAAAAGAAGCTTATCTAACTTCGCCAGCGTTTTATGATTTAGTTGCTTCGCCGATTGTTCTACGAGGCGCGGTTTTGGCTGGAATGCCTCGAGTGGCGTATAAAATTAAGGATAGCGCTAATACGATTTTGGCCGAAGGAGAAATCATTGGCGGAGTTTCCGATGATCACGGATTTATTTCTTTCGAAAAAACCGTTGAGTTTGCCGATCCTCTTTTGGCGGAAGGGTTTACGGAAGTTTTGACTTATAGCGTTGATGGTGTTTTGCAAAGCACCATTTCAGTTCCGATTAAATTTTCTCCAGCCGAGCGGCGGGCGGTGAGCATATTTTTTTCTAATCGCATTCAGGATCCTCAATCTTTGGATTGCACGCGAGTTCATCCGGTAACCCGGGAAATTACCGATTCTAAAATCGTGGGGCAATTAGCGCTGAGAGCCTTGCTTTTGGGTCCAACCGCGGAAGAATCGGCGCGAGGATATTTTACCAATCTTAATAATGATATCGCTTTAATATCACTGACGATTCGTGACGAAGTGGCTTATGCCGATTTTGATGAACGGTTAGAATATCATGTTGGCGGTTCCTGCCGTGTTGGCGCAATCCGGGCACAGATTACCGAGACTTTGTTGCAGTTTCCAGAGGTGAGGGAAGTTAAAATTTCTATTCGCGGACGATCACGCGAGATTTTACAGCCTTAGTTATTTTGGCGGATGCGGATATTGCCAAAAACATCTTTCTTTGTTATTTTTTTGACGTGAGGCGTTTTCCCGCACTTTGACCTTTAAGGAGGACACTTGATGCCGGAGATGATTCGATTCCTTGGCTACACGAATGTTCGCGGTGAGCGACTGGCGGAATTCGCCGATCCGGAGCGGAGGTACGCCCAAAATGGAGGGGAGCGTATCTTTCTGACGAAAGAGCATTGTGTTCAACGTCTTAAAGCGCTCAAGACTAGAGGAGAAAGCCATGAGGAGACGGAACGCGCTGTTAGCGAGTGGCCGGAGTAACCAGCGTTTCCACGAGGCCGGATGCGTTGCACGCTTCCGGCCTTTTTAATTAAGATATGATTAATAAGATGAAGGCAGTTGATTCCAGGAAAAAACTTTGGTTTAGAGCGAAGAATTATGGCTGGGGCTGGTATCCAGTAAGTTGGGAGGGGTGGCGCGGTGGCGCTGGCATTCAAAGAAGTAGGCGATTTATACTTGGTCTATATGTTAATCAGCAAAGGATTTCAACCAAAGCGAGCGCGCAATGACCGATTGCCACCGGGTCAATATGAGACTCGAGATTTTCCGGTTTTGTCTTTGGGGCCGACTCCGGAAATTGATTTAAATACTTGGAGTTTGGAGATTCTGGGATTAGTTGAAAAGCCGCTAAAGTGGAGTTGGAAGGAGTTTAATGCTTTACCGCAAGAGAACATCGTGCGTGATATTCATTGCGTAACCAAGTGGAGTAAGTTTGATACCCGTTGGCGAGGAGTTTCTTTGGATTATTTGATGGAGTTGATCGGTGTTTTGCCGGAGGCAACTCACTTGATCGCTCATTCCCATGATGGATATACGACGAATTTGCCCTTGGAGGATGTGCGAGGCGGTAAGGCGATTGTGGCTTTGGGCTATGACGATGCTCCGATTGAATCACAACACGGCGGGCCAGCGCGCCTTTTGGTGCCACATCTATATTTTTGGAAGAGTGCTAAGTGGGTCAAGGCTTTGGAATTTGTGGACGCAGACGAGCCGGGCTTTTGGGAGGTTAGAGGGTATCATAATTACGGAGATCCCTGGCGAGAGCAGAGATATACTTATGATTAGTTTTTTTGAGCCAGTAATCACTTTTCTCGTAGTGTAATTTATTATTACACTTTTTTGAGGCGATTATGTCCCATTCGCCATTCGTTTATTTGTGTCTGCCATTGGTTTGCTACAGAAAAATGAAATATCAATTGACATCTTTTTTTAAAACATTAACATTTAGGTTAGTTCTTTATCATTGTGGGGCGGTTAACTTGGTTTCAAGTTGATAGTCCCACGAGAGCTCGTTTACGCTAGGGGGTGAAAAATGAAGACGGTTGCCTTTCGGGACGATGAGTTCCGGAAATCAAGCCGGTGCGGGTGGTCGAACAGCTGCGTCGAAGTTGCTATTCGTAGCAATGCCGTTGCTGTGAGAAACACCAAAGATCCCAGCAAGGCGATTGTGGTTTTCACTCCGAAGGAGTGGGCTGCTTTCATTGCCGGTGTCAAGAACGACGAGTTCGGGTTGGTGACCTGATCACTCAAAAGGCCTGCAACTAGTTGCAGGCCTTTTTCCTTGAATTGTTAAAAAATCTTAAAAATGAATTCAAATATATTGGATACTATTGGCAAAACCCCGCTTATTAAAGTGGATGGGATTTATGTAAAATTAGAAGCGGCGAATCCATCTGGTAGCATTAAGGATAGGATGGCTTGGTATTTGGTGAATATGGCTGAAAAAAGAGGCGATTTGAAGCCGCGCTCCAGAATACTTGAAGTTACCTCCGGTAATACTGGGATTTCTTTGGCGATGATCTCTTCGCTGAAGGGCTATGGATTTACTGCGGTAATGCCGGAAACAAAAAATAATGAGAAGCAAAAGATAATTGAGTCATATGGAGCGAAAGTTATTCTTACGCCCATGAAAGAGGATATGGCTGGGGCGATGAAGGTATATGAAAAACTGCTCTTAAAAAATAAAAAAGATTGGTTGCCAAGACAGTTTAACAACATGGACAATGTAGCGGCTTACAGGGAGGGGTTGGGAAGAGAGATCGTAAAAGAAATGAATGGCAGAATTGATGCCTTTATTACTGGAGCCGGAACCGGAGGAACCATAATCGGTATCGCACAAGCACTTAAAGCAAATGATTCGAGAACAAAAATAATCGTAATTGAGCCGGCAGAGTCAAATGTTTTGTCTGGTGGAAAAGCTGGCGCACACAAGATTCAAGGCATAGGGGAAGGGTTTATTCCAAGGATATTAAAGGACCATATAAAACTGATTGATGAAGTGATTGTTGTTAAGAGTCAAGATGCCATTGCGATGTCCAAAAATCTGGCAAGAAAAAATGGAATGCTTGTAGGGGTGAGTTCTGGGGCTAATATGTGGGCTGCAAAACAGTTGAGAAAAAAATACAATAGAATAGTTACGGTTTTTCCCGACAGGAAAAGGGATCTATAAGAGCCAAGGCTAGTAAAAAATGTTTTCGGTAGTTGATATGGCGTCCTTTATGTCTATTCTGACAATGGATTGATTTTAGTTCTTTGATAACAAGGAGATTTAAATGGGTAGTCTTATGATTTCGCTCATTGAGCGTCCGCTTAATGGGGTGACTATGAACAACCAGCCTGGTTGCAGTTTGGTGGAAGTAAATATCTCGGAAGATGATATTTTATCCGATGAGACAAATGACGATAGTGGCAAGGCGTTTTTCTTATTTTGCGATAAAGTTCGGCGGGATGTAGATCTGGTAACACCCGCGGGGCGGGAGAGGTATGTCTATGTTTCTATGTTTTTTGATCAGGCGTTTTGGGATTTGCCACAAGTCTTTTTTGACCTTATTCATGAAACCAAATGGCCGGTTAGTTTTGATCTTAATGACTAGAGTTTTTATATTTTTGCTGCCGATCCTCCGCCGAACTACTGTGGAGGATTTTTAAAATCAAGTACCGGTTTTGTTTAATGTGTGATAAAAAATCCTTTATCAATTGATGGGTCTCATGTGCTATGATTTTTTTATGCAAGAGTGGCAGGTTGGAAAACTAATTAAAAAGGAAATGGTGGCGAGCGACGTAGCTGGGTTAACTTTTGCTTTGCCTGGTTTTCAAAAACCCATGGCTGGGCAACATTATGACATTCGACTAACAGCCGAAGGGGGCTATGTTGCCGAGCGCAGTTATTCTTTGGCTTCACCGCCGGAGGAGGTTGGAGTCGCAGAGCTTGGCGTGCAGTTTGTGAAGAATGGCGAGGTGTCGGGTTATTTGCGAGAACTTTCTTTGGGGGCGGAGGTGGAGATGCGGGGGCCACTCGGCGGACATTTTGTCTGGTGCCATTCTATGCCCGGGTCACTAGTTTTAATCGGCGGGGGGAGTGGAATGGTGCCTTTAATGGGCATGCTTCGGCATCATGTGCGAAATTTTGTATTTCGAGAAGTTATCTTTTTGGTGAGCGCGAAGTCGGTGGATAGAGTTTTGTATCGCGAAGAGCTTTTACAATATTCACGCGAAGTTAAGGGTTTCCGTTTTGTGGAGACGATTACGGACAGCCCGCCCGAGGATTTTTTGGGTTACACGCGTCGGGTGGACGAGGCGATGCTTAAAGAAGTCTTTGGTGAGTTAGCCGACAAGATGTCGATGACCTATGTTTGCGGACGCACTGGTTTTGTGGAGGCGGTAGCTTCGGGTCTGTTGCGTTTAGGATTTAATTCGCACGAGATTAAAACCGAGCGTTTTGGGTGACGAGTTGCGTGGGATTCAGACCCAAGCCCTTGACCGATTTTTGGCATAGGTCTAAAACTTACTATAGTACCTTTGGCTTTTTTTTGGAGGAAGATATGTCTGACTCGGAGTCAAAGCTGGCGATTCCGGATCTATTGCCGGCTAGAGATTTGTTGATTGAGCGGACTTTTCAGCCCGAATTACGCAATACTTTGCGAATTATTGTTAGTAGGCTGGAAGTCATTCAAGATTCGGTGAATGCGACAACTGTGGTCGTGGGAACACTGCAGATCGTTTTGGCCTGCGTTGTCGGGGCGATGTTGTTTCAGGCGATAGGTTTTACTGAGTCTGTGGGTCGCTTTGGTGTTTTGGTGATGATACTGACTCCGTTTTTGATTTTCTCTCTCAAAATTCTTCGCGGTGCTTTGCTTAAGCCGTTGTGTCTGTTGCTCTACGGTGGTGAAGTTAGGCAGGCGGCCAGTGAAATCATGGTTATGGTTGATGCCTGCCAAGCTCTTCGCGATCCAGTTATGGCTCTTTATGAAATTGGTTTTGGTTTTGAATCTGCGACTTGGGAAATGATCCATATCTCCTATCGAAAGCGAGTCTAAATCCGGCGCTTCCAA
The DNA here is from genome assembly GCA_964367145.1 of uncultured Candidatus Saccharibacteria bacterium. GTDB lineage: Bacteria > Patescibacteriota > Minisyncoccia > UBA6257 > 1-14-0-10-40-38 > JAHFLD01. The sequence goes on along the minus strand of CAYIWJ010000012.1, from coordinate 9,298 downwards.
GGTGCCGGTTTTTTTATGGCAGTTTTTTCATGGTCGCGCTATAATTCCAGTGTCGCATGAAACGTTTTTTAGCCATTCCATTTTTAGTTTTTATAGCCATCGTGACTGGTCTGACCGTGAGTGATTCTCAAAAAAATCAGCCAGCACCTTTGGAGGTGGCGAATTTTAAAGCGAGTGATGGTGTTTTGTTAGTTGCCGATTATTACCCGGGGGTTTCGAGGAATGGCGTGATTCTTTTGCACATGATGCCCGAGACCCGCGCTTCTTGGGAGAATTTTGCCAAGGCGCTTCAAACGCGCGGTTTTTCCGTTTTGGCAATTGACTTGCGTGGCCATGGGGATTCAGCTGGGGGTCCTTTGGGTTATCGTTCGTTTTCTGATCTGGAACACCAGAAGGGTGTTTTGGATGTGCGGGCCGGGGTTGAATTTTTGGGCGAGAAGGGGATTGTTTCTGGGAATATGACATTAATCGGCGCTTCGATTGGAGCTAATCTAGCCTTGCAATATGTGGCCGAGCATCCAGAAATTCCTTCGGTTGGTTTGCTTTCGCCGGGAATTGATTACCATGGTATTAAATCTTTGCCGATGGCCGCGAAGTTGATTTCGGGGCAGAGGATTTTTATTGCGGCTTCGGAGGATGATGACTTGGGTGGTGTTGGCGCGGCAACCGTATTGCGGGCGTTAGTGGGGCAACTCGGTCAAAAAGTAGAGCGAGAGCTGGTGATATATAAAGAAGCCGGACATGGAACGCGAATGTTTGGCGCCGAGGAGCCGGATCTAGTTGTTTCTCTTTTGGGTTGGGCTCGTTAAATATATATGACTTTGAGCGCGCGTAAGTCTGTTGTTTTTTCCGTGCCGCTAAAACCCATTCGGCCTATTTTGCTGATGTTGAAACGGTTATTTCCCTCGGCACAAATGATGCTTTGTTATTCTAACCATTGGGAGCTTTTGGTGGCGGTGATACTTTCCGCCCAGTGTACCGACAAGAAGGTTAACGAGGTGACCGCGAAGCTTTTTAAAAAATATCCCACCCTTAATGACTATGTTTTGGCTAAACCGCGTCAGTTTGAAAAGGATATTTTTCAAACCGGTTTTTATCGTTCAAAGGCGCGGCATATTTTAGCGGCGGCAAAATTAGTCAAGAATCGTTTTCAGGGAAAGTTGCCCAGAGGCATGAAGGAGATGCTCGACATTCCCGGGGTTGGGCGCAAGACGGCGAATGTGGTTTTGGGCAACGCTTATGGCGTGGTAGAGGGGATAGCGGTGGATACGCACGTGAGGCGACTTACTCGGCGTTTGGGTTTAACTAGCGAATCAAATCCGGAAAAAATTGAACGAGATTTAATGAAGGTTATTCCCAAAAAAGAGTGGTTCCGTTTTACCTATTTGATGATTGAATATGGGCGGAAATATTGTCCGGCCCGAAGACATGATCATGCAAGGTGCCCACTTGCTAAGTTTATGGTTTAGTTTGGAACGAGACTATTCCGCGCAGGAGAGGTCAGTAATCTTTTTTCCGGTGGTGTTGTCGCTTATAATCGCGGTGAGTAGTTTGGGATCACTGCCAGTCGTGATGTTTAATTTGTCATTGCTTTTAGTGACGGTAATGATTTGCGTCGGTTCGTTAAGCGAAGCGCCAAAGACGGCGAGCGAAGATGTGAATTGGGTTTTAAGCACGAGCGGATTTGAGGCGAAAAATTGATTGATTGGCGCCGAGATAGTTTTGCCAGAGCATTTGGCGTTGCCCAAAACTATTGGGGGCAGGTTCTTTATGGCTCGGACTTGGCCATCGCTTATTTCACTTACTGATTTTAATTCAAGTGTCCCTTTGGAGGTGGTTACGAGCGCCAGAATTGTGCGGCCGCGGAATTTTTTGACGCAGGCAGTTATATTGCCTTCGCGGATTCCGGTGTAACAGGTGGCGTTGCCACCGGCGACATCTTTAACACCGCTTTGGTTCCAGTTTTTGGTTTCGTCGCTTAGGATGTTGCCTTGGTCGGTGGTATCTATGGCGCGAACTATTTTAAAATAGGGCATTTTGGCACCTTCGTTTTTAAGAGTCTTACAGGATATCTTGTTTTTGCCAGCGCAGGAGACGGCTTCGTTGTCCGCGGTTTTGGCGTATATTTCGTTGAATGTTTCGGCAGTATCGGCAAGCAGTCGGTTGGGGCTTGAAGCGTTAAGAGTGCGGCCCACGACCGCGCCTACGGAATCGGTTTGGATCTTGGCATCGATCACAATTTTAAGGTCCTTGTTTTTAGCATCGGCGGAATTGATGATGGCTTCATAGACGACTTCAAGGTTTTTTGGGGTGCGGGCTTCGCGTAAATCGTTTTCAATATTGCTTTGGAAGAAAGTTAGAGCCAAATATCTAGCCCCATCGGTAAAGGTGTAAACAATAGTCGCGCCAACAACAAGGATGGCTATCAAGATGGCGATGAGTTTGTGAGGTTCAAGATTGGTGTTCATATTTTTAGCGATTAATGTTGTTGGTATCAGATAGCTTCCAGCCGAAGCGGTTGCCACCTTCGCCGATCCATGAGCCCTGATGTTGGGTGGTGTTGGTTGGATCAGAGATTATGTCTACGCGGTAGAGTTGATTGCGGTTAATGGCGAGAACGTTAAGACTGTTATCGGTGGTTTCGTTTCCGTTTAGATTCGTGGCCTCCAGCGCGAAATCGGTTGGGGCCTCTGGCCAGACGGCGCCGCTTATGGGATATGGAGGAAGGGCAAGCGGAATCACATTTTCTACCACGGCTTGATTACCGGCCTGACTCACTCTTATGAATTTAAGTTCAGACTGTTGTGCCGCTCCGCCGAATTGACTTCGCAAAACGACTAATCCTTCGTAGCCGGATTTGTTGTAATCAAGCGTGATTAATTTGCGAATCGAGGAAATACTGCCCCCGCCTACCCCCGGTTCTATGTTATAGCTTTGAATCGGTTGTAGGGTATTTTCATTTAGTATTTTGAAAGTGGTGTTGCCCATGTATCCGATTTGGCGAGTGGTTGAGTTTTGGAATCGACCGAGCTTGAGGCCGTCAACGTTGGAATTATAGGCATAACCGGAGAATGCATCGTTCGCGCTAACGGATCCGGTTGAAGTGAATCCGGCGAAGCCTTTTTGGATGTTTGTAGGCGCTGTGGATTGCGAGAGAAAAGTAGCGAATTTTTCTATGGATCCGGTACTGGTGAGTGCGGTGGTTATTTCTTGGTCGCCGGTGTAATTATTGGCGATAATCGGAAAGCCAGCGGGCATTGGCAGGGGAGTGGCGTTGCCGACGAATCCGGCTGGGTTGGCTTCCGGTTTGAAAGTACGGAGGTGGGCTCCGGTGCCGAGAGTTGGTTGGCTGGCGACCGAGTCCATTTTTTTGAATTTTTCCAAGCAAGCGATTTCACCGTCGGCTGGCGTGGTTCCGGGCGCGTAAGCTAACCGGCATTTGCCTCGAAAGCTGGAAAGCGGTCCGGTTTGATTGGTGGGAATTATAATTGGGAAACCGTTTGTGGTTCCGATGGTTGGATTTCCGCTGGCGTTTGTGCCGATATCCAGTCTAGTTAATTGATAGGCGATTCCCGGCGTAAAGGCCGTGCCCCAAGTTGTCGGTGGATTTGGCGGGACGGTATAATAGGTGCCCATGTAATTAGTGCAGCCGACGACGAGATCTTTTTTGTTTGGTGTCAGGCTCTCAACGGCCATAATTTCGAGACATTCCTGATAGGCTGAAGAGGTGTTTAAAGAGCTGGCGGGATAGGTCGCGTTTTGGACAAAGGTTAAAGTTGAAACACTGGTTAAAGCCACGCCGGTGAGTGGAATGTCGTAGGTTGTGTAAGCGCCATTGTTTTTGATAATGGTTACCAACTTGCGGTTGTGCAGAAGAATGATTTCTTCGGTTTCGATACTGTCAACGTTGGCGATGATGACTTTGGTGTCTTGGAGTCCAAGCCCGGGAGCGCCTCCAAGATTGTCTGGCGGTGAGTCAATCTCTACTGGAAAACCAGCAAGGACTTTGCCGGTAGCGGTATAGGCGGTTACTCGAATCTTATAGCTTTGCCCGTTGGTATTATTGATGTAAGAGAAGTATGGAGTTACGACAATTATGTGATTTTCGGGGCCGCCATTCAAATGACCGGAGCGAACAATGGAAGCTTTAACTACTGGAACATTAAGCGGCGATGGCAGATTAAGCGTGGCGCTTGGTGTCGGCGGGGCGATGTCAATCGCTGGAAATCCCTGGTTAATCATTGTGCCGCTTAAGTAGGCAAAACCATTTCCGGTTGTTTGGGCCGATGGAGTTCCTATCAGTTGAATGCCGTTTGGTCCGACAATTGGAGATAAGTAGTCAGACGGAGTTATTTTGAGCACCAGTGAGAGGTTGGCAATCGGGTAAGGGACTAGGTTTGGGTTGGCGGTAAAAAAAGTAAAGAGTTCGGCTTTGGTAAAACTGCTCGTGGCGCCGGTCGCTGGGATGGTTACTTTTATTTTAGTGGTATCAGGAAGGGAATTAAGCACTACCGGCAGGAGTATTTTTCCGGTACCGGCTTCAGTAATGAGAGTTGATTTGTATTCGTTTGGTGCTCCAACTTGAGGATCGTTTAAGGGGCTGGCTTTACCGCCGGTGTAAATACTTGGCGCGGTTGGGTTGCCGTTCGGATCGGTAAAAATAGCGGGGCCCACGGTGCTGTAGCTTGAGGCGGCGAGAAGTCCTTCAATTTTTTCACCGTCCGGTTTGATGATTGTCAGGCGCGGAGTTTGCGGGTCGGCGGTGTCAAAAATGGTAAAAGCATGAACGGTGGTTTGCAAAAGAAGACTGGCTGCGAACCCGACGATGGCGGTGAATAAAATTTTACGGGAATTTTTTTGGCGTTGATGAATCATTTTTTTATTATATCATAGTGAGTTTAGCTGTTGGTAGGAGTGTTTTTTTGCATTGCGCATCTTTAAAGATATAATTGCTTATATGTTTACTATTGATCAAAAGTTTCCCGATTTTTCGCTGGAGGTTTATTGGCCGGAAAAAGACGAGATAGGAAGCATTAACTCCAAGTATTTGTTGGGCGAGTGGTTGGTGCTTTTCTTTTATCCGGCAGATTTTACCTTTGTGTGCCCGACTGAATTGGCTGATTTGAATCGCCTTTATTCAGAGTTTAAAAAATACAAGGCCGAGGTGGTGGCGGTGAGTACGGATACGGTTTATACCCACAAAGCTTGGTTGGAAGTTGAGAAGTTGCTAACTGGCGTCACATATCCTTTGGCGGCGGATCATAATGGTAAGCTGTCTCGCGAACTTGGTATTTATGATGAAACAAAGGGTTTGGCGCAAAGGGCGGCGTTTATTGTTGATCCCAAGGGTGTCTTGCGGGCGGTGGAGATTGTGGGTGATAAGATTGGCCGAAGCGCTAATGAATTGTTGCGTAAGCTCAAGGCGCTTTATTTTGTGGAAAATAATCCGGGGCGGGTTTGTCCGGCTAGTTGGGATGAGGGCCAAACAACGCTTAATCCTTCCATTAAAATAGCCGGCAAAGTTTATAAAGCGATAAATGCAAAACCGAAAGGAAAAAAATAAGCCTAGTTACGCCGGCGGCATCTTACTAGTCGTGTTAATTAGTGTCGCGCTGGGAGGCGTAGTTTTTTTGGTTTATGGTCGCTCAGCGATTTTGTCAAAGTTCAATGTTTCGCCACCGCCAATTGATTTTTTAATTAACAATATGCTGGCCGAAGATCGGCCGGTGCCGGAGCGGGAGTTGCGTTTGCCACCACGAGTGGCGGAGGGTGAGGCTGTTGTTCCGCAAAAAGTTGATCCGAAAAAAAATTTGGCAGGGACTTTAACTCCGACCCCGTGCGTTGGAAAATTGGCATCGGACTTTGATTGCTATGGAGATTATCTAAAAAAGATTGTTCGCGAGGAGGGGATCGAGCCGGCTTTTGCTTATTTGCGTTCGACCTATGTCAGTAATTTATATGTTCGTTCGCAGTGTCATCCATTGACTCATTCAATTGGGCAGGCGGCGGTGGAAAAATTTCCTACACTGGCCGAGGCGTATCAACACGCCGACAGTTTTTGCTGGTCGGGGTATCATCATGGTGCACTTGAGGGATTAGTGGGGCTTATTGGGCGAGAAAAGTTTCTGGCGGGTATTGATGCCACCTGCGATGGTATTCCCGGCAAAGAGCGTTATTCCTTTGACTACTATAATTGCTTGCATGGACTGGGGCACGGTTTGATGGCGTTAACCCAAACCGAACTTTTTGACTCTTTGAAGATTTGTGATCGCTTGACCGGTGGCTGGCAAAAGCAATCCTGTTATAGCGGAGTTTTTATGGAGAACGTAATTGTGGACAATAAAAATCATTTTACTAAATATCTAAAACCGGAGGATCCTTTGTTTCCTTGTAATGCCGTTGATGTCCCATATAAGCAAACTTGTTATCTAATGCAGACTTCTTATGCGCTTAAAATAACCGGACAGAATTTTGCCAAGGTTTTTGATCTGTGCGCTAAGGCTGATTTGGGTTACGTGGCAACCTGTTACCAAAGTTTGGGGCGAGACGCTTCGGGCAAGAGTGTCAGCAATGCGGTGGCGACTAAAACCACTTGCGAATTGGGAAAGGATTTTGAACAGCGCTCAAACTGCGTTATCGGTGCGGTCAAAGATTTTATCTCTTACTTTCATTCCGATCGCGAAGCGCTGGCTTTGTGCGGGGTGTTGGAAGCCGAGGTTCAAGAGGTGTGTCGAAAGACGGCGGTTGATTACGCTAAAATTTTGTGATCTTTTTGCTTGGCTAATAAAAACGCCCGCATGGCGGGCGTTAGTGGTAGATCTGATAGAAGATGAATGGGGCGACGAAACTACTAATTGCAAGAAAAACATAGAGCGCGTTAAGCAGTGTTTCGCGGTTAGCATAAAAACTTTCGAGGCGCGAATCTTTGGACTTGCGGCGGGACATGCGTTCTCCTTGGTTGGAGTTTAGGAACGAACTATTGGTGAGTGTGCCATTGTTGGTGCTTTTTTGGCAAGGGGTAGTCTGAAGATTTTTTTTGCTAGGGCGTGAATTTATAAATATAAAAAGTGGGAAAGTTTTTGTCGTTTTTTAGAATCGCGAGGGGTTGTTGGGCAATTTGTAGATTATGAGCCAAGGATAAACCTTGGCTAGTTGGGCTATTTGATTTGAGCGGTACGGCTTTGGTCGGCAGAATAAAATAAGCTCTAGAGAAACCCGCGGAACGGAAATAATTTTCGCCGTTTTGAGCCAGAATTGATTGATGGGTTTGCAATTTGAGAACTGGCCAGGCCTTATAAACCTGCAAGCGATCCAGATACCAGAGTTGAGCGAAGCTTTGCAGGCTGTCGTCGTAGATAATCATTATTGCTTGGCGCAATTTTTTTGCCGAGAGATCTTCGGCGAGTGATTTTGTTTGGAGATCGTTCAAGAACTTGTATCGTGGTTCAAGGGTGAGTGCTGGCATCAGATTTTTTAATTCTTGGTTGAAATAAGTTGCTAACTGGTGATAGCCGTAAGATCTGGTTTCCTCGGCGGTAGCCGCGTAGGCCCAGGGAACTATGCCGCGGGGCGAGAGCGCTAGGTTGGTGTTTATGGAATAAATAATTTCTATGCCGACCGCGGTGAATATAAGACCGTTTAGCATTTTTTTGGCGGTGACGGCGGCGAATGTCGTGCCGAGCGTGAGTGCCATAACGGGAGCGAGCATGGTTATAAAACGATAGGAGGGGCCGATGGCGATTATGAGGATTGTGAGAAATGTCAGGGACAAAAAGACTATCGTATCCGAGGGCGTGGTTTTATCTTTGATGTTTCGCGGTTTTTTTCTGACACGGGAAATCATAAGCCAAGCAAGGCCGCTAAAAAATGAAATTAAAAAGAAGGGTGAGTAGGTTAGAAAAAGGCGAGTGGGAAAAATGGTTAGTCGTTCCAGAAAACTGCCGATTTGTTTTCCGGGATTTTCTTGCCAAATTTTTGGATGTTGACCGAAAATATAGGACAACTGAAAGTCAAAATGACCGACTGCGCTGTAAAGCATTAGGTTATAAACAATAATCGGACTTACTATCAGAAGCGCGATTCCAGCGCCAAAATAAAAAAAGCGAGATTTGAAGAGCCCTCGGTTATAAATTAAAAGATAGACGAGGCAGAGGGGAATAAGAATGATCGCGGTGTATTTAGTGAGCAGTCCCAAGCCGAGACTTGCGCCCACGAGTAAAAAGAAGCGCGGGTTTTTTGTGGTGCGGATGACAGCGTAGATCGTCAGCAGTATAAAAAAGATAACGTAAGATTCTTGCAGGCCGATGCGGGAGATGTAGACGTGGTTGGAATTTACGGCTAACAAAAGCGCGGCCAGGAGGCCGACTTTTTTTTCGTAAAGTGATTTTCCCAGCAGGTAGAGGAGGTAAATTGAGGCGATGCCGAAGATTGCCGAGGGGAGGCGAAAGGCCCAGGCGGTTTCGCCGGAGACGGATATGAATGAGTGTTGAATCCAAAAAACCAGTGGCGGATGATCATGAAAAGAGAGCTTAGTCCACCACGGAATGTTGCCATCAAACCATTCAAGCGGAGTGGTTTGTTTGGGAGCTTCATCAAAGTCGGTTAGACCCACGGAGCGAAATCCCAATAGTGCTTCGTCGCCCAAGACGTCGCCTTGATTTAGGTGGTAAACGCGCAGGAAGGTTCCAAGAAGAATAATCAGGATAAGCGCTAAGTTTTTGGTTTGCATAGAGCTGTTAAGGATTTTGGATTAATCATAGCTTATATAAAAACCCCTCGGCGAGGAGGGGTTGGGTTTGCTAGGCGAATAATCGGTCGGCGAGCGTTTTGATTTTATCTTGCACTTCGGGGATTTGTGGTCCGCCGTCAATGCGGGCAAACCTAAAGCGATCCTCGTAGAGATCAAAGTAGGTCTGGAATCCCTCGCGCACTTTTTCATGAAAAGACAAGTCTTTGCTTTCGAAGCGGTCGCGCTTGCCGCTATTGCGGTTTCGTTCCAGTCCGACTTGTGGATCAATATCAATCCAGAAGGTGAAGTCAGGAGTCAGGCCGTTTCGAGCAAATTTTTCGATGGAGATAAAAACATCGGGGGAGCAGGCTTCGCCGGCGAAGCATTGATAGGCAAAGGTGCTGGCGGTGAAGCGATCGCAGATAACGGTGTGTCCTTTTTCGAGCGCGGGTCGGATGACTTGTTCCACGTGATCAGTTCGGTCAGCGAGAAAGAGCAACAGTTCCGTGCGCGGCAGCATGGTCTCGTGATGCTTCGGATTCAGCAAAACATTCCGAATGTCGCTGCCAA
>CAYIWJ010000011.1:16390-24824 GCA_964367145.1 uncultured Candidatus Saccharibacteria bacterium | reverse complement strand
ATGCTTCCCGATAACCGACTTGAAACCGTGTCATTTAAATAGTAGGATGGCAAGATATTTTTTGATAAAGATTGCAATTGTTTAAAAGCGGAAAACAAAGCACAATAAGTATGTTCCGCTCCCATAGCTTAGTGGTAAAGCAGCTGCCTTTTAAGCAGTTGACCTTGGTCCGATTCCAAGTGGGAGCACTAGACTAGATTAATATTTCCGATAGAACTTGGAATCGGACAGTGGAGGGGGTCGGGGAACCGCGGTCGGTTCCCAGTTTTGGAGATTATTCAGAACCGAGGGTTCTGAAGGAGCGAAGCGACGTCTGACTTCCAAGTGGGAGCACCAATTATTCTTCTTAACGGGTATTGACACAATAAATTAGTCTGCTAGAGTTTCTCCAGATTTACTGGCATCTTGCTGGCACGGGGTCGGCTGGCGAGAGAACGAAAAAACCAGTAAGACCCGCACTTTGAAAACTCTTATACCAGCCTCGTGACTTCTGCAGGGTCATGAGGAAAATGGGTAATTGGAAACCTGGTGCAGGGACTTGATTTGTAACCCCCTCCCGCTAGTCTTCGGACTGGCGGGAGTTTTTTTATTTAATTGAGGTTTTTCTGATTTTGAATTATGCTCTCCTTTAGTTCTTCGCCCTTTGACAGTCACAAGGAGCTTGCCCATGTTTGCTTGGCTGGCGGGACTTTTTTCGGAAGCGCCGGAAAAGAAAAAAACAGGTAGATTTGATGTGTCTCTGTATTTGACTCCGGAGCTTAAGGATCGAATTTTGAAGATGCAAGAAGAAAGCGGCGCAAAAGATTTAGCGGAAGTGTTTTGCTATATGTTCCCAGTTTATGAGGAGTTGCTTGAAATTGAGAAGAGAGATGGCCTTGTGATTATTGAGGATGCCGACGGACAGAAAAAGCGCCTGATTATTCGGCCCAAAAGACCGGCGAAATCGCCAACCACCTAACTCTTGCCGCGCCCCGTACAACTACGGGGTATTTTTTTATTTCTATAACTCCCCCTCCAGGTCTTCCAGAAGTTTTTTGGCTTTAGGGGAAATTTTTTGCGGCACGTGAACATCGGGATAAACAATCAACCGACCGCGACCGTAGCCGCCAAGTCGCGGCATACCGGCTCCGGATACAACAACCGGATCGCCAAGACGAAAACCACGAGCGATTTCCAGACCAACTTTTTCGCCGGCAATTCCATCAATCATAATTTTTCGGCCAAGTAAAACATCGGCGAGCTTAAACTGACGACGCGTGATTAAGTCATCGCCTTCGCGATCAAATACCGGATGCTTTTGAATTTTAACTCGTACGTAAAGATCGCCGGCGTCGGCGCCACGCTCCCCGACTTCACCGCCTTTTTGGATTTTAATCAACTGACCCTCCATAATACCCGGAGCAATTGTAATATCTACCGCGCGCTCACCTTTAACCCGACCGGTGCCGGAACAAGCGCGGCAAATCTTTTTGGGAATCTGTCCGGTGCCGGAACATTTTTCGCAGGCGCGAACTTGTTCAAAATTGCCAAAAAAAGTACTGCGGACTTCTTTTATTTCTCCGCGACCGTTGCAGGTGGAGCAATCGGAAAATCCTTCTTTGGCAAAATGCCCCGCGCCAGAACACTCTTTGCACGCCACATGAGTTTTATAAGCTAACGGTTTAACCGCGCCACGGAAGGCTTCTTCCAAACTGATTTCTTGAGTGTACTCTACATCGGAACCGTGCCGGTAGGTTCGCCGTTTTCGCTTGACCCCGAGTCCCTCAAAAAAAGAATCGAACATTTCTCCGAGATTGCCCAAGTCCCCCACGTTGACGTTGCCAAAATCAAATTCAACGCCGAAGGGATTTTGACCGCCAAATCCGCTGCCACCAGATTGGCCATCGAAAGTTTGTCCAAAGCGATCGTATTGAGCCTTTTTTTCTGGATTGGAAAGTATTTGATAAGCTTCGTTAATTTCTTTGAACTTGGACTCATTGCCACCGGCTTTGTCGGGATGATGCTTGTGCGCCAAAGTGCGATAGGCTTTTTTGATTTCCTCCACCGAGGCGCCTTTTTCCAAACCCAGAATTTTGTAGAAGTCTTTCATGTTGAATAAATTGCGACACTAATATACTAATAAACACCCTAATGACTCAAATGTTACTAATGGGATTCGAGAGATTTATTCGTAGATTAGCGTGTCATTTGTAATTGGTGTTGCTACTATTGGGCCTAAAGAATAATAGTTTCTTTGGAGCGACTTTCTAGCCCGATATGAATTACATTAAGCCCTAAAAGTAGGTGATATGCAAGAAAAGCGACGAAGATCACGATAAAGTTCAAGAAAAAACCAAGGCCTTTTAGGGTAAAAAACAGGAGGAGGCCAAGACCGGCCGCGAGCAGAAGTTTGCCACCGTTAGAGAGCTTGTCCGCCTTATTGGTGAGAACTTTTTCCAGGGCGTGGGGCAAGGTTTCGTTAGCTTCAATTTTAACCCCGAGGGAATCGCTTGCGGTGGCGATTATTTCCTGAACTTGGGCATCCAAATAGGCCACGGGTATGGCTTGGCTTAGACCAAGTTTTTTTTGCGTGATGGCTTTAATTACTTCGCCGACGCGGCCATCTAGCTTGATGCCCGGTGAAAGTCTGGCGGTTAAAGGAAGAACGCCTTGAATCGCCACGCGAACGTAGTCTTTAGAAACAACGCCGCCCTTGGTCTTAAGCTCGGCGCCAACATAGATAGAAGCAAAGAGCGCGAGTCCGGTAAATAAGGCGCCCGCGGCGCGACGGGCGGCGGTATAAAATTCAATATTTAGGTTACTCTCCAGAACCTTGTGCCCGCGTTCAAACCCAACAAGCATGGTGGCGAAAAGCAAAGCGGCGGGAATCAGAACCGTGAAAGAAAACGAAGCGTAGAAAGGAGCGACGAAGGCCAGAACTTGGGCGGCGTATAGGATTGACGCCACGCGAAGTCCTTTAACTAAAAACGGATGAAGCGTCATTAGAGCAAACCATAAGACGCAGAAAATGCCGAGACTTATAAGCCCGCCGTCGTGATTTAGAAACTGCTGAAGAGATCTGCCAAAAAGCGCGGCGAGTCCGGTGCTTACCACCCCAAGGCCGATGACTTTCCATTTAGTGCTATCAATGTTGGGTTCTTCCATGGTGTCTCGCCGAATAGCGAATCTTTTACGAGTGGATGAATAAATATGATTTCTTTTTTTAGTATAACATTTTTTGCAAGAGACAGATTTTTTGGGAGTAAAAAAAGGCCCCACTTAAAAAAGTAGCGGGGATTTTTTATGTACCCAAAAGCGGTTTTATTTATTTCCTTCTTCCGGTTTGGGGGTCTCTGGTTCGGTCGGCGGAGTTTGTCCCGACTGATTTTGTTGCATCAAGGGACCGATTTTTTGGAGTTCGGTTGATAGTTCGCCGGTGGCTTTAACGATGGACTCGGCATCCGCGCCGTCTTTGACTTTTTTGAGCGCGTCTATTTTTTCGGTAATTGCGGTCTTGAGATCGGCGCTGACTTTGTCGCCAAGATCACGCAGGGATTTTTCCGCCACATAGACCAAGCTTTCGGCCTGGTTTTTGGCTTCGGCCACTTCGCGCTTCTTTTTATCTTCGCTGGCATTTTGGGCGGCTTCGTTTTTGAGGCGTTCAACTTCGTCTTTAGAGAGAGCGGTGGTCGCTTCGATTCTGACTGTTTGGGTCTTGCCGGTTTTTTGCTCTTTGGCGGAAACACTCAAAATACCATTAGCATCAATATCAAAATTGACTTCCACTTGTGGAGTGCCACGTGGACTGGGTGGAATACCGTCCAACACAAAGCGGGCGAGGGTCTTGTTGTCGGTCGCCATTTCGCGTTCGCCTTGCAAAACATGGATTTCCACCTGCGTTTGATTGTCGGCGGCGGTAGAAAAGATTTGGGACTTAGCGGTAGGAACCGTGGTATTTTTTTCAATCAACTTAGTAAAAACTCCGCCCAAAGTTTCGATGCCGACCGAAAGAGGGGTAACGTCTAAAAGCAAAATATCTTTGACTTCGCCCTGCAAAATACCGGCTTGCACGGCGGCGCCGATGGCAACCACTTCGTCGGGGTTGATGTCGCGGTGCGGATCTTTGCCAAAAAACTTTTTGACCGCCTCTTGAATGGCGGGCATACGAGTCTGGCCGCCGACAAGGATAATTTCGTCGATTTGAGAGATATTGAATTTGGCTTCTTTGATGGTCTTATCTAAAATACTAATTGAGCGATCAATGTGCTCGTGGACCAACTCCTCCAGCTTGGCGCGGGTGAGCTTCATTAAAAAGTGCTTTGGGCCGGCGGCGTCGGAGCTGATGTAGGGCAGATTGATTTCGGTTTCCACCGAAGTTGAAAGTTCGTGCTTGGCGCGTTCGGCGGCTTCTTTTAATCGCTGAAGGGCGAGCGGGTCGCGACTGATATCAATCCCCTCCTGTTTTTTGTATTCCTTGACCAGATACTCGTTGATCAATTTATCAAAGTCGTCGCCGCCCAAATGCGTGTCGCCGCCGGTGGCTTTGACCTCCACAGTGTCGTCGGCAACTTCTAAAACCGAAACGTCAAAAGTTCCGCCACCGAAGTCGTAAACGACGATTTTTTCGTTCTTCTTTTTATTGAGGCCGTAGGCAAGCGCCGCGGCGGTTGGTTCGTTCAAAATCCGACGGACTTTGAGTCCGGCGATTTCTCCGGCGTTTTTGGTAGCTTGCCGCTGACTGTCGTCAAAATAGGCCGGTACGGTGATAACCGCTTCTTCTATTTTTTCGCCAAGTCGGGCTTCGGCGTCCGCTTTGAGTTTGCCCAAAACCATGGCGGAGATTTCTTCTGGCGTAAACCAGTCGGCGCCCATTTTAATTTCTACGCCGCCGGTTGACGAGGCCCTCATCTCAAACGGAAACCACTTCTTATCGCTTTGCACTTCGGCATCGCTGAATTTACGACCAATAAGACGCTTGATGGAAAAAATAGTGTTTTGCGGATTTGTGACGGCTTGCCGCTTGGCCAAGAGACCAACCAGACGTTCGTTGGATTTATTGAAAGCCGCGATGGAAGGCACGGTGCGATTGCCTTCGGCGGACTCAATCACTCGCGGCGAACCCGCTTCCATAATGGCCATCGCGGAATTAGTGGTGCCAAGATCAATGCCTAAAATTTTTGCCATATTTTTTATAGTTTATGATTTATATTTTTTTTATAAAGCGACAGTTTGATTTTATTATTCACTTCGCGGTTTGGCGATTTTGACTTGCGCCGGACGGATAACTTTTTCGTGTAATTTCCAGCCGCGAGTTATTTCTTGAACAACGCTTCCAGCTGTAGCGTCCGAAGCTTCTTCCGCCACGGCTTCGTGTAGGCTTGGATTAAAGACTTCGCCTTCCGATTTAATCGGGACTACCCCGTTGCGGCGCAATAAAGTTTCGAATTGAGATTTAATCATTTCCATTCCTTTTTCGCTTGCACCGGATTTATCTGATTTGAGCGCCAGATCAAAGCTATCCATGACCACGAGCAAATCTTTGAGCAGACTTTCATTGCTGAATTTTACCATCATTTCGGCACGGGTCAATTCTTCTTTTTTATAGTTAATCAGATCGGCTTTGGCGCGTCGCCAGCCATTTAGATATTCGTCGGCTTCTTTGCGGAGCAGGGTCAATTTTTCTTGGAGTTCGTTGGTGGCTTTTTCTGCTTCCGCCGCGCCAGCTGGTGATGTGGTTGGGTTGGAGTTATTTTTGACTTCTTCCGAAGAATTTTGTTGCTGGTTTTGGTTTGTTTCTTCCATATAAGCCCATCTATTATATTGACCATTGGAGACTTTTTCAAGCCCAGTCTAATATATCCGTATTCTTTTATTCCTTTTTTAGATAAAGCTCTTTTTGGGTCTTGGGGATAACTCTTTAGCTCCTCGAGTTTAGAAGTGCTATAATGTTTTTCGTATTCGTAGTATCAAAGGTCGAGTTTGTGAGATACTTTTTCTATGAATCCAAAACAATTTCTTCAAATCGGGGGCGTGGTGCTGGTGCTAGTCGGACTTTTGGGCTTTTTTGGTTTAATCGGCCCAACTTCGGACGCGAGCATTTTCGGCGGTGCCTGGTGGTTTGATAACGGTGAAAACTGGGCGCATACCATTTTGGGTATCGTGGCTTTGATCGCCGCTGGAGCTCTGAAGAATCCGATGCAACAGAAGAATCTCGTAATTTTGGTGGGCGTACTCGGCATCTTCTTTGCCGTTTACAACGTGTTCTCAACCAGCTTCTTGGGTGCGAACTTGGAAAGTCCCGCTGACTTGATTTTGCACTTAGCAGTCGGCGTTTGGGCTCTTTGGGCCGCAATGCGTAAGCCGTCAATGACTGGTGGCGCAATGTAGTTTATGTTTTTTAGTTGAATATAAAAAAGTTCCCGTGTGAGGCGGGGACTTTTTTGTTGGGGAAAGATTAAAGTCAGTACAGCGAATTGACTCATATCGCTAATTAGATTATCTTTCGGACCAGAACCTTAAAGGAGGTTTTTATGAGCGAATCTGCTTGGGAAGTGCTCGCGGAACGGAAGCATTGGGCGGATTACGAAAAGAATCAGGCTCGGACTACCTTTTGGTTCGGTTTCTGGATGGGGATATTCGTTGGCATGACTTTGGCTTACGTCTTTACGGCTCTTTTCATCATTCGTTAGCAACACGCAAAATCGCAACGCGAGTGTCTTGCCACCCTAAAAAAGGGTGGCGTTTTTATTTTTTGACTTTGTTTTAACCGCGGATTTTTCTAAAGGCGAAAGTTTTTCCACGCGGACACCTAAAAGGCGGATTTTTTTCTTGCGAGGGTTTTCGCGCTTGTCCAGAAAGGGCATAAATAATCTCACCGCCTCGGACTCTAGCGCTTTAGCCTCGCGACTTGCTTTCGGCAAAGTATAGGATCTGGTTTTGGTTTCAAAGTCTTCAAAACGGACCACCAACCCCACGGTTTTGTAATTTACCCCTTCTTTTTCTACTCGCTCTGCAACGCGAACGGCCATGTTTTTAATTCGAGCGAGAAGTATTTGCGGGTCAAGCGTATCCGCATCAAAGGTTTCTTGCTCGCCGATGGATTTTAACTCGCGATCGGCAACGAGCGGACTTTCGTCTTGACCCCGTGATTTTTTATACATCTCGCCGCCCCACTTACCAAAAAGCGCCACGAGTTTTTCTTGGGAAATTTGGCGCAAGTCGTAAACGCTTTCTACGCGATGAGCGCGCAAAGTTTCTTGAGTTTTTGGGCCAATGCCCGGAATCACGCCAACCGGTTGCCCGTCCAAAAAAGTTTGGACTTCGTCCGGATGAATCACGGTCAGGCCATCGGGTTTTTTTGTACCAGCCGCGATTTTGGCAATGAGCTTGTTGGGGCCGATGCCAATGCTCGCGGTGAGGCCGAACTTTTGTTTGATTTCGGCTTTAATTTTTTGGGCTTCGGCTTCGGCTCTAAGCCAGGGGTTGGTTTTTGATTTTTTTTCGCGGGGTTTTTCGTTTGACAGTTCAAAATAAGCCTCATCAATACTCGCCTGCTCCACAATGCTAGCCCGTGGCGCGATGATCGCCATAATTTGGGCGATTTTTTCGGCGTAGAGTTTGAGGCGCGGTTCCAAAAAAATTACTGGTGGTTTACCGACGGATTTGGCTTTTTCCGCCAATCGCCAAGCAATCGCAATCGGTTGAGCCGAGTGGATTCCATAGGCGCGTGCCGCGTAGTTGGCGGTAGAAACCACGCCACGACCCTGCCCCTCTTTGGGATCAGAGCCAATCGCAATTGGTTGGCCCTTAAGTCTGGGATTGGCTTGCTCTTCAACCGAAGCGAAAAAAGAATCCATATCCAAATGAAGCACGATGCGGGAGTTCATAGTCTTGATTTATATACA
Organism: uncultured Candidatus Saccharibacteria bacterium; assembly: GCA_964367145.1. Taxonomy (GTDB): domain Bacteria; phylum Patescibacteriota; class Minisyncoccia; order UBA6257; family 1-14-0-10-40-38; genus JAHFLD01. The sequence goes on along the minus strand of CAYIWJ010000011.1, from coordinate 16,941 downwards.
TTATATACCCGACTTGAGGCGGAGCAAAAGCATCTGTTTGCTATAATAAGATTAATGAGAATCGCAAAGATTGTTGGATTTGGTTTGGTAAATTATGCCGTTCGGTTTGCGGTTGGCGGGTTGCTCTATAAGGTAGTGGCGATGAATCCGTTGGGATTCGGATATGGATTTTTGCTGACTCTTACCGCTTTTGTGGCGTCTTTCATATTTCTGCGTTTTGTAATAAAGCCGATAACTTTGAACGAAGCTCTGTTTATAGCTGGAGTTTGGGTGGTGATGGCTTTGGTTTTAGACATCGTGACCGCACAGCCGATTGTTGGAGTGACGCCAAGTTATTTGCTTCAGGAGTTGCAGACTTGGACGCGACTTCTTGCTGTTCTTGCCGCAGGATTTTTTAGCGTTCGCCAAAGGATTGAAAAGTAGATTTAATCTAGCTACAATACTTCTATTCTGGGATAGCTCCTCCTCTGCCGCTTTGGCGGCTCCGGCGGACAGGTCAGCGATTGCAGTAAACCGCTATCCCAGAATAAAACTTTATATTCCGGGATAGC
>CAYIWJ010000011.1:0-16290 GCA_964367145.1 uncultured Candidatus Saccharibacteria bacterium | reverse complement strand
TATTCCGGGATAGCTCAGCGGTAGAGCGGCGCGCTGTTAACGCGAAGGTCGCAGGTTCGATCCCTGCTCCCGGAGCCATGGAAAGTATTGAAAAAGAACTCAGTCTAAGTGGGGAAGAAAAAATAAGTGAGTTTCCAAAGAGGTTTAATATCCTCGTGAGGATAATTGAGAGATTGGTTATTGTCGTTTCTGTTCTTTTTGCGCTGACGTTTACTTTTTTAATTTACATTTTATTCTCAAAAGAGATTGTCGATGTATCTAATTTTTTATTTCGCTTTGAATGGGATCAATTATCAGAGGGCTACCAACTGCTGTTTTTAGGAATTCCCTTTACAATTATTAGCACTGTTATAGGTCATGTAATTAATAAAAAATATATAGATCCTTTATTTAGTATAAAGTAAACTCAATCAATAGGAATATCTATTTCACTGATTTATCCACACCCGTTGAAAATAAGAATGATAAGCACTATAATGAGCGAACTAAACGTGAAAGGCATCCTGAACGAGTGTTTTCCTTATTTTTAGGGTTCTATACAACAAATATGACTGACAAAACCCTTAAAAATATACTGACCTTGGATGAGAAAATAAACAAGCTGCCCCCTCTTTCTCCTAAAGAGGCGGAGAATTTTGATAAAGAAAATTTAATAAGCTCGGTTTTTTATTCCAATCTTTTGGAGGGCAACACTCTCTCTAGGGAAGATGCGATTAAAGCAATGCTTGAAAGAGGCAATGGAAGCCCTAAGTGATAGCGAGAAAAAGATAAACGACAAGCGGGAAGAAAGGGGCTTGTTTCGAGCCTCTTCTTTTCTGAATAAGGAAATCAAAGAACTTATAAAAAATAATGAGTCTATTCGCATAGACCTAATAATTAGAGCGCACAAAATTTTATTCACTTCTATGGGCGGCGAGGATGCAAGTATTGGTGGTAAATTTAGGAAAAGCAACGACCAAGAACTTAAACGGATAGATGGGACGCCCTTAAAAATGACCGACTACAAAAATATAGCCAATGAGGTTGCGGTTTTAGATGAGGAGTTAAGAACTAAGACGCGAAATCTAAAAAGACCAAGAAGGGAGAGGCAATATAAAAACGTAATCACCTTATCAGCAAGGCTATCTCATAGATTTGCATCAATACATCCATTTCAAAATGGAAATGGCAGAGCCTCAAGACTACTTTTAAATGCTATTCTCAAACGAGCGGAATTGCCTTGGCTTGAAAGTGATGTCTCGATACATTTTAAGAAGGAGGAAAAAGAAAAATATCTAAGTGCAATGCGACAGGCCGATGATGGAGACTACTCAATGCTAGAAAGAATGATAAAAGAAAGTCTATACCAGACAAACCGGAAATTATATAAGCAGAGGCAAGCGGCAAATCGTTAATTTCTAATATCAGTTAAATCTGGTATGTAAACATACTCTCTTTGCTGCTGTATAATGGCTCTAACGTCCTGCACAATGCGGAGCCGTGCGGAAAATCAATGAAGAACTAGGGAAGATATATGACAGAAAGTGACATCCTCAATTTAATTGAGAAAGACGAATGGATGATGAATATTTTGCGCGTGGCAGAAAAACTTAATTTCCCCGATTGGGTTATTGGCGCGGGATTTGTAAGAAACAAAGTCTGGGATTATTTACACGGATACATCAAAAAAGAAGTTGAAACAAATGACATAGATTTAGTTTATTACGATCCGAATGGAAACGAACAAAAAACTGATGAGGAATTATCGCAAAGGTTACGAAAAGAAACTGGTATAAAATGGGAGATAGTAAATGAGGCGTATGCTCACAAGTGGAATAATTTGCCACAATATAAATCAACCGAAGACGCACTTTCTCAATGGCCCGAAACAGCGACAGGCATAGGCGTTAAGTTGGAAAGTGGCAAGTTAAAACTCATCGCACCTTATGGTATAGATGATTTGATAAATTTAATCGTGAGACCAAGTCCGAAGTTCCCGGAAGGTTTGGAAAGAGTAAAGGAGCGAGCAAAAGAAAAAAGATGGTTAGAAAAATGGCCCAAGTTGAAATTTAATCAGTAGCCGGCGATTTTTTTCAAAAGTTTGCGAAGGTTTTAATTCGGGAGCCAGATTGGATGATACGAGTTAAGCCTGTGTATAAAATGCTATTGACACCCGCCGCCACAAGCCCCGGGCTTTTTAGCCCGTGGGATACGGCCGCCCCGTAGGCCGCCTACGGCGGCCGGAGCGCCATTCCAAGATCCCATTGCGCTAGAATGGAAATATGCCGAAACCGGAACAAGCTTTTTTCTGGAGGGGTGCTCATGCCTACCACCGCTGTCTGTACCACCTTGTTTTTACCCCTAAGTACCGCCGCTCGGTTCTGCGCGCGGACGTGGTCGGACGATTAGAAAATCTTTTGATTGATTGCGCAAAAATGAATCGGTGGTTCATTCATGAACTCGAGATCATGCCCGACCACGTCCATCTGCTGGTACAGCTTCCAACCTCAGTTTCAGTTGCCCAGGCCGTGCGTTACCTCAAGGGCGGTACGTCGAGGGTCTTGAGGCAGGAGCACCCCGAGTTAGAAGAATTTCTGTGGGGAGACAGCTTGTGGCAGGAGGGTTACTTTGCTGAAAGTATCGGACGAATGGATGAAGCGACCATGCGGGCATATATTCAAGCGCAATGGGATCATATCGCTCCCAACGCAAGCCCCGGGCTTTAGCCCGGGGATGTTGACAAAATAGGTCGTGTGGATATACAATTCAAAAGTTGGTGATGCCTCGCATACCAACCGCCGGTAGCGCAAGCTTCGGTGGCCGTAGGAAGAACCTCGGCACAAGCGTTTAGCAAAAGCTGACGAATGGAAAATATATTTCCATAATTCAGTTTTCCTAAACGCGCCACGAGGCGCGTTATTAATTTATTAATTAGGAAAATTATGAACAATACATCAACATTGATAAAGTTTCCCGTTGTTTCGTTCCGTAAAATTAGTAGCCCCGCAGATGACAAAATAGGCAAAACGTATATTGCGATAGTCGGCGTAAAGGACTTGCCTAAGGAGTTTGACGATTGGCGAACATTAAACCCACGAGATCCAAAATTAACTTCGGGTGTCTCTAAAAAAATACTTGAAACACTAGAGGACCAGCCTGATCTCTTTCTGCTCAAGAATCGAGGCCTAACAATTCTCGTAGATAAGGTGGATTTCGACAATCAATCAAATCTACTAAAAATTGAGATGGTGGATAAGAGTAAAAACGGATTACTTGACGGAGGTCATACCTTTCGAGTAATACGGAGTTTTGTTGAGGCTCTTGATCAGAATGAGTTGGCGGATGTTAACGCCATGGTTAAATTAGAGGTTTTGGAGGGTGTCCAAGATCGCAATGATGTTATCGGAATTGTAGAAGCGCGAAATACTTCAACGCAGGTTAAGGAACAAAGCATTGAAGAATTAAAAGATACCTTCGCGACGATCAAAGAAGTGTTGAAGGGAAAATCTTATGAGGGTCGTATTGCATACAAAGAATACGAACTTCTCGAAGATGGAAGCAAGAAAGACATTGATATAAAAGAAATCCTGTCTTACTTAGTTTGCTTCGATGTAGAAAGCTTCGATAAAAACAAACATCCAATCAAAGCTTACTCGACTAAAGCAATACTGGTTGATCACTTCTCCTCGCGCAAGAAAGAGATGGGTAAGTATGTCAAACTTCTGCCCGAGATATTAGAGTTACGAGATACCATATACTTTGAGTTGCCAGACGCCTACAATAAAAGCGCGAACGAGGAGGCTGGTGGTAAATTTGGTAAATTGACTGGCGTAATGGACACCTCTAGCAAGAAAAAAATGGGTGATGTCGTTTTGGAATTTACTGGGAATCAATCACATTATCGAATCCCTAGCGGTTTTATCTATCCCGTACTTGCAAGTTTCCGTAACCTTGTGGGCATAAAGGATGGTCAGTGCTACTGGAAAGCTAATCCAATCAAGTTCCTTGGCGATCTCAAAGCTGATTTGGCTAGCCGTGTTGGCGGCCAAGCTAAAGAACTTAGAAATCCGAACAAACTTGGCAAGGATGTGGCTACATGGCAAAGTTGTTATGACGCAGTTGCGCTCGAAGTACTTCGTCGTCATCTAGACTAACTAGATTAAAGCCAAAAGAAAAAAGCCGAAGTCCGCGCGGATTCCCTGCCTGCCGAAAGACAGGCTCCCCGAGACCTCGCTCCTGCGCGCTCACGAGTCCGTCGCCCCGCCTCCTTTGCCCCAGAAAAATAGTGGCGGGGCGCATCATTTCAGATTTCGCTTCTTGGATTTGTGTATCGTTCGCGTTCGCATTTTATTGGCCATATTGTGAATTGGGCATTATTTCCGTTTTCGTTAGCGTAGTATCCAGAATATAGAAAAATCTCTTTGAATGTTGATTTCTGATTGGCTAAGACTAAGTCAAACCAAGAACGAGCGATATCTTCACGGTTGTACATAATAATTTGATCATCAACAATCAAAGTCATATCTTTGACATATTTATATTGCTTCGCCTCCTTCTTTTTAATCTCGGCGGTCACAATTTTTTCCAATGGAACATTTACGCCGTCCGTCATAAAAAGACGCAACTTAATAAGATCGGTCGTTTTCCTAATAATTGGTTTTTGGGCAATTATACTCTGATTAAGAATTTGCATGGAACTACTAGCCATATCATTTACTGGTGGCTCCTTCTCCATTTCTAATACTGCCTTCTCGATATCTTTATTAGTCGCATTCCACGGAATGAATCCAAAAACTGACATCGGTTCGTTTTTGAGGAGCGCATCAAGTTTGGCGTGATGTCGGTGCTTACGAAATCCTTCATGGGTATCGCTTACCGCTACGATCTCTAAATAAAACTTTTCCTCCGCCGCATTAGCAAAAGTAAAATCGTGGGGATTATCACGCTCGATCAAAGAAGATGGAAGCTCCACCCCATATGTTTCTTTATAGAATTTTTTAAAATGGTAATCGATTATCTCTTCCCGCTTCCTTTTATCTTGAAGCGACAGCATAAGCTTATCCTTTGTGGTTCCATCGCGCTCAATAGTTTTCCATTGCTGATAGTTTTTTATTTCGTCAGTCATGCCCATATCTTACAAAATTTAAGACACGGCATACAGCCCCTTCTAAGCTGTCTTATTTGTCTTATTCTGCTTGCCTTTAAGCGACCCATCTGCGTCTAATATACATATATATATCCGGCGACTTGGAATCCCTCTAAAATATGAATAAGCAAAGAATTTTACAACAAGAAAATAAAAATAGCTGCGGTTGCAGCTAATTTGTCTTCCTACTTAGTTTTAAAAACAGAATTGAATTTTGGCAATCTTTCATCTCCGGGATAGATGGCATCTTTTTTGCAAACCGCACAGATGAGTCGCTCGGTGCCATCCTCATAAGCTCCTGCCAGGCCATACGGGCTATCCACAACTCGTACGAATGGAGATTCTTTTTTGCAGTGGTTGCAAAACGCCATTACTCGATTCTCGGAATCGCGTTTTTCTGAAATTCTTTCGCCGATAAAGGCCTCGACAAGCTCGTTTAGTGCGAATCCGATTTGATTCACTTCGCCCAATAGCCTTCCTATATGCGTTGGAGAGCCAAAACCATTCCGAAGCATGCTACTCTCTCCCAAATTCTGCTCTCTTTGATACGCGCGCATAAATTCAAACATTTTGGAGTTAAGCATCATTTGAGACTTCACGATCTTGATCAGGAGCTCGCGCTCACTTGGGTGCCCCATCTGGTCTCCATGTCTTTCCCTTAGTTCCTTTTCTGCCATTTTTACTCCCTCGTTTGTTGTTTGTTGAAGTGCTGTAGCGAGTATATATACATTACCCCACTTGCGCCAGTTAAATTCGCAAGCAAGGAAATGGCGGCGCGCCAATGAAATTGGCACGCTTACCCGCCTTTGGAGGGAAGCTCTTTTGCCAAAGCTTTGAAAAGACAAGCTCGGCACAGGCGGGAATGCCGTAAAAACATCGGGATAAAAAAGAGTTCACTGAAGCCACAAAATTTTGTACAATGATTGTGTGGATTCTAAAAAGGGGTTTGCTCAAATTGTACTTGTCGGCATCGTAACTGCCGTCATAGCTCTTAGCTTAGGAGGCTATGCGTACTTTTCGCATAAACCGACAGTAATACAGGAAGAAGCATTGAACGAATTCGTGAATGAATCGCAGGGCGCGAGAGATGTTGAATATGTAAAATCTAGTCCGCAAGATGTTCCGCAAGCAACTGGCCAAAAATCAGAACCAGCGTTGCGGAAACGTCAATTAAATACTTCCGCGCAATCATTGGCGGGAACGGGCAACACAAGGACGGGCAACGTGGCGACTGGCGGCCCAATCACAAACAATTCCGAAACGACCGGCAGAAAAGCCGGCGTTGATGTGGTGCAAGGACATCCTGTGAACTGCTATCCCCGACTGGGTTTCGACAATTACCGCACAGAACAGACGTTCGTCGTGAATCCGAGTGATAACCGAGAACTCTATATCAACGTGGAGTATAAAGGTCTTTACAAAAGCGTCGATGGAGGAAGCACCTGGCGCTTCTCGGGAAAAGGGCTGAAGGGCCTGCCGCACAACGACGACCCATCGAAGCCGTGCCAAGATCTTCGTTTCCACCTGTATATAGATCCTTCAAATCCAAAGCGGCTTCTCGCTCCGGGCGGTAGCGCACCCGGAAGAGTGGGTGATGGTCTTGGCGGACTTTCCGAGAGTTTAGACGGGGGCGCCACTTGGCACCAGCTCTTCACGAGCGGGATGAGCGCGTATACGGAAAGCGCGGTGATTGATCCCACAGACCCTCGCGTGGTGTATGTCACGACCGCCGCTCTCCCTCAAGGCATGGACGGACCAGACAAAGGAAAAGTTTTTGTAACCAAGGGGGTGGTCTATAAAACCACGGACGGCGGTAGTACCTGGGAAGAGCTTCCGACCGGACTGTTTGCTGATTTGAGAGTTCCCGGCATTTTCGTGGATGCGAAAAATTCGCAGAAGTTGCGACTCGCCACGTTCGGATTGCCCTCGGGCACGAATGTAGACAAAAAGTCCACCGAAGAGCAATGGGGATTTTTAGAAACGAACGATGGTGGCAAGACCTGGGCAAAGCTCGATGCTACGCGCGGCATTGGGATAAGATATCTCGCTGTTTCACCGGTCAATTTGGATCACTTTTTCCTGATGGCGAGCAAGGATAATATTGATAAGGTGTATTATTCGGTTGATGGCACTTTGCGGGAACCGAGCACGATGGCGGTGAGCTTCGCGCGCTACGATCCGCACGACAAAACAGGCATGAGGTTGATCGGGGTTAGTCTCTACGCCCAACCGAATGACGTGTTTGAAAGCCTGGACGGCGGTAAGACTTGGAATGCCGTCGGCACGCTTCCGAACGGTATTACCAATGATCACCGCGTGGCGAATATCGTCTTTGATCCAATCGATAAAAACGTCATCTATATAAACTCCGACATGGCGCGAGTGTGGAAGTCCAGAGATAACGGCAAGACTTGGCATCAACTCTTGAGTATTGAAAAATTAGCAGGAGCGTACTAGGAAAAGTCTTTGGGGGGGGCGAATATGATGATACTAGTATTATTTGCTAGGCATTGTTCCCCGCCACGAAGCCGGTAGTCCAGCAGAGTTGCAGGCTGTAGCCGCCAGAGGGGCGGTCAATGTTCAGAACATCGCCGATTAGATAGAGATTGGGAATCAGGCGCGATTGCATCGTCTTAAAATCAATTTCTTCCAGCGCCACCCCTCCCGAAGAAACAACGGCTTTTGCGCCAAGCAAACCGGCAACGCGCAAAGGAATTGCCTTTAAAAGCGATGCGAGTTTTTTGCGATCCTCGGAGCTAACACTGTGGCTCGGTGTTTCGCCGCTTACATTAGCCAATTCTAAAATCGGCGCGACCAAAGCCGCGGGGATTAGTTTACTCAAAACATTTTTGAGCTTTTTATTGCTCTCGCCAACCAAAAGTTCTTGTAGTTTTTTACGGAGGGCGCCTTGGTCCGCGGACGGAAAAAGATCAAGTTCCACTATTACTTCGCCGTATTTTAACAGTTCGCCTATTTCTTGGCTTAGATTAAGAATTGTGGGGCCGCTGATGCCAAAATGAGTAAACAAGAGGCGGCCTTTGGCGCTCGTTTGATTTTGCCCGTTTTGGAGTGCAGTGAGTTTGATGTCCTTGAGAGTGAGGCCACCGAGTTTTTTGGCCCAGACATCGGTAAGCGCGATTGGAACGAGAGCGAAGTTATTAGCGACGATGGCGTGGCCTAGTTTTTTTAGCCACTTGAAGCCATCGCCGGTGGAACCGGTCTCGGGACGCGAAACACCGCCCGTGGCCAAGATGCAAGATTTGGCGGTGATTTCTTTTTTATCTTTCGTTTTAATAACAAGATGCTTTTTGCTTGAATCAAACGAAAGACCGATAACTTCGGCGCCGGTTTGAACTTTAACATCACCGGCTTTCATATAATTAACCAGCAACTCCCATACCGATTTTGCACTGTCGGAGACGGGAAAGATCCTGCCTTCGTTTTCTTCTTTGGTCGGCATTCCTCGCTCATTGAAAAATGCCAACGTGTCTTTAACGCCAAACTGGGTGAAGGCGGAAAAAAGAAACTGATCGCTTTTTTTGTATTTTACGAGCATCGCGCGGAGGTCGCTTTTGTTGTTGGTCACGTTACAGCGACCACCTCCAGTAATAAGGAGTTTCTTGCCAAGATTTGGATTCTTCTCCAGCAATAAAACCCGACGCCCGCGACTTGCGGCACGGCCAGCCGCCATCATACCAGCCGGACCGCCGCCAATAACCACCACGTCGTAATTCATATTTTTGATACTACCCCATCGTTCGCTAAAATGGCGAATTTCTAGAGATGAAAAAACCAGCAAAGAAAATTGCAAATTTATAAAATAGTGGTAGAGTAGCGAAGGTTCTTTTATAAGGAGTCTCCTATGTCGCAAGATTGCGCGGTATTAAGCCCAAAAGCCAGAGCCATTTTTGAGAAGTTGAAGCCGTTTTTCCCTCCCGACCCTTGGGGTGGCGAACACTGGTTTGAGGATGGCAGGGTTTTTGACAACACCATGTACGATTTGCGCAAAAGCGCGGTTCGTAAAAAGCTGCTGGACGAAACCATGCACACCATCGGTTATATGCTCTATGTTGATGTGGGGGTGTACAAGGATCAGCACGGCACTTTGGTTGGTTTTGAAAATGAGAAGCTTTCGCCAATCGTTCAAAGACCACTTGAACTTTTGTGCTTGCTCTTTGAGCTTCATCACCAGATTGACACTATGGATCAGATGGATGGAGATCCGAGGGAGGTTTTGTGACTTCGCCGACGCCCCTTGTTTGCAAACACTGTAAGTCGCCTTTTGCCGAAAAATTAGAGTGCCCGCATTGCGCTACTTCACTTGGTGTTGCCGGGCAATGTGCGAGATGCCATTTGGAAGTTGCTCACGACATAGTAACCATCCAGAATGTTACTTTTTTTAGGGGAAGATCGGACGGACATTCGTCGTATGAAAAAGATCCGGACGCCTACCGAATTGCCGAGCCAGACTTTGATCCGTGAGTGACTGTCGAAATTAGATGAACTTGAAACCTTGCTTGATCGCAGGGTTTTTTATTTTGAGGATGAACCGGAGTGGGTTATGATGTTTTTATATGGAAAATCCGGAATTTCTTAAACAGAAGTACGGCTTGCATAACACCCCCGAGGTGGAATCGGCGGCGCAACGCACCGAGGCGCAAAGCGGCGAGAAGGTTCCGCAGAAACCAGAAAACCGGATTCAAAACTATTTGGATCGTTTTACCGAGATTTTAGATCGCGAGGATCCGGAAAAACGGGAGCGTGGCGTGGAGGCCTTAAAGCAAGTTTTGCACGAAAAATTTGTCATTAAACCTGAAGAAATTCCGGAAAGTTATTTTGAGACTCAAAAGCGAATCGCGCGCGAGCGGGGTCAGGGCGAGATTGAAGTTACTGACGAGATACGCAGACAGCATGCCGAAGTTATTATCGCCGATCAGGAGGGCACGCTGGATAACTGGATTGATTATCTGGCTTCGCTGGATGCCACTTATCCCGACTGGCTCAAATACTATGCTGTCCGAAGTGTTTTGGGCTTGGGTGGCTACGATAAAGAGAAGAAGCAATTTGCTAAGCGGGACAAGGGAACGGTCAAGCCGTTTCCCGATTTGAACCGCGAGGCCTTGGCCTACGTGTTGGACGTGATGGAGAAAAAATATCGCGGAGAAAAACCAAACTTAGCCGCGATGGAGGCCGAGGATAAAATAAAATTTGAACAACTGCTCGCCGGGGAAAACTTTGGCAAACTCTATGCCTGGGCGATAGAAAAAGTGACGCCGGATTCGGTAAAATTGATGAGCATTACCGAAGGTCGGTGGGTAAAATATGAAAAAGGCTCGGATCATATGTCACTCGTGCAATCACTACAGAGTCATGGAACCGGTTGGTGTACCGCCGGAGAATCTACCGCGGAAGCCCAGCTCAAAAAAGGCGATTTTTATGTTTATTATTCTCTTGACCAAAAAGGGGAAGCCAAAATTCCGCGCGTTGCCATTAGAATGGACGGCGGCGCTATTGCCGAGGTGCGCGGAGTTGCGCCGCAACAAAACCTCGATCCGTACATCGCCACGGTGGCGCAGGAAAAGCTCAAAGAATTTCCGGATGGAGAGAAATACGAGAAAAAGGTCAGGGATATGAAGATGCTGACCGAAATTGATAACCGCGTAAAACGCGGTGGGGCGTTGACCAGGGATGACCTGATTTTTCTTTATGAAATAGAGTCGCCGATTGAAGGGTTTGGGTATCAGCATGATATGCGCAACACCGAGATTATTGGTAGGAGGAATAATATAGAGGGAGACGCCAGAATTCTTTTTTTGCGCACAACGGCTATTGAGAATAAAATTATTAGTGGAGAGCCATTGAATAAGGAGGATTTGGAATACTTATATGAGATCAATGGTCCAATTGAAAACTTTCATGAGAGAATCGGCTGGAGTCCTCTTAAAGATAAGCGAGCTGAAAAATTTAGAGCGCAGAGAAATCTGGAGCAAGACATGCTGGTTATATTTGAATGCACAAGAGAGGAGATCGCTCGTGTTCCTAGCCAGATAAACGAAAACACTAAGGTGTATGTCGGCACACTTGAACCGGGTATATTTCAAAAATTTCCGGAGAATCTCGAACACATTTATACATCATTTCCGGATAAGAAAATCCGCAGAGAGAATGTTGAGATCGGAGGCAAGTCGGCCGAGCAACTTATTTCCGAAATAGGATCGGCTGGCATCAACTTAGGCTTTGTAATATCAATGCTTCAGAACAGGGAATTCGTGCCGGGCAAGAATCCGGAGGAAGCCACTCTCATTCGTTTGACCGTAGCCGACCTTGGATTCAAAGACCAGGCCACGACCGACGAAATCTATGAGCGAGCTCAAATCCTCGGACTGGAACTGTGTCCAGCTGATACCGGTCCCAACTATCGCCTGAAGTATCAAGACCAACCTTTAAATGAATGGATTTACATAGGCATGAAGCAAATAGCCGCCCCCGGGGGTGGCCCGAGCATCTTCAGGCTGGGGCATGACGAAGCGGGTTTGTGGCTGTCCGACGATTGGGCGAGTGAACGCAAGTGGCATCCGCACTACAAGTTCGTGTTTCGTCTGCCAGACAGAAAAACTAAAATCGGCTAGATCGCTTAATTGTCCAACCGTATATTAGTTTCGACGCTACGTTTTAGAAGTTTCTAACTTCATTTATATTCCATCCACAGGCATCGCTTTAGAGTCTGCTATAATCAACTCAATATGACTAAGGCTTTACAGACGGCAACGTTTTTATTGCGAGTTAGTTTGGGTTGGTTGTTTTTTTATGCTGGGATTACCAAAGTTATAAATCCTGCTTGGTCGGCGGCCGGATATTTAGGCGCGGCAAAAACTTTTCCGGCACTTTTTAATTGGTTTGCTGCACCTTCTAATCTGCCGTGGGTTAATTTTGCGAACTCCTGGGGCTTGACCTTGGTTGGATTGGCTTTGATTATCGGTCTTTTGGTTCGCGCGGCATCGGTCGGCGGAATAATGTTGATGACTCTCTATTACTTGCCGATTCTTGATTTTCCCTATCCCAATCCCCACTCGTATTTAGTTGATGAGCATATTATTTATATTTTGGTTTTTGTCTTGCTGTTTACGGCGGACGCGGGGCGGGTTTGGGGTTTGGACAAGATAGCGTTTAAGCGAAAGTATTAAGTGTCTCGCAAAGCGCTTAGCGCGAATAGCAAACTCACATCCGAGAGCTATTTAAGACTTGGCGAGGTTTTTTTAGTTCAATAGAAAAGTGAGCGGGTCGCGTAGATTGCGGGGTTGTGTTATACTCTCGGCGTATGAAGTTTGCCTTTGCAATTTTTTTGCTGGTCGGCTTTGTAAGCATTGCCGTTTTTGGGGTTTTTGGCATGCATGCCGACATGCAGAATCACAACGGCGCGGGTTGCATTGCCGCCACGGCGGCGGGGGCGGACTGCCCGCGACAAGCCACTCCGGCTGATTCACTGGCTTTTCACGCGGCTTTTTTCAAAAGTTTTTCCAGCGCAAATTTTGTCGGCTCCGTTTTTTCTTTGTTGCTTTTGGGCGCGGTTTTTTTAATCGGATTCGCCCGACTTAAGACTCTTAATATCTCGACCAATCTTTCCAGGTTCGCGGATCATTCCTGGTTTGATTCAAGAGCTCATACCCTTTCACCACGACCGGAATTTTTGAGCTGGCTGTCGCGACACGAAAACAGTCCGGCTTTTATTTTTTAAGACGCCAACACAAAACCATCCGTAATTTTACGGAGTCGAAAAGGTTTTGTGCCGCGCGTCTTTTAGTCCCTTGGCTTTGAGGGATTTTTTGTGCGCTTGCATTTTATCCATCTTAATATGAACAAAACTTTTAGCAGTATCATTTTGGGAGTTCTGGTACTTGGCGGTCTGATCTGGGTGGCGCGACCGAATTCGGAGAAAAAAATTCCGCCACCACTCGCTTCGGTTAATAAGACGCTTATGGTTTTAGAGGCTAACAACTATGACTTTGGCACTATTTCCATGGCGGCGGGAAAAGTTAAACATGAGTTCAAAATAAAAAATACCGGAACTTCGCCGGTGAACATAGAAAAAATATACACCTCCTGCATGTGCACAACCGCCACGTTGGCGTTTGGCGCGCAGAGTTTTGGGCCTTACGGCATGCCCGGACACGGGATGATACCGAGGATTGATCAAACACTCGACTCGCTTGCCGAAGCCACGATTGAAGTTGTTTTTGATCCGGCGGCGCATGGGCCGGCGGGCATTGGTCGAATTAAAAGAGTGGTCACTGTTGAAAATGGCGCCGGTCAGCCGTTGGAGCTGGAATTCGCGGCGACGGTAACTCCGTAAAATCCATGAGTAAAAAATTTGTGGTTCTTCTTGCGGGGGCGGTTTTGCTTTTTGGGTTGACGTTATTTTTTAAGGCGGGAAACATCGGCACGACCGCGCTGTGGAATTTGAGCGAAGGCGGCAGTTGGCTTTTGCCGCTCATCGGCGTCGCCGCGCTTATTGACAGCGTTAATCCCTGCGCGTTTTCAGTTCTACTGCTCACTATCGCGTTTCTGTTTTCCATCGGAAAGAGTCGTCTTGGCATTCTAAAGATTGGCGGCGCGTACATTCTGGGCATCTTCGCGGTCTACATCTTAATCGGCCTGGGGCTTTTGCAGGCGTTGCACCTTTTTGACACGCCGCACTTTATGGCCAAGGCGGGCGCAACGCTACTCATCGCTCTAGGCGCCATCAATCTGATTAACGAGTTTTGGCCGGCTTTTCCGATTAAATTGCGCATTCCACAGGCGGCGCACGGCAAGATGGCGCAGTTAATGAACAAGGCCTCTTTGCCAACGGCATTCCTTTTGGGCGCCTTGGTCGGGCTGTGTGAATTCCCCTGCACCGGCGGGCCATATTTGATGGTGTTGGGACTGTTGCATGATCAGGGATCTTATTTGGCTGGAGTCGGTTATCTATTGCTCTATAACTTGATCTTTATTTTGCCGCTCGTCGTCATACTGACACTCTCAAGCGATGCCGTCTTGTTGCAAAAAGTGAGCGCGTGGAAAAAGGCCGAAACGAAAAATATGCGAGTTTGGGGAGGAGTAGCGATGATCATTCTCGGATTGCTAATTTTCGCGTTTTAGTCAGTAGTTAAAAATATGCCGATAAAAACATCTTACGAAACATTGATCAAAAAAATTGAGGCGATGAAAACTTCGGGCGGCGTTGACTTGTCGACCGAAGAAGACTTGAGCATCGCGGTGATGAACTTAATCAGTCTGGAGGAACACTTCTTCTTTACCGGAGCCAAAACCAATAAACCGGAATACTTTGACTTCTTAAATGAGGCGCGACAGATGAGAAAAGAACTGCTCGCGAAAATGATGGACCAAAACGAGGGCGAAACCTGGTGCATAGCCAAACATCTTTTAGCGGCCACCATGAGACTGATGGAGGTCGGCACTAAACTGCACGCGGACGGCAAGCAAACGGCGGCGCGCGAGATGTTTGCCAAAGGCTACAAGTTATATTCTCTCTTTTGGGGTCTGCGACTGAAATTAGTTGATTCGACCGGTCTAAAGCAAAATAGTGTTAAGAATTTTTCAACCGAAAAAGACGGGAAACCGTGGACGCTGGAAGACATCGTGACCAAGCTCGTTGATTGCTGTGATGAAAAATAAAATAACTCTACGCGTTTGAATACGGGGCGAAGATTCTTGAGAAAACAGCCCATCAAACGCGTAGGTTAACAAAAGCCAAATGATTCAAACTTATGAATGATGAAAATAAAGATTCGATATTTGAGACCCTCGCGCCGCCAAAGCCGCGGGTTAAAAAGGATTATGTTCTGCCGGCTTGCATTGTGCTCTCGGCAACTATTTTGGCCTTGACGTGGATTTACACGACGGGGCTCCGCGCTTCTAATTTGGGAGAGGCAAGAGTCGGGAGTAGCACCCGAACTACTGTTGAATCTGAACCGGTTGCCGATGTGACGCCGTCTGCGGGGGTGGTGTTACCAGTCCGTTGGGGAGATTTGGGAGCACAGCTTGTCCGTGTTGGCGCAATTGACGCCGATCGGTTCAAATCTATCTACAACGAACGTGGAGAGTTTACCGCGGAATATGACCGACTCCTCTTGGGGCAAAATGAGGGACAGCTAAAAATCACGCCGGAAAATTCCGGTTACTTGCTGAATCTTTTTTGGGCGCTAGGATTAACCAACAAAAATCCAATTTTAGATTCCGGCGAAATGAAAGATCCGCGCTATGGTGGAGCTCATCGGTTTGCCTCAACCGCCGGCTGGACACTAGCCAAAGGCGACCCGATGGAGCACTACAGCCGCCATTCACTTGTTGAGCTGACGACCGAACAACAGGCTTTGGTGGAAAAAATATCGCGGGGCATTTATCGACCCTGTTGTGGTAATTCCACTCATTTTCCCGACTGCAATCACGGCATGGCCATGTTGGGACTTTTGGAGCTGATGGCCTCGCAGGGCGTAAGCGAGGAGGCGATCTGGCGAGCGGCCTTAGCGGTTAATTCCTATTGGTTTCCGGAGACATACCTGACGATTGCTCAATATATGAAGAATCGGGGCGTGGTCTGGGACAAGGTCAATCCACAAGAAATGCTCGGGGCCGACTATTCGAGCGGAGCTGGATACGCACGAATCGCCGCGCAAGTTTTGGAGCCACAACAAAAAAGCGGAGGTTCGTGCGGAGTGTAAGTAATTATAAATTCTTAATAAATCTATGATGAATAATTTAGGATATAATCAGATGTCGGGTTGGGGTTTTGGCGGCGGCTTTATGATGTTGTTTTTTTGGGCTCTAGTAATTCTTCTGATAGTTTGGTTTGCAAAGTCGGCGCGAAGTGAAAATCATTCCGACGCTAACCGTGAAAAATCTCCAATGGAGATTTTGAAAGAGCGGTACGCCAAGGGCGAGATTGATCAAAAGGAGTTTGAGGAAAAGAAAAAAGATTTGACTGGCTAACCGTTTATCAAAAAAAAGATTATGAACCACGAACATCATCATGAGGCGAATAAAAAATTTAGATGTCCGGAATGCGGCCTACTTTACGAAGAAGAGAAATGGAGAAACCACTGTGAATTGTTGTGTAAAGAACATCAGAGCTGTAATCTCCAAATTATGACTCACGCCACTGACAA
>CAYIWJ010000010.1:26442-27597 GCA_964367145.1 uncultured Candidatus Saccharibacteria bacterium | reverse complement strand
GTTTGTTCTTCGTTAGCCAAAGAGTGTTTGCGCTTATCATAGTCAATAATTGCCTGATCAAACTTATTTCCCGCCACTCGCAAACTAGACCAAGAAACAATACCCCCGAGCGATACCACCGCCACCTCGGCCGTGCCACCGCCGATATTGATAATCATATTACCCACGTGGGCATTGATCGGAATTCCAGCGCCAAGCGCCGCAAGAATTGGCTCCTTAACCACAAAAGCCTCTTTGGCGCCAGCCTCGCGAGCGGCATTCACTACCGCGCGCCGCTCGGTCGGAGTAATTCCCGCCGGAACCGAAATCACCACCTCTGGCCGGAAGATATTAAACTTCCCCACCGCGCGGCTGATAAAATACTTCAACATCGCCTTGGTAATGTAATAATCGGCAATCACGCCGTCCTTAAGTGGCCGATAGGCCGAAATATCATCCGGTGTCCGGCCAATCATTTCCTTAGCCTCCTGCCCTACCGCCAGAACGCTGTTTTCGGGCAAACTCAAGGCCACAATCGTCGGTTCGTTGATAATAAACCCCTTACCGGGCACGAAAACAATCGTATTGGCAGTGCCTAAATCAATACCTATTTTGCGGGTAAACATAATCAAAGGTGTTCACAGTATAGGCAAAAAACCTCGTAAAGAAAATAGCCAGCGCTATTTACGCCACCTTAAAGCCAAAAAATAAAGTCCGATAAATACCAGACCGCCCCACGCGTCAACCGCTAAGTCTTTCATAGTATCGTTAAGTCCAAACTGGTTTCGGTAGGAAGGCAAAGGAACCAAAGAACGATCGACTAAAAACTCAAAAAATTCCCAAAAAATTCCGACGCCCAGAACAAAAAGCAAAATGAGTAAGCCACGAATCAAAAAACTCGGCGCGCTGATCCGCGGTGAAGATGAATCTAAAAAAAACAAATAGAAAAAATTCGCCACCGTAAGACCGCCCAAAAAATGCGGAATCACGTCTATTAAAGCAAACCGATAAATCCAATACCAATGCAAAGCCAGCGCCGTCAGATGAAATCCCAAAAGAAAAATTACTGTCGTCGCAAAGAAATAAGACGAAAGAACGATTTTAGAAAAATTTTTACTTGGCATAATCAAATGGAGGTGTTGGTAATAAAATCTATTTAGTTGAATTTTTGGCCTA
>CAYIWJ010000010.1:1979-26342 GCA_964367145.1 uncultured Candidatus Saccharibacteria bacterium | reverse complement strand
CGAAGGATTTTGCTCGCAGTCCGCGAAGCTCATGAGTAGCGAACCGAGCTGTACGATTACAGTACAGCGAGAGAGCAATGGAGTGAGCGACAAAGGAATGCGAGCAAAAGACGAGTCGAATTAGCGCTTCTTCCACTGCGGGGCGCGTCTGGCCTTCTTATGCCCATACTTCTTCCGCTCCACCATTCTAGCGTCTCGAGTCATATAACCAAAGTGGCGCAGACGTTTTCTAAAAGACTCATCAAACTTAACAATCGCCTTTGCGAGTGCATTGCGCGCCGCCTCAGCCTGAGCGTTAATACCTCCGCCATGAACCATAACCGAAGCGTTGAACCTTTCGGCTATATTAAGCTCTTTAAACGGAGCCAAAATCGCCGCCCGCTGTTTAGCGGTCTTAAAATAACTGGTATATTCCGCGCCATTAACCAGCATTCCAGAAGCTCCTTCCGAAATCCGAGCTCTGGCATGAGCGGTCTTTCTACCACCCAAAGCCTCATAATAACGCTGGGTTTGAATTTTAGTTTTCGTGGTCATGAAGTTGAAGACGATTTAAGCGAACGCGACGCAAACGATTCTTCGGTAACATATTATAAACTGCCTCCCGCAAAACTTGCCGCGGCGACTTAGCGAATTTCTGCTCGTACGAAAGTTCCCGCAAATGACCCATATAGCCAGTATGCCGATAGTATACTTTGTTCTTGGCTTTGTCACCGGTTACCTGCATTTTGGCGATATTTTTTACTACAACTTTAATAGTCCCGGGTAATCGCGGGTTATAAGTTGGATCATTTTTGCCCTGCAGGATAACGGCGATTTTAGAAGCAAGTCGTCCAAGGCTCTGCTTGCTGGCATCAATAACGGTGTTCATAAATATTTTTTTAAACAAATTCTATAACCGCGAGCGGCGCGGCATCGCGCTTACGAAAAGTTGCCTGCTTAATAATTCGGGTATAACCGCCAACCCTCTCCGCGTATTGCGGGGCAATATCATGATACAAACGCTCCGCGGCATGCTTGGGCAAACGGGCGCAAAGTAAACGAAAATGAGCTAAATCCTTGCGCTTGGCCAGGGTTACCATTTTTTCAACCAAAGGCCGAATCTCCTTTGCTCGCGCCACCGTCGTCTGGATTCGCTTATGGTCAATCAAGCTGGTCAATAAGCTTTTACGGAACAGCTTTCGGCGACTCGTAACACGGTGGAATTTTCTCATAAAATAGCCTGCGTCTATTTCTTACTCGTCTTTTTAACTCGTGGCTTTTTGACCTCCGCAACCGGCGTGGAAGTTGTTGCCGATTGAACTTCGGTTCTGGGCATTTCCCTCACCACCTTAAAATGATCCTCTAAAATATGAGCTCCTTTGGCCATCGCGGTTGAAGGAGTAATACTTCCGTCGGTTTCTACCACAAAACGCAAACGATTAAAATCGGTTCGATCCTCCACTCGCATATTTTCTACGGTAAAATTAACTTTGGTAACGGGAGTGAAGATAGCATCCAAAGCGATGACTCCAATCGGAAGTTTTTCTATTTTGCGCGCTTCAAGTGGCACGTAGCCCAACCCTTTTTCCACGGTCAATTCTATATCTAGCTCGGCATTTTTCGCGGTCAAGGTCGCAATATGCGCTTCGGGTGTAATAACCTCCACCTCGGAATTCGCCTGAATATCTTTGCCGGTCACCGCCCCCTCCCCCTTAAACTTGAGCGTTAAAACCTGTGGCTCTTTGCTGTGCATCCGAAAACGAATCTTTTTAAGATTGAGCGTAATTTCCACCATATCTTCAGTCACATCGGGCAAAGTTGAAAACTCATGACCGACACCCTTAATTTTAATCTGGGTTATCGCGCCACCGGGCAAAGAAGAGAGCAGAGCGCGTCGCAAAGCGTTGCCCACCGTCAAACCATAGCCGGTATAAAGCCCCTCCACCTCAAAAATACCCTCGGTGGGAGTTTCTGAAACGGTTTTAATAGTAACCCGCGAAACGAGTTGATCGTACATAATTATTTTATTATAAACTATTTAACTATTTTTGAATAGTAATCCACCACTAGTCCGACGTCAAATGGCGGCTCATCAACCCGAGGAACGGCAACCACCGTACCGATGGCCTCGCTCTTATCAAGTTTTAGCCATGTCGGCGGCTCATAATTCTTAAGCCGCTCCTGAACGTCTTTTAAGGCCGGATGCTCCTTGGATTGCGGACGAATGGTAACTACATTTCCAACTTTAACCGAATAGGACGGAATAGAAACGCGGCGACCGTTCACAAAAACATGTCCATGCCCCACAACTTGGCGAGCCACGGAACGGGAAAGGGTAAATCCAAGGCGATACAAAACATTATCCAAACGAGCCTCCAATAAATTAGCAAAAGTCATTCCGGTTGCCGCAGGATCCTTAAGCGCTTTTTTAAACAATGAACGAACTTGAGCCTCACGCAATCCATAGGCAAATTGAAACTTTTGTTTCTCCAAAAGCTGGCGGCCGTATTCCGAAGGAGCGCGGCGACGCGCCGCACCGTGCATACCGGGTCGAGTCGGGCGACGAACCGTGGCGCATTTTGGCGAAGCGCAACGCGAAGCTTTTAAAAAAAGCTTGACTCCTAAAGCGCGTTCTTTTTTTTCTCGAGTGTTGAACATATCTTTTTTGTTAATCGCTAAGCGCGAATCTCGCTCTAAGTTTTGTTATTTATACTCTCCGAACCTTGGGCGGTCTTGGCCCATTATGCGGAATCGGGGTTACGTCTCTAATTGAAAGAATATTGAAACCGCGAGCGGCCAAAGATCGCACCGCCGAATCTCGTCCCCCACCAATACCGTTAACCAAAACCTCAACATTAAAAGGACCGGCCTTTTTAACTTTTTCGGCCAAAGCCGCCACCACCTTGGAGGCGGCGAACGGCGTCGCCTTTTTTGGTCCGTTAAAACCCAAAGCTCCGGCAGAGCTCCAAGCTACCACGCCCCCCTTCTCATCAGTAATGGAAATCAAGGTATTGTTATAGGAACAATTAATAAAAACTTTGCCGCGCTCGTGGCGGTTGCTGGAAGATTTTCCGGCGGTCTTTTGAAAAGCAACATCAAGCGCATCTTTTTCCTTGATGGCCTGTTCCGATGTTTGGCTAGAAACTTTTTTCTTTCCCATGGGTTTGTAATCCTACAATAAAGACTAGGCTATTTCAAGGCCACCTTCCGCTTGCCGCTACCGGCAGTCTTGCGCACATTGCCTCGAACAGTCCGCGAATTGGTTTTGGTTCGCTGACCACGAACCGGCAATCTTCGAGCATGACGCGCTCCACGATAAGTTTGTAAATCCTTAAGCAGGGATATGTTCTGTTTTATAATCTGGCGCAACTCGCCTTCAATTTTAAAATGCTTTTCCACGTATTCTTTAATCTTACTCACTTCGTTGGGGTCAAGCGTGCTAGCTTTTTTATTGGGATCAATTTTAGTCGCCACCAAAATTTCGGCCGCTCTTGTCGGGCCAATACCGTAAAGATACGGCAAAGCGATAATAATGCGCTTATTGTCTGGAATGTTGATACCGAGCAATCTCATAATAAAAATCGTTTTAACCTTGTCGTTGCTTATGTTTGGGAATGGTGCAGATAACAAAAACCCGACGGCGACGACGAACCGTCTTACACTTATTGCAAATTGGCTTAACTGATGAACGAACCTTCATAGATAGTCTAAATTACAATCTGCGGATAATTCTGCCACGCTCCCCATCGGGGCTTAACTCCAAAAGCACGCGATCACCGGGAAGTATCTTAATATAATGGAGACGCATTTTACCCGCAAGGTGAGCTAAAACAACCGCTCCATCATAAAGTTTTACCCGAAACATCGTTCCGGGAAGCGACTCTTCAACACGACCCTCGCGGGCAGGAATATTCCGATCAAGCATGCAGGTAAAGATGGTAACAAAAAAGACCTCCCAAAGTCAACTTTAATCGCAAACAAGGCGATCTATTGGACATTGACGATGACTCGTTGCTCTCGAGTCGGAACAGTTCTCACCCAAAATGGCCAAAGCGAAATCTGCGCGCTCTCTAATCCCGGCAAAGCCAAAACCGCCACCTTAAGCTCCGGCTCCGACTTGCCGATCACCAACCGTCGCAAAGCAACCAAATCAACCTCACGAACCAGCTCCGCTCGATAGACTACCAAGAGCTCCAACCGCCCGCTGGAACCCAAAAACTTCGGCGTCCCGTATTCCAGAGAATAATGTTTCAACACAAGATCTGGACCGGCCTCCTTCTCGGCTTTTGCTCGCAACATTGAAACCAAATCACTCTCGCGAAAAGCCATCATCGTCATTTGGGCTTCGGTAAAAATTGAAAAACGCCCCTCGGCATCCACCACCTCGCGAACCTTCTGGGTAATCAGCTTAAAATCCGTTGCCCCGCTCACCACTTTTAAATCCTGCGGAGCTTGAGCCAACAAAGCCGAAGTTAAAGCGTCGCGAACTGTGGTCAGTGCGGCAGTTTTTGCGTTCTCAATGTCAGCCGCGGTCGGAAACGGAACCACACCAACAACCCCACCGGTCATCGCCATCTTAGACGCGGCATAGAAAGCGGCAAACTTGGGCGTACCCTCAAAACCAGGAATAACAAATTTCTCCACGGGACCAATGTTATAATCGGCTCCGGTTTTATCCGCCACCACTTCCACCTCAATACTCGAAGGAACAATCTTTTGATCCACTACCTTCGCCCCGGGAATCAAAACATTCTTTACTAATCGAAAAATTTTTCCGTCCGGCGCTCGAAATCGAGTCCGCGCCACCAAAGATTGGGGTTCGGAAGAATAATTATTGTAAATTACAATTTTGCCGGTCGCGGCTCGGGAAACTTCTTTTTTGCCGGTCGCCGGATACGAAGAATCAAAATTTTTCTTTTGCACAAAAAGCTGACCGGGAACAGAAACTGCCTCCACCGCGAGTCGCGACAGATTTTTGTCAATCGTAACCGCTCCGTCAAACTTCCAAGGCACGCGACGCACGGTAATTTTAATATCTGCTCTCGGCAAAACCGCCACCGCCACATATCCCCCTCCAAAAAGCAAGGCGAACGCCACCGCAAAAAACGCCAATCTAACCAAAATTCGCCGCGGTGGAGTTTTTGCGCCACCCCCAGAAACGCGTCGTGTGGGAGATGCCGTCGCCTCTTCTCTGTCATCTTCAGAAAAATCACTCGCCACAACTTCGGAAACTAATGGTGAAGTAGATTTAACAATATCCGCCAATCGCTTGTTACGTCTCTCGCCAAAAGGATTACGAGTCTTAAAACGAGCGGCGCGAGCGGCGACAATCACCTCTGGATCAACGGACTCAATCAAGATTACTTTTTTAAGAGCGTTAATCTCACGCCGCAAAAGCGTAAATGAAGAACGGGACTCCAAAAGAACCGAACGACTGGGAATACTCAACACAATCTGGCGCGACTCAAGCTCGGCCAAACGCTCAACCAGCGCGGCAGAATCTTCATCAATTCTTGCAAAAATTTTCTTAAATCCAGTCATAAATCAAGAAGCTAGAAGCCAGCGAGCATGTCGCCTCGCCACTTTGTCCATTTTATCACGAGCCGGCAACAAAGAAAAAGCGGCATAAAGAACTGATAGATCGTCCATGGCACCGGAAGGGATATTGATTCTGGGATCAAAAATAATCTTGGGAGCCAACGCTGATCCGGCGATTTGAATCTGTCTGATGTCCAGAGGCGGCAACATCGGCAAACGCAAGGTTCTCTCAAAAAACCACCGAGGAAGATCAAATGACGAAGCCAAAAACAGAGGGCGAGAAAAAGCCTCGGTATCTCGTTCGCGAAGCAAAACCAGACACTTAAATAAGGCGTTTGAAAAAGATTTTTTAGCTCCCCGCAAAACTCCAGGCCCAAAATCAGCCTCCGTAAAACGCCGATAGAACGAAGCCGTAACCTCCAGTGGCAGACCAAGATCATTCTGCAGTGTCTGAAAAATAGTCTCTCGTCCCCACAGCAATTCTCCCAAAAAACGCCAATCTTGAAAACCGTTAACATAAAAGTCACTACTTCGTTCATCAATATACAACAAAGAAAATTCTAACGACTTGGCCAAGGATCGCTCTAGAAACTGGGAATAAATCGCCCCGCGATCGGAAATAAAAACCAACTGCTCCTCGGAAATAAATTCGTACAGCTGACGCAAAAAACTCTTTGGGCTAAGAACCAATTCAAAAGAAAACAAAACTTCTCTAGCCATAAAACCGATCGGGTTCGGCACCACGTGTTGATCAAGCGCCGTAGTTAGCAAACGCGCGTCGGCCACTGCCACTTCCAGATCGCTAATTCGCATCTTGATACCCGCCGCCGCCCGCTCTCGATCAAAAACCTGCCAGATCGCCTGCGTAAAACAATTTTCCAGTTCGGCCTGATCCAGCTCCCGATCTGAATCTTCGCGTACAATCAAAGATTTGACCGAAACAACCGTTGCCAAGCAAGCCGTGGTAAGAATTAAAATTCGCGACTTCTTGAAATCTAAAAAACCACGGCTCATTCGCCGCAAAGCTTCAACCAATGCCGAAGATTCCAATGAAGCAACCGGCGACTCCAACGCTTCAAGTACGGTCAATGTAGAAGTCTCGCGCTCCACCGCCAAACGATACAAGCGCGCCATGCGTGTTTCCAAACAAGCTACAAAAAAAACCTCGCCCGCGGAAACACTAAATACCGAAGACAAAAAAGAAGAAAATAACCTCACCCAACAAGTATAAACTCTTCTTCAAACCAAACCTAGTAAAGAAACTAATTAACCGTCGCGCGAATACGACGAACCCCCGCCGCCACCGCCTCCTCTTTTATGATCTTAAATTTGCCAACTTCACGGCTGTTTAAAACATGCGGCCCACCGCAAAACTCCTTGCTCCAGGCCACAGCTAAAGATTCGCCCAAAAAATAAACATTTACCGAATCGGGATATTTCTCCTTAGAGGAATAAAGCGCGCCGGTTTTTTCCGCCTCCGCTTTCGGCAAAACCACCTTTTGCATCGGCAAGGCTTCGCCAACTTTCTGATTAACCAACTCCTCAATTTTTTTTACCTCGTCAACCGTAAGTTTACGGGAAAAAGTAAAATCAAATCGGGTCCGCTCTGCGGTAATATCCGAACCCGCTTGATGAACCTCGCCCCCCAAAACAGCGCGCAAAGCCTGCTGGAGCATATGGGTTGCCGTGTGCAGTCGCGTTACCTTTTTTAGCTCCTCCTCATTCCCCGCCTTTAGTTCTCCGGTATCAAGCAGTAATCCATGCCCACCGAATTTTTTTTCCAATCCCGCCCGCGAAATCTCTTGATGCTTTTTGAATTCAGCTTCAAAAGCCTCTCTGGTTGCGCCTCGAGCCTTATCTTTCGCAATATCTTTAATAATCTCAAAGGGTAAACCGTGACTCTCAAAAATCTGAAACGCAATTTTACCATCTACGCTCGATAGTTTTTGCAATTCTTGCAATCCGCGACGCAAAGTTTTTTTGAAACGATCATGCTCCTCGGAAAAAACCTCGACGAACTTCAAGTGATTAAGTTCGGGATATGCCGATACATATAAACCAATCAAGTTCCGATAAAGCGAAGTAAAATCAAAATCAGCATTAATTTGGTAAAGGTGAACAATCGCTCGACGCAAAAGTCGGCGCAAAATATAGCCCGCCCCTTTGTTCGCTGGCAAAACCCCATCAGCGATTAAAAACACACCTCCTCTAATATGATCGGCAACGACTCGTTGTTCGCGCTCGGAAAGTTCTGCTGGCAATAAGCGCAAAATCGGCGCAAATAAATCCGTCTCAAAAATAGTTCTTGTTCCCTGCGCGATCATCGCCAATCGCTCCAAGCCCATGCCCGTATCCACGCCCGGTGTTTTTAGAGGTTCTAATTTTTTACCGGAATTTCCAGCTTGCAACTCCTCGCGCGATCCGGGAAAAAAGAACTGGTTGAAAACTATATTCCAAACCTCAACATCGTCTCCGGAACCGTTTTTGCAGTAAATCTCGGTGGTCGGCCCACAGGGACCATCAGATCCAGTTGGCCCCCAAAAAACATCCCACAACTCCTCGCGAATATCAGTCACGCCAAGCGACCTCCAGATTTCTATAGATTCTTCGTCCTTTGGCACACCGGGCATGCCCTGAAAAACCGTAACGTAAGAAATACCAAGTCCAAGAGTCTTGGTGAGAAACTCATGCGCGTAAACAATCGCCTCACGCTTAAAATATCCGCCAAACGAAAAATTGCCTAACATTTCAAAAAAAGTCAGGTGTCGCTCATCCCCCACCTCGTCAATATCCGAAGTCCGAAAAGATTTTTGAACCGAAACAGTATTGCGACTCCCAAAATCCCGCAAGGCATCGGCCTCGCCGGTGTAGTATTTTTTAAACTGTTGCATTCCGGCAGTCGTCAAAAGCACCGAGGGATCATCGGGTATCAAGGACGACGACGGCACGATGGCATGCCCTCGCGCCTTAAAAAATTCCAGAAAAGCAGTGCGAATTTTATCGGCCAACATAAAATATATAAACTCTTAAGCCTCGTTTTTAGCAAAGTTCAAACGCGGCAAAACAAGCTTAGCCGCATAACCACAAAGAATTCCCAACAGAGCCCCGCCAACAATATCAAAAATCCAGTGAATCCCTACGGCCACCCGCGCCACGCTAATAATTCCGGCCATCACAAAAAACCAAACCCCGGCTCGGCGGCTTAAAAAATAAAAAGCAGTGGCTAAGGCAAAAAAGAAAATGGCATGCCCCGAGGGAAAAGAAGGCGTCACGTCAACCGCCACCAGCGGTATAAAGTTAAGCGCCACAAATGGGCGAGGTCTAGGCAAAAAAAATCTAAAAATCGGCGTTACAACGCCATAGGCCAAAATCCCCGAAAGTCCGACCAATAAAATATTATAGAATCGCCGACGCCATAAATTTTCCCGGAACAAGAAAAAAACCGCGGCGAGAATCGTGACATAAGGCAAATAGGTAGCAAAAAAAACAGCTAAAGATTCAAAAATGACATTGCCGTTGATTAACTCCCGAAGCAAACCGGAAAAAACAACATCGGATGGCATGGCAAGCAACGACTAAAAACTACCGGCGCACGTAAGGCAACAAGCCCAAAAAACGCGACCGCTTAATCGCTTGAGCCAGCGCCCGTTGATGCTTGGCGCAAGTGTTGGTATAGCGCCGATCAATAATCTTCGCCTGCGAAGAAACAAACTTTCGCAACAACTCCGCTTCTTTATAATCAATCACGTTGATATTTTGCGAACAAAAATAGCATTGATGCATAGTCATAAAAATTAAAACGGTAGATCATCTTTGGCAACCTCTTCGTCAACGCTGATAATTGGAATTTCCTCCTTCTTTTCATCGGAAGCCGACGCGAAAGGGTCCGCCGCCGGAGCTTCGCCACCAAAACCACCTTGAGTTCCAGTTGGTCGGGGACCCAATTGAATACGCTCTGCGACAATCTCGGTGGTCTTGCGCTTCTGACCCTGGGCATCATCCCAGGCGCGAGTCTGCATTCTGCCCTCAACCAACACCAAACCTCCCTTGCGCAAAAACTTGGACGCAACCTCCGCCTGACGCCCCCACACCACAATATTGTGATATTCCGTGGCTGATTGCTTCTGCCCGGCCTTATCGTTCCACATCCGATTAGTCGCCACCGAAAAGGACCCTACTTGCTGGCCACTCGGCGTTGAACGCAACTGCGGATCGGCGGTCAGCCTGCCCAAAATAAAAACTTTGTTGAGATTCATAAACTACAAATTATCCACCGAGACGAACATATCAATAGCCACTCTATAATACAAAATTACGATAAAAAAGCAACTAGCAGGCTCTCTATCCGTATTTTCTTAACTATTCACAAATTGTTAGATCTGTCTTACTTCAGAATCTCCACCAGTTTTTCTTCCAAGGCTTCATTGCTCAAAACTTGAGTTTTAGCCCGCGCCCGAGTCTTAGCGGGTTTCGGTGTCTCAATATTTTCTCTAACCTCGGATTTTACCGGAACCGGAGCTGGAACTTGACGCTCAAAAACATCGGCTACCAACAAAAAACGCAATACCTGTGGACGAGTTCCCAACACCCCCCGTAACGTCTGCACCGCGCTCGGTAAAGCCACAAATTTCCAAGCGCCAAAATAAGCCGTGTTTTGCTTTTTGATTGGGTAAGCCAGCCTCACTTGAGCCAAGGCTCGACGCGAGCGAATCTCCGCCTTGGCGCCAAGCAAAGCCTTCTCCAGCTCCGCCTCCTCTTCGGGAACCGAAAGCATAAAAGCTAGCTCGTACTCTTTGCGTAAGTCATCTATAGCATCCATAAAATGTATCTGTAATCTATATAATCAAACCTTGAAAGTCAACTCAAAAAAAACTATTTAACCTCATCACGAAGTCCAGTTTCGTGGTTTATGCCGTATCCCGTACCAGCGGGAATCAAGCGACCGATAATCACGTTTTCCTTAAGTCCGCGCAACTTATCAATCTTACTTTCAATAGCCGCGTTGATTAACACCTTGGCAGTCTCAATGAAAGACGCCGCCGACAAGAAGCTTTCGGTAGATAGGGCAACCTTGGTAATTCCCATGAGCATCGTCTTACCCTTGGCCGGAAGTTTTCCATTTCTCCGTACCCGTCGGTTAACTTCGAAAAACACCGACTTCTCCACCACATCCCCCTCAACAAAGGTCGTGTCCCCAGATTCCTTGATCTTAACCCGCGAAAACATCTGTCGAATAATGAGCTCAATGTGCTTGTTGCTAATACTCGCGCCTTCGCTCAAATAAATTTTCTGTACCTCATTGACCACATATCGCTCCACATCCGTTCTTCCCTTAAGTTCAAAAAGCTCTTTTAGATCAACGTGTCCTTCCGACAAAATTGTTCCCTTAAGAACTTCCTCGCCCTCCTTAACAAAAATCTCCACATTGCGCGGAATCTGATACTCGGTCAGTTTGGCTTTTTTCGTGGCATCTTTTGGAGCAAAGCGAATTATATTGAAGACGCCCTTGTTTTCAATTGCCGCCACCACGCCATCTTCGTCGGCCAACAAAGCCTTACCCTTGGGCGGTCGAGCTTCAAAGAGCTCCTCAATCCGAGGTAAGCCGTGGGTAATATCCGCGCCAGCCACGCCACCAATATGGAAAGTTCGCATAGTAAGCTGAGTTCCCGGCTCACCGATAGATTGCGCGGCCACGATACCGACTGCCGATCCAATAGCCACCTTCTTGTTCGTCCCTAAGTCATATCCATAGCACTGGGAACAAACACCGAACAGCGTCTCGCAAGTCATTGGCGAGCGGACAAAAACCGAATCAACTGCGGCTTTTTCTATGTCGTAAGAAGCTTGACGGTCAATAATCTCATTGGCTTTCGCTAAAATCTTGCGCTCCACCTTCACATCTTGAAGGATGGTTCGAGAGAAAAGCCGACTGGCAAACGAACTGCCGAACGACAACCCGTCCGCGCGACGAATCTCAATTCCCTTATCTGTTTTGCAATCATCTTCCTGAACAATTACGTCCTGCGAAACATCCACCAAACGGCGAGTTAAATATCCAGCCGAAGCGGTTTTGAGCGCGGTATCGGTTAAACCTTTTCGTGATCCGTGGGTAGAAATAAAATATTCCAACACGCCCAAGCCCTGCTTGAATGAAGATCTTACCGGTAGCTCAATAACCTCGTTTTTTGGATTTTGCACCAAACCCTTCATGCCCATCATCTGCCCGGGCTGTGACCAAGAACCACGCGCGCCGGAATCAATTATTGAATAAACCGAACTGTGAGCCGACAAGGTTCTGGGAACTATTTCTTTATTTAGCTTGTCCACCACTTTTTTCCAAGCCGCCACCACCCGACCCCTTCGCTCGGAATCAGTTAACAACCCGTCGGCAAATTGACCGCGAATGACAGAAATTTCCTCTTCAGCGCCCTTAACCAAGGACTCCTTCTCCGGTGGTGTCTGCAAATCAGCCATACCCCAACTTGTACCTGATTTAGTGGCGTACTCAAATCCGATTTTCTTGATGTTATCCAAAACATCAGCCGAAGCCTCAATCCCATATTGGTTTATGATCTCGCCAACCAAACGGGAGAGAGTTTTTTTGTTCATTAATTCGTTCACATAGCGGAACCCAATCGGAAGAATTGAGTTGAAAATTATGCGTCCAACCGAAGTCTCGAGTTCGTCGCGCGTCGGTCCGATTTTAATCGGAGCGTTGATCATAACCACGGCATTCTCGTGCGCCAGCAAAGCTTCATTTTTATGGGAAAAACGCCGGCCATTCCCGAATGCCGTCTCATCAATTTTAGTCAAGAAATAACAACCAAGAACGATATCCTGGCTTGGAGTCGCGATTGGATCACCGCTTGCCGGTTTCAAAAGATTGCGACTCGAAAGCATAATCTCCGAGGCCTCCTTTTGAGCGTCCTGGGAGAGCGGCAAATGAACCGCCATCTGATCACCGTCAAAGTCGGCGTTAAAAGCTTGGCAAACCATCGGCGGAATCCGAATCGCCAAATCCTCAATCAAAAGCGGCTGAAAGGCTTGAATACCAAGCCGGTGCAGGGTCGGGGCACGATTCAAAAGCACCTTCCGATTTACAATCACCTCCTCTAAAATCGCCCAGACTTCCGGTGTCGCTTGTTCAATTAAACGATTGGCATTGCGGATGTTATGGGCTAAACCTCGCTCAATAATTTTGCTAATCACGAAAGGTTTAAACAGTTCGAGCGCCATCCGCTTGGGCAATCCGCATTGACCAAGCTTCAACTCCGGCCCAATCACAATCACCGATCGCCCGGAATAATCGACGCGCTTTCCAAGCAAGTTCTGTCGAAAACGACCCTGCTTACCTTTAAGTTGATCCGCCAGCGAAGTCAGTGGACGCTTTTGCGCCGACATCTGTTGAGTGCCAAAACGAGAGGAATTGTCTATCAACGCGTCAACCGCCTCCTGCAACATTCGCTTCTCATTAGTTACGATAACTTCTGGCGCCTTGAGCTCCATCAATTTCTTTAAGCGATTATTGCGGTTAATGACTCGACGATAAAGATCGTTCAAATCGGAGGTCGCGTAGCGCCCACCATCAAGCGCCACCATCGGACGCAAATCCGGCGGCAAAACAGGCAAGACCGAAAGAATCATCCATTCCGGACGAAGACCATTCCGCAACATTGATTGCGCGAGCTTCAAACGCCGCAAAATCCGCGCCTCACGCAAAGAATCTTTCTGCACCACCATCTCTTTCAAAAGACTCTGGACCAGTGCCTTCAAATCAATTGCCGCCAATATTTTACGCACCGCTTCGGCACCGGTACCCGCTTCAAAAGCATTGGCAAAACGCAAAGACAGTGAATGAAATTCCGCCTCGGTTAAAATATTTCCAACCGTAAGCTTTTCCAGCTGATCTTCTACGTCACTCATACCAGAACGCAATGTTTCCAGATTCACTCCCTCCTCGGCGATGTTTTTCTTGCGTGATTTAAACTCCCGCTCCAATTCTTCGGTAATTTTCTTTTTATTAGCTTCATTAACCCCGGTTACAATGTAAGCCGTGTAATAAATAACCCGCTCCAACTTCGGCACCGAGACATCAAGAAAGAGGCTGATTTTAGACGGAGCATTCTTCAAAAACCAAATATGCGCCACCGGAGCCGCCAGCATAATGTGGCCCATCCGCTCTCGACGCACCACCGAACGAGTTACCTCAACGTTGCACTTATCGCAAACAATTCCCTTATACCGCGATCGGCGATATTTCCCACAATAACACTCCCAATCCTTGGTCGGTCCAAAAATACGCTCGGAAAAAAGCCCATCCTTCTCGGGACGCTGGGTCCGATAATTGATGGTTTCCGGCTTAATAACCTCACCGTGAGACCAGGCTAGGATTTCGTCCGGAGAGGCAATTTTTAATTTGATGGCGTTAAAATTCATAGTGAAAATAATAAGATAGGTGGGGGAAAAACTTATTTCTCCGGTTTCTCCGGTGGATCTTGATGATCAATCAATTCCACGCTCAAACCAAGCGCCTTGAGCTCGCTCATAAGCACATTAAATGAAGCCGGAATATTCGGCGTCTTAATTGGTTCGCCCTTGATGATTGACTCATAAGTAGATGACCGCCCCATAATATCGTCTGATTTGTTGGTCAGCATCTCCTGTAAAGTGTAGGCCGCTCCATATCCCTCCAACGCCCAGACCTCCATTTCTCCAAAGCGCTGGCCACCAAACTGCGCCTTGCCGCCAAGCGGTTGTTGCGTAATCAAGGAATAAGGTCCAATGGAGCGCATATGGATTTTGTCTTCAACCAAATGGTTCAACTTCATTACATAAATAACTCCGACCGTCACCTTGCGGTGAAAAGACTGTCCCGTCCGCCCATCGTAAACCGTTACCTTGCCATCCTCGGGTAAACCAGCTTTTACTAATTCTCCGCGAATCTGTTCCTCGGTGGCACCCGCGAGCGCCGGTGTTACCGCGCGATAGCCGAGCGTATGAGCCGCCCAACCCAAATGCGTTTCCAAAATCTGCCCCAAATTCATACGCGAAGCCACGCCCAAAGGATTAAGCACAATATCCACCGGCGTCCCATCTTCAAGATATGGCATATCCTCCACCGGCCGCACTTGCGAAATAACACCCTTGTTACCGTGTCGTCCGGCGAGCTTGTCTCCGGCTCGCACCTTGCGAAGTTGGGCTACTTGAACCTGAATCCGACTAATTACTCCAGGATCCAGCTTGTCGCCCCGATCACGGGAAAAAATCTTAATCCCGACCACGCGCCCATACTTACCATGCGGTACCGTCAGCGACGTATCTTTAACGTCCCGCGCCTTCTCACCAAAAATAGCCCGCAACAAGCGCTCCTCGGAAGTCAGATCACTCTCGCCCTTTGGCGAAATTTTACCGACCAGAATATCACCAGCCTTAACTTCGGCGCCAACTCGAATAATCCCCTCCTCATCAAGGTTTTTCAATTTTTCTTCGGAAACATTGGGAATATCCGGCGTCGTCATCTCCGGACCCAACTTGGTATCACGAACATCAATTTCAAAGTCTTCAATGTGAATTGAAGTAAAACGATCTTGCTGAACCACGCGCTCCGAAAGCACAATCGCGTCCTCAAAATTAGCCCCGCCCCAGGAAACGAAAGCCACCAGCAAATTTTGCCCGAGCGCCAACACGCCGTTGTCGATCGCCGGACCGTCGGCCAGCATCTCGCCCTTCTTCACTTTTTGATTTTTTTCCACAAGTGGACGCTGAGAAATAGAAGTAAACTGGTTGGAACGCTTAAAATTCATTAGTGGGTAGCGAATGGAATCCGACTTGGTTTTCAAAACAACTTCGCTCGCCGAAACCGCAGTCACCACGCCGTCCTGTGGAGCTCGTAAAATATAACCGGAATCCATGGCGGCTCGCTCTTCCATGCCAGTACCGACATAAGGAGCTTGTGGATGCACCGAAACCACCGCCTGACGTTGCATGTTGGAACCCATGGAAGCTCGAGCGGCATCATCATGTTCCAAAAAAGGAATAAGAGCCGTCGCCAAACTGATTGCCTGATGGGGCGCGACGTCAATTAAATTAACTTGCATTCTCAAACAAGTACCCGGCTCGCCGTTAATCCGCGCCTCAATCACCTCGCCAATAAGCTCACCTTCAGCGGTAAAAGGCACCCCCGCGTGAGCGATATTAAATTTCTCTTCTTCTAACGCGTTTAACCAGACAATTTCCTTAGTAATCTTTCCATCCTTGACCACCGCGTATGGCGTCTCTAAGAAGCCAAGATTGTTGAGACGCGAAAAATTCGCCAAGTGGTTGATTAATCCGATATTCGATCCCTCCGGAGTTTCAATCGGGCAAATGCGTCCATAGTGAGATCGGTGAACATCACGCACCTCAAAACCAGCTCGTTCCCTAGCTAGTCCCCCGGGACCCATCGCTGAAATACGCCGCTTATGCTCAATCTCCGCCAATGGATTCACCTGATCCATAAACTGTGACAGCTGGGAAGAAGAAAAGAATTCTTTCACAACCGAAATCAGCGGCTTGATGTTAACCAGTTGCACCGGCGTTAAAGTGTTGATATCCAAAGTGGACATTCGATCCTGAATAATCCGGCGTTGGCGAGCAAAACCAACCCGCAATCGTCCCTGCAACAGCTCCCCCACCGGACGCACCCGACGATTACCCAAATGATCAATGTCGTCTGGTTCGGCAGTCTGCTCGGTGTTAAGTCGGGCAATTTCTTTAAGAATCAAAATCATGTCCTCGGCATCCAAAAGGCGGCCGTCTTTTTTCCGCTTATCGGCAATATGAAGACGCTGATTAAGTTTAAAGCGGCCCACCGCGGAAAGGTCATAACGGTCCAACCGCTGAAACATCGCATCAATCAAAGCTCGAACGTTTTCAATGGACGCCAAATCTCCCGGACGAATGCGCTTATAAATCTCAAAATAGGATTCGTTGGCCTCTTTGGCTGGATCCTTTTTCAGCGTCGCGGAAATATATTCAAACGATTGCGGATCAAGATCTTTGAAAGCGTCTAGAATTTGCGCGTCAGTCGTCAAACCAAAAACGCGCAACAAGCTCGTCACGTAAGCTTTGCGCCGACGATCTATCTTTACCCCAATGGTTCCGTCGGAATCGGTTTCAAATTCCAACCAAGCTCCGCGATTCGGAATAATTTTCGCGCCGAACAACTTTTTACCGCGCCACAGGTTGGCGGTAAAATAAACTCCCGACGATCTAATCAATTGAGAAACAACCACACGTTCAACGCCGTTAATAATAAAGGTTCCCCGTTCAGTCATCAGCGGAAAATCCCCAAAATACACCTCCTGCTCTTTTTCTTCTTTTAAGCGATTATTAACCAACTTCAACTTGACCCTTAACGGAGCTTCATAAGTCAAAGCCTTAGTTTTAGAAAACTCCTCGTCGTACTTCGGTTCGTCAAAATAATAATCCAAAAAGTAAAGTTCCAGATCTTTGCCGGTAAAATCCTTAACCGGAGAAACCTCGGCCAATAACTCCTTGAGTCCATCGGTCAGAAACCACCGATAAGAGGTGGTTTGAATTTCGACGAGATTAGGAATGTTTATAAAGGCGCCCGGGTGAGAAGAAAACGATTTCGTCGGTAATTTAGACATTTTTAGAACAAAAAAACGCCGCGCGACGTGGCTCTATCTATTTTTATAGTATAACTGTCATTTAACACGAGAAGCCTTATGCCTGTCAATACCCCACCTTCAAAAATCAAAAAACCCCTAAAGACCTAAGTATAATGCTCTTTTTTGATTATGTTCGTCAAACGTCTCCGAAAAGAATATCTTAGCGGTTTTCGGATCAGAGAGATAGTAAAAAAAACCGGAACGCGCAGGATTCAAAGCCGCTCGAATCGCCTCCAAACCGGGATTCGCAATTGGTCCCGGCGGCAAACCAAGAACTGTATAAGTATTAAAGGGAGATTTTGTTGTGTAATCGGATCGGCGCAACGCCGGGCAACTCGCAAAAACGCCGGCACAACGAATATAAGCAACTGTCGCGTCAATTTGCAATGGAATTCGCGCCGCGATCCTCGCGTCAATAATTCCGGCAATTAAAGCTCGGTCTTTAAACCTGATAGCCTCCTTCTCCAGAAGTGACGCCTTGATAATGGTTGAGTAAAATTTTGGCGAACTCGTCGAAACCAATCCCTTGGTGCGCCGGACAAAATTGCTTAAAAAAATCCGTGCCACCTCGCGAGGCGGTGTTCCCATTAAAAAGCGATAGGTGTCCGGAAAGAGAAAGCCCTCCAAAGAAACTGCCTGGCGAAGAAAAGGAAATTCCCCCGCTAAATCAGATGGTGATAAAAGACGAAGACTGTCTGGAGCAATAATTCCGACCTCGGCAAGTTCCGCGTCAATTTCACCCAACGTCGCGCCCTCTACAATCAAAATCTCGCGCGTCTCGGGCCCGCTCCGAAGCACTCGCGCGACCTCCGGTGTTGTAGAAGCCGCGTC
Source organism: uncultured Candidatus Saccharibacteria bacterium (assembly GCA_964367145.1). Lineage (GTDB taxonomy): Bacteria > Patescibacteriota > Minisyncoccia > UBA6257 > 1-14-0-10-40-38 > JAHFLD01. The sequence continues at coordinate 8,322 of CAYIWJ010000010.1, read as the reverse complement.
TAAAAAATATCCGCCCGACTTAATTTTTGAATCCGCCCCCGAAAGATTGGCATAAATTTCAAACATCAGGCGTGAGCGAATCAACCCTTGGTCCTTTAGCCGGCTTGCAATCTCGTGCAGACTATCACCCGAACTTATGACCAAAAAACTTAAACGACTTTCCGTCTGTGCCCCAAGAAGCGAAACCAAAATAAAAAATAAAAGGATTGCGGCGGCTAAAAAAAATAAACGGCGATCGCGCATGTTTGTCAATTAAAATGAAGAACGCTTAACAATACCCTGGATGATACCAACCAGCATAAGCTTGGTCAAAAGACTGGAGCCGCCATAACTAAAAAGCGGAAAGGTTACGCCGACCACCGGCACCAAACCAAGATTGGAACCGATGTTCAAAAAAAATTCTACCAAAAACACCAACACCGTTCCTAAACAAACAAACCGGGAAAAATTATCCGGCGCCCGCCAACCGATCCACAAAATTCGAAAAATAATAAAAAAGAAAACTATCAGCAAAAATAAGGCACCCACGATCCCCCATTCTTCGGTAAAAGCCGCAAAGATAAAATCGGTGGACGCTTCGGGTAAAAAACCCAGACGAACCTGCGTCCCCTGCGCAAAACCCTTACCCAAAAGACCCGCCGAACCAATGGCAATTTTAGACTGAATAACATTGTAATTTACCCCCAGCGGATCATAAGTGGGTTGCCAGAACCCAAGAACTCGCTCCTTCTGATAGTCTTGCAACACAAAACCCCAGCCAACAAAAGAAAGCACCGCGAGCACCATAAGGCCAATCACCACATGACGAACCCGCAAGCCGGCAATCAACAAAAATCCAACCCAAAGTGCCCAAAAAATCAAAGCCGAACCCCAATCCGGCTCACTGATAACAATAAACGCCGGTATCGCCACGTAAATAAAAGAACGAATAATGGTATGAACATTGGCAATCCGAACGTGCTGGCGGGCAAAAAAATGAGCTAAAACAATAAGAACGGTAATCTTGGCCAACTCCGAAACTTGAAAACGCAGACTACCAAGCACTAGCCATCCCTTGGTTCCGCGAATCGTCGGAGCGGCAATCAAGGTCAAAATCAAAAGCGCCACGGCCAGAGCATAAAATCCAAAAACCACCCAGCGATAATTAACCAGTGGCCGCCAGTCAACCAAAGAAAAAAGAATAATTGCCAAAAAACCAGCCGCAAACCAAATGAACTGATTCCAAAACAACGAAGCATTAGCGCTTCGAATCGCCACCAAACTCATAACCGCCATGAGCAAGATGGCGCCGGTCAATATCCAATCCTGGCGGCGTACATGAGCAAGCATATTTCAAACTAACGCAGGGGTTCGGCAAACAAACCGACCTCGCTCAAAGAAAAAGCAAAAGCCGGATCCAGCAGTGGCAACAACACGGTAAAAGGACGCTCTTCTCCCGGGGCCACGTCATTGATTGAAGTTTTAGAAAAAATATTCGGGCGGGTACTCGTAGAGAACACGACCGCCTGCACCGAAACACTCTGAAGCGCAAACGGATTTTCGTTGACCAATAAACCAGAAACAAAAGCTCGCTGGTCTTTTATCTCTAGTTTTTGATTTCGAATACTTACTCGCGGCCTAGCGAAAGTGGCAATCGCCTCCCAAGAAACCTCGTTAACCTTTAAAATACCGCGCGTTGGAATCACCCCGCCAAAATCCAAACCAGCATCTAAAACATATTTAAATTCCGCCGGATAAACTGAAGAAATCTTCTCAAAAGATTTTAGTAGGTTATTCTGATCGTCATAGAAGGACAAAGTGTAGGTAAACCGACGAGCGCCATAAGCTGAATTCAAATTTGAAACTTGCGTCAAAGCATTAACCACCGAACCGGAATTAAAAATCAATACCGATCCAACTTTGATGGGTGCCAGATTTTTTATCTCGCACGACACGCACTCTCCCCCGCAATCCACGCCGGTCTCGTTTTGATTTTGTTGCAAATCAACACAAGTTCCGCCAACACGAAAATTGAAAAAATAAATACCAAAAACCAAACCGCCAAAAACCGCCAAAAATAAAACGCCGTAAATCAGTTGTTTCAAACCGCGCGAAGCCATTGCCTAAATAGTATCGCAAAAACCGCGCAAAAAAAAGCGGGGCCCAAAACCCCGCCTAATGGCAAAACAAGATACTCAACCCTTCTGACTCGCTAGCTTCCGACCTCCCAACCTGAAGCCTTTGATCCACTCGCCGACCTTGGTCGTTCCCGGCGGCAATGGCCTCACTAGCATAAAGTAAAGAGCCAGAGTGACAAACAAAAAGAAAGATCGGTCAAAAAATTCAAGGAAAAAATTTGGGTAGCTTTTCAAATCCCAGAAGAAAGACCAATACCTTAGGCATTGCATCGTCAGAAGATAAACACGAACAATCGCAAAGGGATTGTTCGGTTGATCTTTTTCAATGGCAATATTGGGGATTTCTCCGCGACAAAAAGCATCATGCACCCGATTCATTTCACTAATAAAAGAAATTGTTTGCGGAAACGTCATAATGAGCAGACCCGCAAGACAGATCAAAGATAAAAGATCTGTTGGCTGGCTAAGAATCGGCAGAAAAAAATTGAGAACATCTAACGCAAACACGACTAAAGACAAAACCGCGAAATTCTTCACCAGCAAGTAACTCGTAATTCCCGCCATTCGCTGAAGCGAATGAGCCAAACGAGTGCAACAACGCAGGATAAATCGATCTGTGGACAAGAAAAATTCAACAATCCACGGCATCAGTTTCCTCCAAAGAAAAGTTTTTCCAATTTCAAAGATCCGACACAAATCTAAACCAATAAATCACTAAAGTCAACTAGCCATAAAACCGAGCAAAAAAAAGACCGACTTAAAAATAAGTCGGCCTCTTTTGAAAAAAATCAAAAGAAGTTGATTGATATGGGAAGCTGTCGGGTTTCCCCGATTAAAGGACCGTCACAAGTACTTGCCGCCCTTCCCACCACACCATTCAATCAAAGGAGCTATATGGAATCATACAGAGAAAGGTCTAAATGTCAAGCTCCTGTTATTCTCCATCCTCAAGCGGTGCCACAAACTTCTCCCAACCCACCGTCAGCTCATCATAAAGCTCTCGCAAATCCTTAACGGTATAAGGAATAGTCTGCTCGCGCGCAATTCTGGCAATCTTATCCAAAACAATTCGGCTCGCCGGCAATTTTTCTCCGTCTTTAAATTTAAAGACTGAGCGCACCTCAACATCAGTCGCACCAAAAGCCATATCGGCATACAAGGTATGCAATTCGGAAACAAGAACCCGGCAAATACGACTAAAGGTTTCCGTCTCCAGCAGTTTATTATTCTCACTACTTTCACCTAAAAATTTTTCCATAAGACACATTCTACCACGACAGCTCTATAAAAAAACCGGGCAAAAAAAAGCGGGGCCCAAAACCCCGCCTAATGGCAAAACAAGATGCTCAACCCTTTTGACTCGCCAACTTCCGACCTCCCAACCTAAACCCCTTGATCCACTCGCCAACCTTGGTCGTTCCCGGCGGCAATGGGCTAATGGACACAAAATACCAAAAAGCGACCAGCCAAAGAAGCAAAGATCTTTCAATTAAGTCAAAAAAAAGAAAAGTTGATTTCTTGGACGAAATAAAAAAACCAAAATAAGTGGCGACCTGCATTGAGAGAAGGGAAATTCTTAGGATCGAGGCAACGTCTGGACTTTCATCTGAAGCATTAATTTTACGAAATCTGGAAACAAAAAAACTTTCGCCGGCTGTGTAGAGCAAGTCGTGAAGATTACTCAACGACCTGATAGTTTGAACAAAATTACCAAAATGAAGCCACACCACCAAACTGATGGCTAGCATATTCATCAGGTCTGTTGGGACAAACAAAAACGGCCAAAAAAAGTTGATCGCGTTAAGCACCCACACAAACAAAACCAGAATCACGCAATTCTTTGCCAGAAGATAGCTCGTAACCCCAGTCATTCTCTGAAACCAGTGAGCCAGCTTTCTACAAAACAAAAACACCTTGTCATCCAGGAAAAAAAATCCCGCCATTAGCCATTCCATATATTTTCTCTCCCTATATGAGAATGAAAAGCGATTTCAAAGAACCATAATATATATAATACACAATTACCATGCGGTCAAATAAAAAGGTTGCAAAGTCTTGACAAATCCGCCAAAAGAATCATATGATAAAGCGTCGGCTCAAAAGGTTCGTTGAAAACTGAAAGGAGTCCGTGTGCGACGCGTCAAATATCGTTATGGCTTTGACTATGAAAGAGTTGACTGGAAAATGTTAAGCGACTTCTTAGAAAGCAAGTTGCCGCGCATTGAGGTCGCCATAGAAGAATTCCAACGGAATCATCCCGAATGGACCGCTCAGATTTATAACGCAGGCTCCACAACCAACATTCAAATTGTCTGCGGCCTTCGCTCGGAAGTAAGACCCCAAAGAAGATTACTTGACGGATTTCCAATCTTGAAGGAAGGCATATGCCTCGCCACACCGGAAGAAATAGCTCCAGTGGCGCAATTCATGGGAACCCTGGTCTCCGCGGAAGAAAATCTTAAAGTGGTGTTCGATTGGGAAAGGTCCAGGGAAAGCGCAATACTCTGGTACAGAATCAAACCAATCAAGTACGAACATTTCTACAAGAAACCGCCGTCAAACTCCGACGCCTGAAATAGTAAACACAAACACCCGTCTCCTCACGGGTGTTTTTTCTAACCACCAATCAGATGCGGTCAAAATAAAAAACCCGGCAAAAATGCCGGGCTTGATTGACTCGTCGCTCAACCAGCGGTCAAACCTTTTTTTGTAATTTTCAGACGATCCACCCGCAACAAAGCAACGGTTTTGACTTTCGTCTCACGTTCTTCAGGCAAAGAGTCTAGATGAGCCACGATGTCCGCCTCGCAAAAAGAACGTCGCCTCTTCGCTGATAGCTTGTGGTAGGCTTCTTTGATCAGAAACATAGGCGACGTGATGGGGCATCCCACAGCAATCGGACGCAAACAGCGATCATGCGTCGCTTCGGATATCCGTACCGTTTTGACCGCCTTCGACTTCTTGTTGAGAGAGAAAAAAACTAAAACACCCTGATCGAGACCAAGCTTTCGACCCACGGTGACTCCTTTACGTGAAAAATGAAAAATATTCAAAGAACCAGCATAATATTACAAAGATATTTCCTAGAAGTCAATTCCCCCGAGCCTTAACCACGAAAAGAGAAAGTTGACATTTATCAAGATTAGAAATACACTATAAAAGTACCTTTACATCTTCTACAAGGGAGTCCACTTGTGAAGCAAACAAAAATACCCAGATCAGCCGTCTCCTGGTCAGATGTATATGCCTTTTTGGAAAAATCAGCTACGGAAGCTAAGGCAAAAATCGAAAACTTCTTAGAAAAAAACCCTAAGTGGCTTGCTCATGTTGAGCGCATCAGTTGCGACGATCACATCTGTATAAGCTTTGGAATTAATCCCGCAAAATTCCCCAAGCGTCCGATAGTTGGCATAGACAGCGTTGGGGGTAAGGCATTCTGCAAACCAACAGTGGAAGAAACCAACGAAGCAGCCGTCTTGATGGCCCAGCTTTTTCCACGAGGAAAAAATCTTTCTGCTCGCTTCACTGGCTCAAGAAGCTTCGATTTTCTGGAATACCAAATTCGAATCGCTAGATATAAGCCTTTCGCAAAAAAGATCTAATCATCAACAACCCCACCCGCCATCCAAGGTGGGCTTTTTATATAAAAAGCTTTTTTGCCCGCCTTTGTAGGGCGAAGCGGGATGAAGAGGTGTACCGAAATTTTTCTATGCCAGCATATCCTATTTACCCGCCTCCGGCGGGCTTTCCCGAGCCCCGAGAGGCCAAGTATCATCGGATTTAGGCGCTTTTCCTCCAAAGAAGGATCGATCACCGGCGAAAACTTCTCTACCGCGCCCCAAACAAAATTTTCTGCAATGAATTCCTGGCAAATCCTACTTTCCCGAGCCCCGAGAGGCCAAGTATCATCGGAGTAAAACGCTTTCACTTCTCTATTCGGAATGGGAAGAGGTGGGTCACATTTCACTAAGTCACCAGGAAATCGCTGAAGAAAATTTTGTTTTAGACGGTGCGGAAATGGGAAGACCTGCCTGCCGGCAGGCAGGGGTAGGCCACGCCTAAATAAAACACTGGCAAAGAAAAATTTCCGTACTAAAAAATTCCACAATACCGAAACCCGGAGAAAGGGCGGAGGGCGGGGGGGTGTTTGGGGACCCCCCCCGCCCCCGAACGGAAAACCGGGGGCAACCCGAACTGCAATAAGTGGGGGCCGCAAAATGTTTTAA
>CAYIWJ010000010.1:0-1969 GCA_964367145.1 uncultured Candidatus Saccharibacteria bacterium | reverse complement strand
GAAAAAAAAAATCCCACAAACCCCAAACCCGCAGAACGGGCGGCGCGCGGGGGTTTGATGGCACCCACCGCGCTCCGCAGAAGGAAAACCGTGCTCAACGCTTAGCTACATTCTGGTCAGACAGCAATGATATTAACAATACCACGCCGGAGCCGACACCGAACGCCACCGCCAAAACCAGACTTCGCTAGACAGACGAAGCCAGTCGGCACAGTGATGACTGATGTCGGATTATCTATCCCGACAAGAGCAATTGCGCACTAGGCCCTTCTCCGGATTTCGGTTTGTCTTTTGTTTTTTTAGAAATAACTGTGGTTTGCCGGCCCAATAAGCCAGCATCTGGATGATCAATTTGGGAAATGGGTAACTACGATCATTAGTACTCCATGGCTAAACACCTTACGGTGCGTACACCGAGAGCCTATCAAGGTCGTGGTCTACGACCGATCGCTCGTGCAGCTTGCGCCGCACGAAAACACCTCATCTTAGGGTAGGCTTCGCGCTTAGATGCTTTCAGCGCTTATCCCTTCCGAACATAGCTACCCGGCAATTCAGTTGGTACCAAAGCCGGCCGACCAGCGGTTCGTTCAACCCGGTCCTCTCGTCACATATTCCCCTATCACTAGGAGTGTAGACTATATCTTCTCCGCTCCTTCACGATTACAAAAGAGTACGGAGTTGGCGTATTACCCAAAAAGCCCTGTCTGGCAAAAACCAGACTTTCCAGTACTTTCTAAGTCCGTCCACTAACATAGTGGAACAAGTCGTTACGGGGTCAAACCTAACATTTCAAGCAATTCCTTCTTTGTCTTCTTCCGGCGAGATGCATAATTTGCATTTTGTATGACGCAAATATGATCCACCAATAATCGCAGATCCCTCTGCGAAAGAAGTTTATGTGGTTTACGAGTTAAAAGTCCGGTTGCCTTATGCAAGGCAAGTGCCTGATCTTTTTTGAAACGGATAAAAGGCAAAAGCATTGCAAGAATATCTCGCACTTGCTTGAAACCATTAATCCGCAACTCACTCATACCATCATTGCGCTTGGTAAGATAACCAATACCAAGAATATTTCTAATCCAGGACAGCGGAGCTTCATGGCGGCTATCTTGATAAAAGCAGATAGTGCCCATAAAGCGGTATTTTAACCTCCCATCTGCACGCTTCTTAATCTGAAGCATCAGACTTCCATCGCCATCTAGAAATCCCGCAATATATGCTTGCTCAATATTAAGTCGACTTCCCACGGTATTGTCTTGCTTTATTCTGGTCCTCAAGTTTAATTGTACCATGCGCGCGGGACTAAAGCACGCAAAGTTATCAACGGATGCAAAACAAACAAGATTCCACCGTTATTAGCCAAATTTTCATTCCGAATTACTTCGGAAAGTAGCAAATATTTACTAGGGTCGACTCCCTTCAAGTGTTTAACGCCTACAACAGATAGAGACCAACCTGTCTCACGCATGTTTCCACGCATTACTGCGTGCATCGGACTATATCTTCATCCCTAAAGATTTTGCACCGCAAAATCTCGGGCGATCAATTGTGTAGCAATTGATTTAGCCTTTTTTCATAAGGAGGTTAACGTGTAGTCTCTACGGGCATCTTTGTCATACTTCACACAAAGAATTCCCTCGGTATTGCCCCTAACGGGTTTCACCGAAATAAGTTAACTAGGTTCTTAAAAATTACTTCTTAAGACCGCCGTGATTTGATTGATTTCTATACTTTTTCAGAAACGAAAAGACTAAAACAATAATCGATGCTTGAACCTGGACTCAAACCGCTCATGTGCCAATAAATTCACGCTTCTATGGCGCATAATTAGCACATCAACGGTTTGAACCCAGCTCACGTGCCCTTTTAAGTGGCGAACAGCCACACGCTTGGGACCTTCTCCAGCCCCGCGCTAGGGTGAGCCGACATCGAGGTGCCGAGCGTTGCCGTCGATAGGGACTCTCGGGCA
>CAYIWJ010000009.1:11799-30498 GCA_964367145.1 uncultured Candidatus Saccharibacteria bacterium | reverse complement strand
AGTAAAACCCAGTCAAGAACTTTACCGTAAAAACAGAAAGGAGTAGCATCTAGCTATGCCTCAACTCATCAAGCACCTGCCCTGGGATTCCAACCACTTCAAGGTGAAAGTTGGCCGATATTTGCCGACAGCCATCGGTTCGGATCAAGAAGAACACGAGTTTCGCCAAGAGTTTGTGGAAGGAAAGTTTGACTGCGTCTATGCCATGTTGGACGCGAGTGACATACATTCGCGCGAAGTGGCCGCCCGAGTCGGATTTTTCTTGGGCGACATTCGGATGAGCTACTTGTTTAAGAAAAAAGATTGGATGCCCGAAGGTCCATGGAAGCCGCGCGGAAGAGCTGTCGTCGAAATTAAGCTTCTGAACCCAGAAAACGCAGAGCATGTGGCGCAGGTAAAAGCGTTATCCCGCGATCTTTCAGTCGTCAGCCGCTTCTATGTTGATGAACGCTTTCGCCCCCATGTAGCCGACATGTACAGCATTTGGGCCGGAAACCTCATGAAGCCCAAGGCTTCGACCGATCTTCCGGTCGTAACCGTAGTGGCTCTTGTTGGTGATCAAGTCGTTGGCTTCATCGGCAACAAGATTGTGGAAGAAGAAGTTAATGGCAAGAATATTCGCCACGGCGAGGTTGTACTCGTGGCAACCCATCCTGAATTCCGCGGGCATGGCATTGGCCGCGCGATGACTGGCACCAGCATTGATTGGTGTTTTGAAAATGGCACCGAGTTCGTTACCGTAGATACCCAGGGCAATAATTACCAGGCATCGCGCTTGTACGAAAACGTTGGCTTTCGTCTAAGGGAGATGATACTCATCTACCACGTCTGGAAGCAATACGGTTTCAACAAGTAGATCCGCACGACCACCTAAAAAGGTGGTCTTTTTTTTGTCCACAGTGTAAAATTGCTCATACTCAAAAACCGATATGCCACAAGAAAAACGCAAACTAAAACTCCTGCTTCTAACCAACGACCTCGGCGTTGGCGGCGTCCAGCGTTTGGTCGTGGACTTCTCCCGCATGCTAAACCATGAATTGTTTGAAATTCACGTGGCGACTTTGCTTGATACCAAAGACGGCGACTTTCTCTTAAAAGAACTCGACCCGCAAACTCCCTACAAGGCCTTCAAGATGAAGAGCCCCTGGCAACTCGCGAAGTGGTTTGAAGTTTATCGTTATCTGAAAGCGGAAAAGTTCGACATCGTTTTTAGTCAGCTTTTCGTCGCCGACACGATCGGTCGCCTCACGGCCAAACTCGCCGGCGTTCCGCTCATCGTCACCGAAATTCAAAATATTATTCCGAGCCTGCCCAAGTGGTATACCTGGATTGATCACCAACTTTCCAAAATTACCGATGTCTGCATTTCCACCACCCAAGCGGTAACCGACTATGGCCTAAATGTCGTGGGCTTCCCCAAAGAAAAAATCGCTCTCGTGCCGACTAACGCCGTTGATCATCGCCGCTTTCAGCATCCGCCTGACCGGCAAAGGTTTCGTCATGAATTTAACCTGCCAAGTGACGCCAAGATTATCGTGAACATCGGTCGCATGGTGGAGCAGAAGGGACAAATTGTTTTAGTGCGAGCGATGCAAGAAGTGATCGAGCGGGAGCCCAAAGCCTACGCCTTAATCGTTGGTTCGGGCGGACTCGAGATTAGTCTTAAAACCGAGGCCGAAAAACTGAACCTTGATAAGCATCTACAATTCTTAGGCACGCGCAAAGACACACCGCACCTGCTTATGGGAAGCGACGTCTTCTCCTTTCCCTCTATCTGGGAGGGTCAGGGCCTGATTCTCTTCGAAGCCTTTTTCTCCAAAGTTCCCATCGTGGCATCGGACACCGGCGGTATTCCCGATGTTATTAAACACGAAGAAACCGGCTTGCTCTCGCCACCGGGCGACGCTCATCTGCTTGCCGAAAATATTTTGCGCGTCCTGCGCGACTCGACGCTCGGCAAGCGGATGGCAGACACCGCTCACGAGCGATTCAAGGATCGCACTTTGGAAAGTTCCATGAAAAAACTAGACAAGGTGCTGGCAGAGGCATACGAGAAGAAGGTAAATTCAAAATAACCAAGCAAGTAATAAACTTCCCAATTTTAGCGAATGCAGGGAAAAAGGAGTGTTTTAGACCAGAAACCCCAAGTCAAGGCGCGGGGTTGTACCTATACATCTATGCAGAAGCCAGTCCTCATCAAGCCGGCAAAAAAGTTCATCGTCTTTGGCAAACCCTCGATCGGCAAGGAGGAAATTAAGGCCGTCACCGAAGTTTTAAAATCTGGCTGGATCGGCACCGGTCCCAAAGTTAAGGAATTCGAAATTGAGTTCGCAAAATATGTTGGCGCCAAACACGCGGTTGCTGTGAGTCACTGCACCGGTGGGCTTCATATTGCGCTCGAAGCGGTTGGTGTCGGCCCGGGTGATGAAGTCATCGCGCCCTCGCTCACCTTTGCCGCCACGATTAATGCCATTGAATACGCGCGGGCCACGCCGGTCTTGGTTGACGTTGATCCCAAAACGCACAACATTGACCCCAAAGCCATTGAGCGCGCCATCACTAAACGCACCAAGGCGATTATGCCCGTTCATTTTGGCGGTCTTGCCTGCGACATGAAGGCAATTTTCGCCTTGGCCAAAAAACACAACCTCTTCGTTGTGGAAGACGCCGCCCACGCCATGGGGACGGTCTACGGCGGGACGCGCATTGGCGGTTTTAAAAATTCGCTGGCCGTCTTTAGCTTTTATCCCAACAAAAATCTGACCTCAATCGAAGGGGGAATGATCACGACCAATTCCCCGGAACTTGCGCGCAAGCTCGAAATCTTAAGTCTCCACGGCATGGACAACGAAGCTTGGAAGCGCTACAAGAGCGGTACCAAACTAATCCTCTACGAAGTGGTGAGTCGCGGTTATAAATACAATATGACCGACGTTCAAGCGGCGGTTGGCCTGGTTCAGCTCAAAAAATTTGAGACCATGCAAAAGAAACGGGAAGAATATGCCAAGATTTATGAAAAGTATTTTAGCAACCTCAAGGGCATCTCGCTCCAGGAAAAATCAAAAAACGACCCCAAAAACAAACACGCGCTTCATCTTTACACTCTTGTTATGGATCTACCGAAGTTTAAAATCGACCGCAACGAAATGGTTTCACTGATCAAATCCTATAACATCGGCGCCGCGATTCACTACAAGGGCGTGCATCTGCACACCCACTTCAAGCAAACCCTAAAACACGATCCGGCCAAACTTCCGCATACGACTCGGATCTCCGAGAGTATTTTTTCTTTGCCACTCACGCCCGTAATGACCGAGGCCGAAGCGCACTATGTTGGTCAAACCGTCCGGTCTTTGATCGAAGCGAACTATGTCTAAAATCAGAGTTGGATTTTTTGCCGATGACCTTGGGCGTCAAGCCATGGGCACGAGTCTTGTTTTGCGACGGCTAATTGCCGCACTTCACAACAACCATTCAACCGAACTGGATTTAGTGTTAATTCATAAATCCGATGTCGCTCCATCAGTAGAGTTCAAGGCAATTCCAGAAGTCATCATCCCAAAGCCAAACCTTCGGAAGTTCTCTGGATTTTTTTCTTATCTGTGGTTTTTTATCGTAACTCCCGAGCGTTTTGATATTGCTCATTTCCCACGCCCGGCCTTGCATCCCTTTTTTTGGCTCCTCAAATTTTTTGGTAAAACCAAACAAATCATCGTCACCTTCCACGGCGCGCCAGATCATAAAGAAATTCCGATTTTCGAAACCCTCTTCACCAAGTTTAATCGCTTGATGATTTCCTACTGGGGCAAGTTCTGGATCAATCTGGCGATTGCCGATTCCGAAATTGCCCGCGAGCAAATTATTCGCTACTACAAATTAAATCGAAAAAAAACCGCCGTGGTCTATGCGGGGGTAGATAAAGCGTGCCGCCCATTAAACGGCGAAGAAAAAAGCGAGGCCCAAAAAAAGATGCAGGAAGAATATGGCATTACCTCGCCCTATATTCTTTGCGTCAGCCGTCTTGATCCGCATAAAAATGTCCATCGCACCATCGAAGCTTTTGCCAAAGCCAAGCGCGAAAATAATCTCCCTCACCAACTCGTAATCGTTGGCGCCAAGCACGAACCCGTTTACTCTGCCTTGGTTCTAGAAACGATCAAGCGCCTCCAAGCCGGAGCTTTCGTCAAAATAATTCCCTTCGTAGAGGAGGGTGATCTTCCCCGCGTTTATGCCGCCGCCGATCTTTTTATTTTCGTCTCACTCTCCGAGGGTTTTGGTCTGCCGCTTGTTGAGGCCATGGCCTCGGGGGTTCCTACTATTACCTCTAACCTCTCCTGTTTGCCAGAAATTGCTGGTGGTGCGGCCGAACTTGTCGATCCCTATAGCATCACGGACATAGCCGAAACAATTAAGAAGCTCGCTTCGGTTAAAAAAGAAGTGCGCGATAAAATGATTCGTCAAGGTATTGCGCGAGCCGAATTTTTCCGCTGGGAAAAAACCGGAAGAGAAACAAGCAATCTTTACAATAAAAGTCTAAAAACCTAAACTTCTAAACCAAATCCATGATCAATCCCGCTACTAAGCTCAAAGGGAAAACCGTGCTTGTCACCGGCGGCGCCGGCTTCATCGGTTCACATCTCATTGACCATCTTCGCTATTATGGCGCTCGCGTGGTTTGCTTTGACAATCTTTCGACTGGCAGTAAAGAATACGTGGACTCCCGAAAAAGCGACCCGGATTTTATTTTCATTCGCGGCGATGCCAACAACTTCAAAGACATCAAAAAAGCTTTCAACAAGTGGCCGATAGATTACGTCTTTCACTACGCCGCGCTGGTCGGCGTTAAGCGAACCAGTGAAGAACCGCTTAGCGTTTTGGCGGATATTGAGGGCATTAAACACATTTTGGAACTTGCTCGCCAGCATAAGGTAAAAAAAATTGCCTACGCCTCTTCTTCCGAAATCTACGGCGATCAAGAGCGCCAACCTCTCCACGAAGAAAATTCTTACTACGACATCAAGATGCCCTATGCGCTGGTTAAATCGGCTGGTGAAAACTTTTTCCGCAGTTACTGGGAGATCACCGGATTGCCGATCGTGATCTATCGTTTTTTTAACGCCTATGGCCCCCGTCAAGCAGGTTCTATGTACGGCTTTGTTACCGGCGTTTTTATCTCCGAAGTTCTGCAAGATAAATCCCCGACCATCTTCCATGACGGGAAGCAAACCCGAGATTTTATGTTTATTGATGACAACATCGAAGCCGCCATTCAGGGCTTATTAAACGACAAAACCGACGGGCAGGCCATTAATCTTGGCACTGGGCGCGAGGTCAGCATTCTTCAACTTGCTAAAATGATCATCAAAATTTCCGGCAAGAAGCTACACCCCTCGCTTTTACATAAAAGAAAAATAGCCGAAATTAAACGCCGCGTGGCTGACACCAAAAAAATGAAATCACTGCTGAACTACGTCCCCAAAGTTTCTCTCGAAGAAGGCCTCAAACAAACCTATGCCTGGTATGCCCAAAATCAACAAGAGATGACGACTGGGGAACGGATAACTTACAACTGGCGGCAAAAAAATATCTGGGTTCCGATCGATGAGCGAAAAAAAATCAAGACAAATAAGTTATCTTAAACAAATTTCAGGGGAAGCTTTTCTACCAAACCTTTGTCAACAAACTTATCTATATAATCCTTAACCTCTTCAAAATTCATCCCCAACTCTTGAGCAATTTCAAAAACAGTCTGCGAACCCTCTAGGCGTAGCATGATCTGCTCAATGGACTGGTTGAGTTTTTTGTTGATCCGCCAGTCAATCCACAACCCATAACCCGATAAAAAAACCGGCCCCTTAAATTTTCGCAGTGGGATATAATCTTGCTCAATTGTATCTAAAATCTTCAAGACCAGATCCCGCGACTCCATCAGACGATCTTCGGAAATAATTGCCGGTGTATCATCGCTTGTGTGATATTCGGGATAGTGGGGAAAACCAGGTATGGCGCGACTTATGGAAATCATCGGCACATTAACTCCCGGGCCGTTAAAAGCCATCTCATCATTGCCGACAATTTTACGGAAAGAGCCGACAGTAAAATCTTTAAGTCGGCTTTTGATTACTGCTTTAGCCACTCGATCAAGATAGGTGTCATCGCTTCGCGAAGTTTGCAGGGCGTGTCGAGCGTCATTGCCGAGCATTTCTAAAAAGATTCCAGCCTTAAATTCGGGAATCAAATTCTCGTTATGGCTTAAATAAGCGATCGAACCAATCGTCTCGGGAACAAATAATAGGCGATAAGTGAACTTAGGTTTTTGTTTGAGCAGAGTCTTGCCGATGTTGACCAGAACCGAAACGCCAGATAGGTCATCATTGGCCTGTCCCGGGTGGCATAGGTGCGCCACCAGCACGATCGTCTCTTTGCTTTCTCCCATAATCAGACACTCGCCCACGGTTAAATTGGCGGTTTCAAAAGAGGCATCAATAAAAACCTTGTATTCCGGCTCGGTAAACTCCGTAAGACGCTCATGCGGCAAACAGAATCCCCAGTCACGTTCGTAGTATTTGAATTCATAGGGAATCGCCCGTGGCCGATCGGGGCGCGTGTGGAGATGTTTTAAAAGTTCTTCACGGCTAACAATTTTGTTAACCGGCAAGGAATACGAAATTACGTGTAAAGGATGATCTTTCAAATCCAGCAAGCGTTTACCCGAAAGTGTCTCAATAAATGCCGCCTTTACGCTCCAGCTCTCTGGAATCTTCCAAGTCCAGGCGGGGGAGCCCGATGGATAAGAATGAATCTGGATGGGGAGTTGAGTATTAATGTGTGCAAGCGCCCGGTTAAATCCCTCGGAAACCAGGTCGCGTCGCTCAAGGTATAGCTTCTCAATCAGCTCTTTCATTGAGGTAACTATAAAGGTCTTGCTATTAGTTTACAATACAACCGAGAGATGTTTAACCCGGTCTGTTCTTTGAAAAAACAAAGGAGAAAGAATATGAAGCTCACCTTACTAATGACCGACGAAAATATCGTCGGGAGAGAAATTCTAGATGTTTTTCAGCACCATGGAATTCCAATTGATTGCGTTATCACCGAAGCAAGCCCCCGAGCCGAAAAAGAAAAGGAATATCTAAAAAATAGCTTCCATGATCCGGCGCCATTCCCTGAATTGCGAATTCAATCACCAGATATGAAAGTGGTCTGCGTGAATAGTTTGAACGGTCCCGAATGTCAGCGAGCACTGGAAGCAGAAAAACCGGATCTCATTTTGCTTGATGGCTCAACGATCATCAAAAATCGGATTTTTCGTCTCGCTCGTTATGGAGCGCTCAACTCTCACCCCGGACTCCTACCCGAATTTCGCGGCGTGGACTCTGTGCGTTGGGCGTTGTTTCAGGGAAAAACCGTGGGAGCCACGTGTCATTTCATTGATGATGGCATCGACACCGGGCCGATTCTCCGCCGCGAACCGGTTTCTTGGTGCAAGGGCGAATCACTCTTGGAAGTTCGAGTTCGAACCATGCGCGTTGGCGCTCAAATTATGGCGCAGGCAGTTCGCGGGCTTATGGATGGTAGTTGTGTTCCTGTGCCGCAAAATCCAGACGAAGGAGCTTACTTCAGCTGGGCGTCGGCGGAAGTGCAGATCGCTGTCGATAAAATTTTGGCCTCCCAAGCCCTCGTTTGAGGGCTTTTTTTAATCGTGGCAATCCATGCTAACTTATGTTTAAGTCTCTTTGTTGTATCCGCGCAATCCTAATTCATTTCTTATGCATACCAAGAAAAAAATAATCATTGCCGCTCATGACGCCGGCGGCATGGACTCGTTGCTTCCAGTTCTAGGTCGCCTCTTCAAAGATTCTTCCTACGAAGTAACCTGCCTTGCCCATGGTCCAGCAAAAAAATTATTGGATCGCCAGCAGTATCGCTATGCCGACGCCGACACCCTCAACGAGATTGAGTTAGGGATGCTGGTTCAAGATTTGCACCCCGATTTGATTTTAACCGGAACCAGTAGTGGTATAACGATTGAAAAAAAACTACTCAAGATTGCTCAAGCTAAAAAGATTCCCAACGTCGCCATTATCGATTTTTGGATTAATTACAATTTACAGTTCAGTTTTAATCCGCTAGGTCGGATGCAACCGGAAGATCTGCCGGACTATATTTTGGTCATGGATGATCTCGCCAAGCGCGAGATGATTGCCGAGGGCTTCCCCAAGGATAAGCTCATCATCACCGGTAATCCTCATTTTGAGAACTTTCAAGAATTTCCGCCGCTCCCTGGGCCGGTCAAAACGATCGCCTTCATTGATCAGCCATTTTCCGATCTGAAGGAAAAGGGCTTTCATGAGAATATGGGTTTTGATGAATTGGAAGTTCTGCGAGATTTGCTCCGCGCTCTAACAGAATTAAATTTTCAAGGAGAAATAATTGTCAAATTTCATCCCTCGGTTCAAAACCGAGCGAAATACGACGAGTTGGCAAGGTCAAGTTCCATCTCTGTCGTTCGTGATAATAAAGAGTCCCTAGATGCGGTGTTGGCCAAAAGTCACATCATAATCGGCATGACATCCATGGCGCTTTTTGAAGCCGCCCTTGGCGGGAAAACAGTCATTAGCTATCAACCGCATCCCGAAAGAATTCCCGATCCCTTAATTACCAATCGCCTTGGCCTCTCGCACTTCGCCTACACCGATGAAGATTTCAAAAGAATTTTAAGCGAAGATATTAAATTTCCAGAGCAAAACAACGTTTCTAAAAAATTAGTTGAGAGTTACACCAAATCCGGCGCCACCCTAAAAGTTATACAAGTCATCGATAAGATGATGAACAATTCCAAAGCTAAATAGTTAAGAAATAGCCATGCCCAACATCGTCTGCATCATCCAAGCTCGCACCGGCTCCACTCGCTTGCCAAATAAAATCTTTTTGCCGCTCCAAGGCAAACCGATTCTTTTGCGCGTCATTGACCGCGCCCTCCAGTCAAAACACGTTGATCATGTTGTGATCGCGACAACCGTTAAGCCCAACGACGAAAAAATCGTAGACTTGGTCAAAAACTATCACCCTAGAGTAAGTGTGACTCGCGGTTCCGAAGAAGACGTTCTTGATCGTTACTATCAGGCGGCCAAAGGAACAAGTACCGACATCGTTGTGCGCGCCACCTCGGACAATCCCTGCCTTGATCCAGAGGTGATAGACAAAGCCATTGAGCTTTTTTTGACCGACGAAAAAATGGACTACGTCTCAAACAACATCGGTGAACACACCTACCCCCGAGGTTTGGATATTGAGGTTATTCGCTTTACGACACTTGAAGCATTATGGAAGACCACCACCGAACCCATCGACCGCGAACACGTTACGATTCACGTTAAACGCTTTCCAGAAAACTACACTTGGAAAACTCTAAAGAATCCCGAAGACCTTTCCAAATACCGCTTTACCGTAGACGAAGACGCTGACTATAAATTAGCCGAACAAATCTACGACGAACTCTTTCCCAAAAATCCCAACTTCCGCCTCAAAGATATTATTGACCTTATGAAGCGTCGTCCCGAACTCATTAAAATCAACGAACAAGTTGAGCAACAAAACAAAAAATATTAAGGCAGAAAGGTGGATAACCTTGAAAGCCCTTTCAAGGGTTGTATTAAAACAATGACCAAACTAGATAAACTGGCTTTTTTAGGCGGCAGACCAACTCTAAAACAACGCGTCCCAGCCTATAATACCATCGGGTCAGAAGAAAAGACCGCCACGTTAAGGGTAATGAACAGTAAAAACCTCTCCGGTTTTTTGGGTCGCGCCGGCGACCGTTTCCGCGGTGGTCCGGAAGTTCGCGCTTTTGAAGAAAATTTTGAGAAAAAATTTGGGGTTAAGCACGCCATCAGCTTTAACTCTGCCACGACCGCCCTTCAGGCCGCCATTGGCGCGCTTGGCATCGGTCCCGGCGACGAAGTCATTACGACGCCGATGACCATGCCCGCCACGGCCACGGCTGTTCTCTTTAACGGCGCCGTTCCGGTTTTTGCCGACGTTGATGAAAAAAACTTTTGCCTTGACCCGCAATCGGTAGTAAAAAAAATCAATTCCCGCACCAAAGCTATTTTCGCAGTTAATCTTTTTGGTGGCCCTGCGGACTATGACACCCTGCGCCTAATCGCCAAACGTCACAATCTCAAAATTATTGAAGACAGCGCCCAAGCGGCCGGCGCCAAATATAAAGGGCAATTCGCCGGAACTATTGGTGATATCGGTGTTTGGAGCTTTAACGTGCATAAAATTATCCAGTCCGGCGAAGGCGGCATGCTCACTACTAACGATGACGGCTACGCCTATCGAGCCGAACTGATTCGTAACCATGGCGAAGCGGTCGTAGATGATATCTGGGAAACCAAACCCGAAGAGAGAGAACTCATAGCGGGAAGCAATTTTCGTCTAAGTGAGCTTCACGCGGCGATCATGGGCGCCCAGCTCAAAAAATTAGACTCCTTGATTAAAAACCGAATCAATCTCGCTGATTATTTAACCAAGAAGATCAAAGCTTCAGGATTGGATTGGCTTATTCCCTTTGAAACCCCCCGCGAAATTCGTTGCGCTCACTATCTTTATCCGATTCGCGTTCAATCAAAAAAAATCGGCCTCCAAAGATCTACCATTGCTAAGGCGCTTATCGCCGAAGGGTTTGCGGTGCAGGAGGGTTATCAAAAACCACTCTACCTAATGCCGATTTTTAAAGCCAAAAGAATTTTCCCGCGGACTCAATTCCCCTTTATTTCCAAGGAATTTCCTCATCCCGATTTGGATTATAAAAAAGGACTTTGTCCGGTAGCCGAACGACTCTATGAACAAGAGCTTTTTATGGTGAAAGTTTGTCAACCACCGCACACCAAGCGTCACATTGACGCCCTCATTCTAGGCTTCAAAAAAATCGCCAGCAATATCAGAGAACTTCAAGCCTGGGAGAAAACGCAAGGATAAATCGATTTAAAATTAGTCCGCGCAAACTTGATTTTTTTTGGCATCACATCAATCAAAACTTTCAAGATAAAAAATTCTTAGCTAGGTCAACATCTTATGGACGAAATCACTATCGGCAAAATCAAAATCGGCAAAAACCATCCCTGCTTTATCGTGGCCGAAGCTGGTGCTAACCACGATGGTGATTTTAATAAAGCCAAACAGCTGGTGGACGCCGCCCTCGAAACTAACGCCAGCGCCATAAAATTCCAACACTATACCGCTGGCAAGCTTGCCTCAAAAGAGGCTAAGCGTTATTGGTTCGTTCACGGCGACACCAAAGGCTATCAATTCGATCCCAAAAACTACAAAGAATCTCAAATTGAAACTTTTAACAAAATTGATGGCATCCCGCGCGAAAAAGATGCCGAACTGATCCGCTACGCCGAACAAAAAGGCATCGTCATTTTTTCGACACCCTTTGATTTTGAATCTGTCGACCACTTGGATTCCCTCGGTACCCCGATGTTTAAGATCGCCTCCGGCGATCTGACCTATCATGATTTTCTCCGACATGTTGCGAGCAAAGGCAAGCCCGTAATTCTCTCAACCGGCGCCGCCACCATGGAAGAAATTCATGCCGCGGTAGATGTCATAAAATTCAGCGGTAATCATCAAATTATTCTTTTACACTGCACCTTGGCCTATCCGACCCCGCTTGAACACGCGAATCTTTTAATGATGAAACATCTGGAAAATGAATTTCCCGACTGTTTAATAGGTCTTTCTGATCACACGCCGGGAGTTGAAGCCGACGTGGCCGCCGCCATGTTGGGCGCGGTAATGATTGAAAAACATTTTACCCACACGCCCGGACACGCGGCGGGAAGCGATAAGGTGGGCGACAGCCCCGATCACGACATCGGCATCGGCAAAAAAGAATTTACCGAACTTGTCCGCCGAATCCGAGAAAACGAAGCCAAAAAGATCGGCGTTGCGTTTGGCGAGAGCTACGAATCGGTTACGTCTAAAATAAAAGCCGGAAAATTTCCTCAAGTTCTCGGCTCATCCGCGATCAAAGAAGTCGACAGCGAAGTTGAACTCAAGGCGCGTCTCCAGGCCCGCCGCAGTGTTGTGGCCGATCGCGCGATCAAAGTGGGAACTACAATCACAAAAGCCATGCTTACCGATGGTACTTTCGCGGTCAAACGCCCCGGAACCGGGATTGCGCCGTATGAAATCGGGAAGCTGATTGGTAAGGTCGTAAAAACAGATATTGCTCCCGACACCGTCCTGACATTGGGCCACTTTGTCTAGTGAAAGAATTTTGGTTGGTAAGATTTTACACTGTAACCGCCGACCCGTGTTAGGGGTTTAATTAATACTGACCATGAAACTGGCCGAATTTATCCATCTTTTTGCCTTTGTAAACAACGATACCGCCGAACCAGCGGACGTTCTTTTGTTTATCGAAGGCGATGGCTCCTCGCGCCCCGAAATCGCGGTCAATCTCTACCAAGCCGGTTTGGCTAAAAAAATAGTGATTACCGGAGAGACCAAGCGAAGTCAAGAACTCTTTAAATCGCGCCTGCCAAAAATTATTTTGGCGGTCTCGCGCGCCGGCGTGCCACGCGAACATGTTATTGTCGAAGATGTCTCCATTAGCACCCGCGAGCAAGCCGTCGCTTTTATGAAACTCGCCAAAGAAAATCACTGGAAAAGCGCCACGCTCATGGCGCCCCTATATCACCAGCCGCGGGTTTACGCCACCTTCATCAAAGCCATGAAAGAAAGTAAGCTCAAGATTCGTTTTGTTAATCATCCGGTTCGAGAACTGCCTTGGTTTTCTCAATCGTCACACGGCACGCGATTACATCTACTCAAAAAAGAACTGGTTAAAATTAATCGCTACAGTCAAAAGGGCCACGTGGCGTCTTACCAAGACGTACTGGCTTATCAGAAGTGGAAAGAAAAAAACAACCAACCGAACACCAATGCTTTAGCCCTCAACGAAATATAAGCCATATCGCATTTTGCCCTTTGCCCCGCCAAAAAAACATAAGAATATGACCACCAGAAATAACAAGCCAGAAAGAGTTATCGCGGCTATTCAGGTTCGCATGGGTTCCAAGCGTTTACCCGACAAAGTTCTCAAAGATTTATGTGGCAAGCCGCTTGTCGAACACATCGTGGATCGTCTCCATCGCGCCAAAGAAATTGACGGAATTGTCATTGCCACCACCGATCAACCCAAAGACGATTCGCTTGAGGTCTTCGCCAAAAAATCGAACTTGCCATTTTTTCGTGGCCCGGAGGCGGATGTTTTGGAAAGATTATACGGCGCCGGCAAACAAGAAAACGCCACGGCGATTCTTCGTCTCACCGGCGACAACCCATTTTATGATGAACGAATCATCGACCAATTGGTTAGTCAATTTAGGAAGCGGAGTAATGAGATCGCCTTTGCCACAACCTGTATGCCGCTTACATTTCCCGAGGGTTTAAGTATGGAGCTTATCAAGATGAGCACCCTCAAAAATCTGCGGGAACGGCTCAAGACCGTCGCCGAACGAGAGGGCTTCGCCGTTCTTTTGACCAGGAACATCCAAGAGTTTCCTCGATATGTTCTTAAAAGCCCCGAAGACCTTAGTCACTTTCGGTTGGCCATAGACTACCCCGAAGATTTTATCGTTGCCGAAAAAGTCATCAGTAATTTTTTAAAAGCGGGGAAGCCAGATTTTTCTCTGGATGAAGCTGTGCAATTCCTGAAAGACCATCCGGAAATAGTCGCCATCAACGGGTACCGCCAAGACCGTGGCAAATATCCATTTAGCGTGAGCGACGAGGCCGTGCAAAAAGCTCGGTGAAATAAAGCAGCGGCATTTGACTAAAAAGACAGGTGGTGATAATTTAAATCAAATCTTGGGAATCAGGTGATTCTCGGGCGACGGCTCTTTAAAATTAGACAAACTCCGGAAAGGAGGACGATTGAAAGTCTTTGCCACAAATCACGACATGGGCAGTGCTCAAGCCATGGTTCCAGCGCTTCAAGAACTTATTCGGCGGGGGTATGAAGTTGTAACCTTTGGGGTCGTTGATACGCCGGGCTACAAAGTTTTTTCTGGAGCTGGGTTTAATCCAAAGAGCCCGAATAACTACGGTCAGACCACGCTCACACAGTCTTCAATGTTCACGTGTTTGACGATAGAGAATCCGGACTTGGTTCTGGTTGGGATCGCGACTCCCGATGGGAATTCCTCGGAGAAGCTAGCCCTTGGAGTAGCCACGGCGACGGGAATTAACACCGCCTGCATTATTGAGGCCTGGCCCCATCTCTACTTGGAAAACTACGCAAAGCGAGATTTTGAACTCTATAAAATGGTTGATAAGTTTATGGTTTTTGACGAAATCTCCAAAGCAAGAATGATTGAAGCTGGATTTTTGGCAGACCGAGTGGTGGTGACCGGAGTTCCGACCAACGATCAGTTGACGGTGCTTCGCGGTAAAAAGAAGGAAGCACGCCGCGAATTTCGTGAAAAGTTCAAGATTCCGGAGGCGGCACTACTCTTTACCTACGCCGTCACCATGAATGTGAAGCCGGGCGAAGTGGACATTCCGCACGATGATCCGCGCTACATGGGGTTCGAAGAATCCGACGTGGTTCAGGAGTTTCTCCGCTCCGTTTGCGAGGCGAACGCGGCTCGGGATGTTCGGGCAATCATTCGCATCAAGCCCGGAAGAGATCCGGAGCCCTTCATCGAGTTCGCGCGGGAACTCTTTCCGGGGACGCTTGTTGTGGGTTCTGAGCATCGGGATGGCAATCAGATTATCTGCGCCTCGGATGTGATGGTTGGTACCACAACCATCATGCTTCAGACCGCGGCTTTTCTCGGAGTCTTCCCAGTTAGTTATATGCCAAGTCTGAATCGTCCCGATCCGCAGATCGCCAACACCCTGGGTGTAGTTCGCGCGCTTTACGAAGAAGGTGACTTGCGGAATTTATTATTGGATGTCGCAACCGGCGTCGTCAATCTGGAACTTGCAATGTCTCGACTGGCGCAAGTCAACTTACCGACCAACGCAACCACTAAGGTTGCTGACTGCATTGTCTCATTGTTGGCGTAAGCACCGATCCCGTAGATATCACAAGATATTTACGGGATTTTTTTATCTCCCTGCGACGCGTAACTTCAACAGCTTCTAAATCAGTTCTAAAAGAGTACAAAAACGGCTAAGTTTTTAGTATTAAAAAGCGTGGTTATTTTTTCAAGATAATTCAACTATGGCTAAGTCAAAAAATATCAAAACTAAAACTGTCAAAGTAAAAACAGGCGGCGATAAAAAAAACGCAAAAATTTATCGCGCGGTCGTTATCGGTTGTGGCCGCATTGGTATGTTGATGGAATTGGATCCCAAGCGTCCCAAACCTGCAACGCACACCGGCGCCTTTTTTCATAACGAGCGCACCAAGCTCGTCGGCGTCGCCGATCTCGACCCCGAAAAGTTAAGACAAGCCGAAAAAATGTTTCCGGGCGTCAAAGGTTACACCAATGCCGAAGAGATGATTAAGGTTTTGAAACCCGACATAGTTTCAATCGCCGCTTTTCACAGCGCTCATTATCCAATGGTCATGCTGGCCGCCAAGCATAAAGTTCCCATTATAATTTGCGAAAAACCGATTTCAGACGATTTTAAAGAAGGTCGCGAAATGATTGAAGCCTGCAAGCTCGCCGGATCCAAACTAGTCATTAACCACATTCGTCGTTTTGATCCGTTTTTGAGCGAGTGGGCCAAGAAAGTGCAAGAGGGAATCGTGGGGGAAATTCAACAGGTAACCGCCGTCTATGCCATCGGCCTCTATCACATGGGCACCCATCTTATTGATTTAGTTCGCTTCTACCTTGGCGATATTGAATGGGTCTCCGCCTTTCAAAATCGGAAAGCTCACACCGCGGTTCCCGGCGATTGGTGCGTTGATGGTGTTATGAGTTTGAAAAAAGGCGGTCGCGTTGTGATTCAATCCATTAACGTCAAAGACTACAGCACTTTAGAGCTACGCATTTTGGGCACTAAAGGCGAGGTCTTCGTGCGCGACTTGGGTCGGGTGGTGGAATATACTCCGGCCTCCGAATCTCGCGATTATGCCGGTTTTAACGAACTTCATTTAACCAAGCAACAGCGCTTTCACGCCCGCGATCAGGTTTTTTTTAAAGGCTTGGCAAACCACGCAGTTGAAGTTCTGGATGGAAAAACTGAAGTTAGAAGCACCGGTGAAGACGCCTTAAAGACTTTAGAGATTTTGGCCGCGCTTAAACGTAGCGGCGAATTAGATGGGCAAAAAGTAATGGTCTAAGAAAAATATCGGTATGATCAAACCAAAACCAGTTCCATTTCTGGAGGCAAAAAATATCTTTCTCCGCCCCGTGGAAGAAGCGGATATAATCCTGCTTGCCGAGTGGATGAATGATCCGGAGGTCACCTATTTTATGTTCACCGGACAGACTCCGCAAAATCGGGAGCAAATTGCCGCCACAATTCATGCCATCGTTCAGAGCGAAAAAAATACAGTCTTCATGGTCTGTTCTAAAAAAGGCGACCCGATCGGTTTTGCTGGACTCTATGATATTCATTCCCGTGTTTGTCGCGCCGAATTTCGTGTTTTGATTGGCGATAAAAGTTCTTGGAGTAAGGGAGTCGGCACCGAAGTAACCAAGCTCCTAACTTTTTACGGCTTTGATCGTTTAAACCTCCATCGCATTTGGCTTGGCTTTACCTCCGACAACCCGCGAGCGCGCGGCGCCTACCTAAAAGCCGGTTATACAGAAGAAGGCATTCTTCGCGACGATAACTATCGGAACAGTCGCTACTACGACACGGTACGGTTGGCCATTTTACGCGAGGAATATTATAAGAAGTATTACAAAAAAGACGCAGCTGAATTCGCCAAATATCCCCAACTAAAATCAGTCATTGAAGCCCAAAAGCCAAGAAGTTGATCCACGAAAAAAGTAACTTCGGGTGATGAAAAATGGTTGCAAACAAAGGATTTTTATGCGCAACCAGCACACGATCGCCGTGATCGGCGGAGGAAAAATTGGAGCCCTAGCCAATGCCGATAATAGGATTCAAGAGATCCGCACTCATCTTGCGGCTTATCTCGCGGAGCCAAAGCTTCGCGTTATCGGCGTTGTCGAACCGCAAGCCAACAATCGCGGTGTTATCAAAAAATATTTTCCGGGGGTGGCGATCTATGAAAGCGCTGACAAACTTTTCCAAGAACATCGCCCCGAAGCGGTCGCGATTGCCTCTCCCGACGAAACCCATCGTGCGCTTTTTGAAACCAGCGTTAAGGCTGGGGTTCGCTTAATTATTTGCGAGAAACCGCTTGCGACCACGGTGGTTGATGCGGAAAAAATGGTGGCTCTGGCCAAAAGAAAAAGCGTTACTTTAATTGTTAATCACACTCGGCGTTTTGACCCGAATTTTCGAGTCATCGCCTCAACCATAAAATCAAAGATCGCCACTATTCAATCGGTGCGTTGCAATTATGTTAATGGCATCCGCAACAACGGGACGCACATTATTGATTTGCTTCGCTGGTGGCTTGGCGATCCGATTTGGGTCACCGCCTGGCCTAAAAAAGGTCTTTCAGCGACACATCGTGAAGATATAAATCTTGACGCCGTGCTAGAGTTTTCCTCGGGCGCGCGCGCCATTTTGCAGGCTTTGGAAAAAAACCACTATTATTCTTTTACGCAGGAAATCTATGGCACGCGCGGAGCCTATATCATAAACGCTCTCGGGCACGACATCCGCTTGGCGCGAGTTGCGGGTGGAGTTTTTAGCGACTCACCGGAATTGGAGCTTGACCCCCAGAGAATTGGGCCAAGCAAAAAAAGTTTCTTTGAATCATTGGCCGCTCACGTAGTTAGATGTTTAGAGGGCGAAGTCAAGCCCTATGCGACTGGCGAGGATGCGTTGAGCGCGTTAAAAATAATCGAGACCCTTATCAAGAGCGCCGAGGCTGGCGGTCAAAAAGTTCTCTATAAAAAATAAATCCATGTGCGGGATTACCGGCATTGTTAATCTAAAAAAAGCCCCCGTTAAAGAATCAGTCATCAAAAAAATGACGGCGGCGCTTGCGCATCGCGGTCCGAACGGCGAGGGCGTCTGGGTGGAAAAAAACGCTGGACTTGGTCATCGCCGTCTTTCAATTATTGATTTAAGCGAGCGCGGAAACCAGCCAATGTGGAACCGCGATAAAAATCTTGTTATTACTTTCAACGGCGAGATTTATAATTATCTTGAACTTAAACGTGAACTTGGCGGCGAATATAAAAGCGATTCCGATACCGAAGTTCTTTTGCGCGCCTACGAAAAGTGGGGCGAAGGATGTCTTCAAAAATTGAACGGCATTTTTGCCTTTGCCATTTGGGACGCCAAGCAACAAACGCTTTTTGCCGCCCGAGATCACTTGGGCGTCAAGCCCTTCTATTATGCGGTTCATAAAGACGCCCTTTATTTTGCCTCCGAAATCAAAGCCCTCTTAAAAGGCGGCGTTCCGGCGCGCGCAAACGATCAGATTATTCACGACTATCTCGTCTATGGATTTTACGACCACAGCCCCGAAACTTTTTTTGACGGAATCAATCAACTCATGCCCGGGCACGCGCTTACTGTAAAAAACGGAAAAATATCCATCAGACAATATTGGAACCTAGCCGAGCGAATCAA
>CAYIWJ010000009.1:0-11699 GCA_964367145.1 uncultured Candidatus Saccharibacteria bacterium | reverse complement strand
TAAAAAACGGAAAAATATCCATCAGACAATATTGGAACCTAGCCGAGCGAATCAAATCCATTAAACCAGTAAAACTTGAGGACGCCCCGGTAGAGTTTTTAAAACTGCTCAAAGAGTCGGTAAAAATTCAACTGCGGAGCGATGTGCCGGTTGGCTTGAGTGTTTCGGGCGGTTTGGATTCTTCAATGCTGACAGCTGTCGTGCACGATCTCGCCAAAGGCCAGAAGAATTTTGATCTCTTTCATTTTACCTACGAAGGCAAAGAATATGAGTCCGAAATTCCGGCGGTTAAAGAACTTGCCGCACGCCTCGGTTGGGCCGCGCCAATCATCTCCGAATTGAAACCTCGCGACATCCCCGCGCTTGCTGACAAAATCATGTGGCACGAGGAACAGCCCTATCCCGGACTGCCAACCTTTGCTTGGCACAAGCTCTATCAAGATCTAAGCAAAACTAAAACAACGGTAACCCTTGAAGGTCACGGCGGGGACGAGATGATGGCCGGCTATGATTATTTCATCGGCAGTTTTTTACTTGATGTTATCAAGACTCGGGGCGCCAAAGAAATGCTGGAAGAATATCAGAAGATCGTCTCCATTCGCGGCATGAAGCCGGAGGCCATGCTTCCATTTTTTGCCAACACGATTGAAGCCGCTTTCCGTGGCGGCGTTTCCGCCGACGGCAGTCGCTTTGCTCACGAAAAAGCCCTCAATAAAAATTTTTTGAACAAAGATTTTCCTCAACCAACTTTCCCACAGCCTTTTGACTCCTATCTAGACAACATGCAGTACCGCGAACTCATGTTTACCAAACTCCCACGCGCCTTGCGCAGCGTCGATCGTGAATCTATGGCTTACGGCAAAGAACTTCGGGTTCCGCTTCTTGATTATCATCTCGTTGAATTCGCTTTCGCTCTTCCAGTTGAAGCCAAAATCCACAATGGTCATCTGCGCTATGCCATGCGCGAAGCCGCCAAAAAAATTATTCCGCTGAACCTCGCCGAAACGCCAAAGCGATCCCTCCCGAATCCGATGCGCTCTTGGTTTCAGCACGAATTAAAAGATTGGCTCTATAAAATCTTTGCTTCAAAGTCTTTCGCCGCTCGCCCATACTTTGATCAAAAAGAGGTTTTAAAAGCTTTCACCGTTTATTGTAAAGAGGAGAGTCCCAAAAATGCCTTTCACCTCTGGCAATGGGCGAGTATTGAACTCTGGCACCGAATGTTTATCGATAAAAAATAACAACCATGGATAATCACATTCAAAAAACAATATTTTTTGTTATCGCCACCCGCGAGCGAATCAACTTTATCTTGCGCACTAGTATTTTTAAAGAATTGAAAGCCGAAGGACATTCGCTCGTCATCATTTCTCCTTTCGGTGAAAATGCGGAGTTTCAAAAAGAATTTGCCGGAAAAAACGTCTACTTCGAACCGCTTGCCGTAATCTCTGAACGAGAAAAACACCTCTCCAATTGGCGTGATAAAGCGCTTTATATTGACCACCCCCGCCTCAAGGCTTCGCGAGCAATTCATGAACTTGGAACTAAGCGCTATGTTCCCCAAAAAACAGCTTTCACCGAGTTTAAAAAAATGATTCGTAAAATATTTTTTGCGATCTTGCCAAGCGTGCTTAGAACCTCGCCCAAAGTCTGGGGTGCAATCGAACACATCTTTGGCCAGAATACCGCCGCTAAGCGTCTCTTCAAGCGTTATCGTCCGCAACTTGTAGTGATGGCCAGTGCCGGCGCCGAAGGTCAGGACATCGCTTTCATTAATACCGCTCGCAGGTGGGGCGCGAAAACCATCGTCACCGACAGCAACATTGATGTCTTTGAATTTAGATATTTTAGCTACCCCCGCCCAGTAAGTCTCTGGACGCTCTTCAGCAATATTCAAAGAAAAGACGCGAGTACCATCCAGTGCGTTCCGGAAAAAAACATGGCGATTACCGGACCCGTGCGCTACGATTTTTATTTCAAAGAATTTATCCCCGAATCCCGCGAAGCTTTTTGTAAACGACTCGGACTAGATCCCGCGAAAAAAATTGTCATCTACGGCAGTAAGATTAAAAAAATGTATCCCCCAAACGGTGAGATTATTGATATCTTAAAAAAAGCAGTCGAGCATAGCGCCTATCCATCTCAACTCTACGTCCGCTTCGCTCCAGGGGACAACCCCATGGAATATCCCGAGATGATCAAGGGTATTCACTATGAACGCGCCGAAGAAGCCATGAGCCGCGATCACATTGCGAATCTCTTGTATCACAGCGATGTTGTGATAAGTATCGGCTCCACGTTTTGTTGCGAAGCCATTTTATTCAATCGCCCATCAATTTGGGTTGCTTTTGATGGTTACACCGTAAAACCCATCACCGATTCCTATCGAGTGTTCTATGATCTTGAATTATTTAAGCGCTTTGAACGCATTGGTGGCATTCCGCTCGTAAATAGTCCCGAAGAACTCGTAGCTAAAGTCTATGACTATCTCAAAAATCCAAAGCTCGACGAAGAAAAACGCAGAGCTACTATCAAGGAGCAGTACGGCGTAACCGACGGCGAGGCGGGTAATCGGGTTATCGCGGAAATTAAGAAGCTCTTATGAATCGAATGATTACGCGTTTAAGCCGTCTTTTTGGCGTCGATATGGGTTACATCATGCGCGGCGGTTTTTGGCTGGGACTCGATAACGTCGTTTCGGTCGTGGCAAGCACCATTCTCACTGTCGTCTTCGCCAACACCATCCCCAAAGAAACCTACGGCAGTTATCGCTACATACTCTCCGTCTTTGGAATTTTAAGTATCGCTACTTTGCCAAATATGAATTTAGCGCTCTCAACCGCAGTCGCAAAAGGCGAAGATGGGATTTTCAAAAAAGCGCTCGCGACTCGCATCCGTTGGGGACTTGTTGGCGGTCTCGTAGGGATCGGATTAGGCGTCTATCAATTTGCGCATCAACATCTGGAACTGGGGATTGCCTTCGCCATCATGGGAATTATCTTGCCCTTCATGGATTCCTTGAATCTCTACGAAGGATTTTTGCGCGGTAAAAAGTTATTCAATATCCAATCAAGGTATTCAATCATCACTCGCCTAGTCTCGACTGTGGTTTTAATTATCACTCTCTATCAAACAAGTAGCGTCATTTACCTCCTCCTTGCCTTTTTCTTGCCCTACATCGTAATGCGTCTTATTTTCTACCGTCTCACGCTTAGAAAATTTCCAACCAGCGACATCAAAGGCAACGAGAGTACGCTTGCTTATGGCAAGCACTTAAGCGTCATTCAACTCCTCGGAGTTCTGGTTAACTATCTAGATAATGTACTCATCTTTCATTATTTAGGCGCTGTCCCGCTCGCCATCTATTCAATCGCCATGGCTCCGATCAAAAAAATCCAACAGGCCTTTTCGGTTATTCCAGATCTGGCTCTTCCCAAATTTTCGGCCCGCTCCATCGAAGAAACCAAGCGCACCCTTCCGCGTCAAATCGGGAAAGCATTTGTGGTTGTAATCTCGGGTGCCGCGCTTTATGCGCTGTTAGCTCCCAAGATTTTCTCTACTTTTTTTGCGCAATACAAAGACTCGGTAATCTACTCGCAATGGCTTACGCTAATCTTACTGGCTTTGCCGTTTAGTTTGCTCTACACGGTCTTTCAGGCTCATGCGCGCAAAAAAGAAATCTACATCTACAACCTCTCAATTCGTTTAAGCCAGTTGGTTCTCGTCGTGGCACTCGTCTCAACCTACGGCCTTTGGGGCGCGGTCAGCGCGCGCATCATCTTCCAGTTTATCGCCGTCATTGTCGCCGTCTTGCTTTTTAAACGAATTAAAGACACTGAAGCAAAAAAATCATGAAAGAAACCAAAACCGCCGTCTGTGGCATCTGTCAAAGAGAATCCGCACTAACCAAAAAAGAAATCTACCAAAGCTACACTCTCTGGGAGTGTCTTTTTTGCGGCGGCCAATTTTGGGATCCGCTAAAAAACCCGGGCAGTGAATGGTACGAAAAGGACGACCGCTACGCCTCGCGAAATCAAAATCCACGGGAGCGACAAGAACGCAACCATCGCGAGTTTTTATTGGATCACCCACTCTCCGGAGAAAAAATTCTGGATATCGGAATGGGGACCGGCAATTTTTTGCGCGCCGCCAAGACGGCTGGTTACGACTGTTATGGAATTGATTTTGACCGCGCCGCCATTCTAGCCGCTCAAAGCCAGTTTGGTTTAACCAATGTCTATGGGCTTTCTATCGCGGAGGCGAGAGAAAAATTCGGTAGCGGATTTTTTGGGGTTGTAACCATGTTCGAAGTTCTGGAGCATTTGGAAAATCCAGAAGAAGCTTTGCGCTTAGCTCATGACCTGTTGAAAGCGAAAGGCGTTGTTGCGCTAAGCATTCCACATCGTTTTTGTCCCGCTTATCTTAAGCCGCACGATCTGCCCCCGCGTCATTTAACTCGCTGGAACGAAAGCGCGATTAAAGCAGTCCTAAATCGGGCCGGTTTTTCCGTGCTTCGTCTTCGGTCGCTACCCATTTCCTTGGGCTATATCATCACTAAATTCCATTTTCTAACGATGGGTGTGGCTAGCTTTAACCTCACTCAAAAATTGACATCTAATTCAACCATAATCAAAAAAACTCCAACCCAAAAAGCTTTACTTAAAATAATTCCTATCGTGGCGCGACTTAAGGACTATATTTTGTTCAGCCTACCTGCTTTGTTGCTTTGGGTGTACGCGATCCTTCGAGGCTATCGCCTGGGGCTTTATGTGCTTGCCGAGCGCAAAGACTAATTTTACGCCTCATTTACAAAGAACCCTACCTCATATAACATCAAAATCTGAACCGCCCACAATCCAAAATAATTGTATGAATATTAAAACCCTGACCGCGATTTATACCAAGACGATAAAAGCCATTTTGATCGTCATTCCAGTGCTCACGCTCTTTATCTCCAACTCCATGTTTTTTCCCTACATCACGGGAAGAAATTTTGGTTTTCGGTTGATGGTTGAAGTCGCGCTCGTGCTCTGGCTTGGTCTCATTGCTTTGCGCAAAGAATATCGGCCCAAGAAGGGGATCGTAATGTATGCCGTACTGGCGTTTACAGCCATCATCGGTCTGGCCGACTTGTTTGGCGTTAATCCTTATTTGAGCTTCTGGTCGCGCTACGAACGCATGGAGGGCTACATGTTAATCCTGCATCTGGCGGCATATTTTATAATGCTCACGACCGTCATGAAGACGCGCCGCGACTGGAAAAAAGTTTTCGGTTTTTATATCGCCATTGGAATCATTGTGGGCATCTACGGCCTTCTGCAAATGACTATCAATCGCAGTACCTTGCAGGCCGAGGGTGTTTTTAAAGGACTGGTAAAAATGCTCGGCGTGCGTCCCGCCCTCCAAGGCGGTCAGCGGATTGACGGCACTATCGGCAATCCAACTTATCTCGCCGCCTACCTCTTAATGCTCGCTTTCGTTAGCCTTGGTTTTTTTGTTAAATCTGCTTCCAAAATTGGTCGCTGGTCATCTGGTCTTGCCGCCTTGTTTTTCGGCGTGTTAATTTTTTTAACTGCTACTCGCGGCGCTCTGCTCGCCGTCGCCCTTAGCGCCGTGTTGATGCCGATCGCCTACTTGTTTATCAGTCGTGGTGAAAACAAGCCGGAGAAAAAGTGGCGCAAGATAGCCATCGGCGTGATCGCTATAACCGCCGTTACCGTTAGTGGTCTTTGGGCTTTCCGCGGGTCTTCATTCGTTAAAAATAATTATGTTCTCTCGCGCGTAACCAATATCTCTCTAAGTGAGAAAACTACCCGTTCGCGCTTTATGGTTTGGAACATCAGCTGGCAAGGCTTCAAAGAACGGCCCATCTTGGGTTGGGGACAAGAAAGCTACACCGGTGTCTTTGCTAAATATTACAACCCTAAACTTTTTGACCAAGAGCCGTGGTTCGATCGTTCGCATAACATCGCTCTTGATTGGCTGGTCAGCGGCGGCATTTTGGGGCTTCTTTCCTATCTAAGTCTTTTCGGTACAGCCATCTATGGACTTTGGAAGCTGGTGCGCGCCAAAAAAATAGACGCCAAAGAAAGCGCCGTTTTAGCCGTCGGACTCATCGCCTACTTCTTTCAAAATCTTTTTGTTTTTGATAACTTGGCGACCTACATCACTTTTTTCGGAATTTTAGCCTATGTCAATGCCGTGGGAAATCTGACCAGCGAAGAGAACACCGGCCCCGCGGAAAAAGCCTTCACCCCGAAAAATACCTTAATGATTACCGGTGGCGCTCTTTTGATTATGTCTTACGTCGCCTACGCCGGAAGTATTAAACCCATTATTGAGTCGCGGGCTTTAATCGGCATTTTGGCGACTCTGGGGACCAACTCGCCGGACGCGGTCGCGGAAAAATTCAAAAACGTTTTGGCGTACGATACTTTTGGCAATGCCGAAGTCTTGGAGCAATTTGGGCGTCTGGGCATAGATCTGATTCCGACCGACAAAATTCCGGCGGCGGCCAAGGTTAGTTATGTTAATACCGCCGCGGAAGCCATGGAGAAACATCTGGAGCGCTTCCCGCTCGACATCCGCATGCGCATGGCGCTCATCACGCTCTATAATCGCGCGGCGAATTTAAATCCCAACTTTGTAAGTCAGGCTCGGTCGCACGCCAACGAAGCCTTGCGCCAAGGTCCCAATCGGCAACAGGCCTATTTTGCCTCGGCGGAAAATTATCTGCTTGTCGGAAATTTTGACGCCGCCATCAAAGACCTCAAAACCGCGGTTGACCTTGAACCGCAATACACCGACGCTCATCTTAATCTGGCGATTATCGCCGCCAACATTGGGCGAGACGATGTAGTAGATGAAGCCCTAGCCAATCTTAATAAAATCACCCCAGAGAACGGCAACCCCTACATTCGTCTGGGCACTATTTATCTGCGCACCGGAAAAACCGATCGTGCTTTTGTGATGTATAAAAAAGCGCTGGAAGTTGAACCGAATAATCCAGAATTTCACGCCAACATCGCCGCTTTTTATCTTCAGCGTGGCGAAAAACAAAAAGCCATTGCCGAGGCAAGGAAAGCCGCCGAGCTTGATCCAGTAAACTACGGACCCAAAGCCGAGGAGTTTATCAAGTCCCTAAAGTAGAAAAAATTAAAGTCCTGCCGAATAGATATAGAAGGCCTCTTTTCCCGAAGGCGCGATAATCTTTCGAATTTCCGCCCGCCGATCAATTAAGTTTTGCCTCAACAAAGCCGCGGCCTCCGGATACTCAACTTTTGCATTTCGCAAAACCTCGGCCGTGGGAAAAATAGCGTATAACTTCTTAAAGCCGAGCGAATGGAAATAATTCTGGCCTTGTTTTTCTAAGAGATCAAAATAATCCGTTGCCGAAATAATCGGCCAACCCTCATAAAAGAAGTGGCGATCCAAAACCCAAAGCCGAGTTAAGCTAAAAAGAGACTCATCGTAAATTACAAGAGTTGCGTAAGGGCTGGCGCCGCTTTTACGCGCCGCGTCGAGTGACTCAATCTGCAATTTTCGCAAAAACCCGTAATTCTTGGTAAAGCTCCACGCCGGAACCTTCTCCTTAAACTCGGCCGAAAAAAAATCATCAAGTTCGGCATAGCCCCACTTGTAGTTTTCCGCTTGCACCGGCGAGGCCAAGAAAATTTCCGAACCCATAGCCCTCGGCAGTAATTGGTTGTTGACCGAATAAAAAATTTCAAATAGCAAACCGACAGTCAATCCGACCACGGCAATTTTCTTATATCGTCCAACAAAATAATCAGCCAGCGCTCCAACGCCAAGAGCCAAAAAAGGCGTCAGCATCGTCAAAAATCTAAAAGATGGCCCGATTAAAAACAGTAATCCGACAACGCCAAGAAAACTGATAATTAAAAATCCATAGCGATGCAAAGCCTCTCTCGGTGCCCTCAACAAGCGACTCATAAAAGCCGTCAATGCCACGCCAAAAAAAGCGAACAAGAGCCAGGAGTTGCTGGCCAGCAAACGCGGCAGAAAATCACTTAGTCGCTGGCCAAACGTCCCGATGTCTTTTCCCGGATAACTTTGCCAAACTTCCGGATTTTGACCAAAAATATAGGAGAATTGAAAATCAAAATGCCCGACCGCGCGGTACAAGCCGAAGTTATAAATAATCACCGGACTAAACAGCAGAAGCGCGATACCGCAACCAAGCCACAGCTTCCAATTGCGAAAAATTCTTCGTTCAAAAAAAGATATGTAAATTAAAATAATCGGGACTGCTATAAAACTTGTGTATTTTGTAAGCAACCCTAGCCCTAGCGCCGCGCCGGAAAGTAGAAAATAAAAATCTTTTTCCCGACCTTTCAAAAACCAATAAAGCGTCAGCAAAACAAAAAAGATTACATAAGACTCTTGGAGACCGACTCGCGAGATGTAAACGTGATTCAGCGTAGCTCCCAGTATTGCCGCCGCGACTAATCCAGCGCGAGTTCCAAAAAGCGTTTTTCCGATGCCGTAAAGTATCAGCACCGACCCAATACCAAAAATTGCCGACGGCAAGCGAAAGACCCACGCCGCAATGCCAAACACTCGCATAAAAAAATGTTGCATCCAAAAGACCAGCGGGGGATGGTCGTGAAATGAAAGCCTTAGCCACCAGGCATCTGCAACCGCCTCGTGTCGCCCAAAGGCCGCCGTCTGGCAAATCTGCTCCGGCTTATCCGTGGCGCAAGATTCAAATGGAGCCGGATCCACCCACTCCAAAGGTGTGGTCTGCTCGTCCGATTTCAGATAGTCAATCATTCCAATCGCCCGAAAAGCAATTGCCGCCTCGTCGTTGACCGTGTCGCCTTGAGACAAAAACGCCAGCCGAAGCATGGCGCCAACAACAGTAATTCCTATCAAGATCCACCGCTTATTCATAAAGAGATACTAATTCATATCTCTTACTTCGTATATTCTACATCTTGCAAATGGTCGGGCTGCTGGGAATCGCACCCAGACTACAAGACCCCCAGCCTTGCGTACTACCACTATACTACAGCCCGTTTCCCCAAAGCACGCTAAGCGATTGCCGATTTCACTATCTTTCCCTTTGTCGCTATTCGCAGACACTTAATACACAGCAAGGCATGCCCTCCGTTTGGAAGTTTGGTTTTTTGCAGATTTGGATATTTGCGGCTCCAGTTGGTGGGATTATAATGACCGCGAAGCAACTTGCGCGTGCCGGCCATCAGCGATCCCTTGCCGCAATGTTCACACTGTTTCATAGGGAACCAGTATAGATTATAGAGGCCAAAACCGCAAGTCGCTCGCATGAGGTGATAAGGTATATAGTAGGTAAGTAAAGTTTATGCCCATAGACAATATCCAACAAATCAAAGACAAATTGCCGATCGCCGAATTTATCCGCGGTTATCTTAAACTTATCCCCGCCGGAAAGAATTTTAAGGCCAACTGTCCGTTTCATCACGAAAAAACCCCCTCCTTCATCGTCTCACCAGATCGGGGAACGTGGCACTGTTTTGGCTGCAACATCGGCGGCGATGTTTTCAGCTTTTTTATGAAATACGAAAACGCCGAATTTTTTGAAGCCCTCAAGGCGCTCGCGGAAAAAGCCGGTGTAACTCTGGAGCGCGGTGGTGATGGCGGAGAAAGAAAATTGACCGTTCTCTACGACATCAATCAAGCCGCCGCGGATTTTTTTGTCCGCTATCTAAACGATCGCAACCCCCACTCCGATGCGGCGCGGCAATATCTAGCCGAGCGCGGCTTACAAGCGGTCACCATCAAAACTTTCGAAATCGGTTTAGCCCCGCCGCAGTCCGATAGCCTCACTCAATTTTTGGGCAAGAAAGGCTACGCGATTGCCGATATTGAACGAGCCGGTCTTATCTTCAAAACCGAGCGCGGTACTTATTGGGATCGTTTTCGCGGTCGGATTATGTTTCCCATTAAAAATAATTTCGGCAAACACGTAGCCTTCACGGGGCGCCTAATGCCGGATGCCGACGCCTCAAATACCGGAAAGTACGTGAACTCACCCGAAACTCCGGTCTTTAGTAAATCCAAGACTTTGTATGGCTTTTCCGAAACCAAAAACGCCATCCGCGAAGCGGGGAATGCCGTTCTCGTTGAGGGTCAGATGGATTTTTTAATGACGTGGCAAGATGGAGTCAAAAACGTTGTTGCTACCTCGGGAACCGCCTTCACCACCGAGCACGCCAAAACCCTAGAGCGTCTTACCGACACGGTAATTTTGGGCTTTGACGCGGATTCTGCCGGCGAGGCGGCTTCGGAAAAAGTTATTGATTTGCTCTCGTCGCTGGATATGAACGTGCGAGTAGTTTTAACCGGCCACCAAGGCGCCAAAGATCCAGCCGATATTGTTCAAGCCGAACCCGGAAAATTCGCCAAACTCATCGCTGAAGCTATTCCGGCGATGGAATACTACATACGAAAATATTATCCGATGGAAAGCAAGGATCACGTTGCGATCAAGCGCGGTTTGCGGGCAATCTTGGCTAAGTTGGCCGCTGTCAAAAGTCGCGTCGAAATTGCCGGCTGGCTCCGCGAACTCTCGCGCCTCACCGGACTATCGGAGCGTGTTCTTGAAGAAGAAATGAAGCAGTTGCCATCTCGCCCCAGTGTACCGACTTTCATAAACTCACCAAGCTCACCGGAAGTTAAGAAAGAAAAAAACATCACCTCCAGAATGGAGGCCATGACCGAGCGAGTGATTCTTTTGGCGCTAAGCAATCCAAGTTTTCAAGAAATGCTGGTCAAAGAACAGCACCTTCTCACCGAAGACCAGCGGGCTATTTTGTCGCCACCGGAAACATTGTCCGAAGAGCTTAAACGACAGCGCGAGCTACTGCTCTTAAAAATCGATCTGGAAAGTCAAACCGAAGCGCAAAGAAAAGCCGAGTTAATCGAGTTGATTAAAGAAATAAAGCGCGAATATCTTCGCCGCAAAAAAGCTAGTCTGGAAGACATGATCCGGCAAGCCGAACGAACCGGCGACAAGGAAAAACTAGCAGACCTCCTCAAGGAATTTGACGAAGCAGTTAAGGAAATGCACAATGTCTAGTACTAAGGGCCGGTAGTCAAAAATCTAAGCCATTTTACAATCTATGCCAACCAAAAAAATACCAGCCAAGAAAGCTAAGAAAAACCTTTCGACTAAAGGAAAAAAAGTTCGACCGTCGGCCAAAAATCCAAAGAAGCGTCCCACCAAAAAGGAGCGGTTGCGCGAAATAAATCTAGCCTCGCTCGGTGAATTGATTGATCGCGGCCGTGCCAGGGGTTTTGTAACCGACACCGAAGTTCTTCATTTCTTTCCCCACGTGGAAGATGATTTGAGCTTTTTGGAAGAAATCTATGAACGTCTGGAAACAGCGAGCGTCCGCGTTGTAGAGACTAGCCAGCTAATTGACGTCGGCGGCAAGGAAGAAATCAGCGAAAAAGAACTCCGCGATGTCGGCAAGTTCAGTTTTGGCGAAGAACTGCCGGACGGTGTTCAGATGTATCTCAAAGAAATCGGCAAAACTCCCCTGCTTACCACTATTGAAGAAAAGGAACTCGCCAAGCGAGTGGAGAAGGGCGATGAAGAAGCTCGTCAGCGTTTTGTTAAAGCCAATCTCCGCCTCGTGGTCTCCATCGCCAAGCGTTATGTTAACCGCACGCCAAACTTGGGCATTTTGGATTTA
>CAYIWJ010000008.1:24276-35098 GCA_964367145.1 uncultured Candidatus Saccharibacteria bacterium | reverse complement strand
TTTCCCTACACGACGCTCTTCCGATCTGTGATGCCGGTAATCAACGCTATTTTTTTCTTAGACGACTCACCTATTTTTTTGCCGCTCCG
This sequence comes from uncultured Candidatus Saccharibacteria bacterium, assembly GCA_964367145.1. GTDB lineage: Bacteria > Patescibacteriota > Minisyncoccia > UBA6257 > 1-14-0-10-40-38 > JAHFLD01. The sequence continues at coordinate 35,009 of CAYIWJ010000008.1, read as the reverse complement.
GTTTTTTGTTGATACATCCATTTTATTTTTTATGTTGCTTGAATTATTTTTTCGGCTAGTTTTTCCCAGGAATGCGCTTGGGCCACGGCCGCCATATTCTCAACAAAATTTGGTGGTGGATTTTTAAAAAACTCCACAATGGCTTTGGCGAGCTCGGTTGAGTTTCGCGGCGGAACCAAGAATCCGGTTTTGCCCGGAATAACTATCTCGCTAAAACCACCGACATCGGTCGCCACAATCGGCTTGCGACAGGCGATGGCGATATTGAGGGCTCCCGACTGGGTACCAGAGACATAGGGCGCGACTATCAAGTCTGCGCCCATAAAGAGCAGGCCAACTTCCTCGTTCGGAATATAACGGTCTAAAATCCGAATTTTGTTTTCAAGACCAAGATCACTGATTTGTCGCAGATATTTTTCTTTGTTGCCGAAAAATTCTCCGGCGATTATAAGCTCAAGATCAAGCTTTTCCGGAATTTGCGCTAAGGCCTGAAGCAGATATTCCAGGCCTTTATAGGCGCGGACGCCGCCAAAAAATAAGAGAGTTTTTTTGGTGAAGCCGCAATGAATGCGACTTTGTTCCCGGGTTGTGTTGGGCGCAAAAAAATCATAAACAGGGTGAAACAACTGGAGGATTTTTTTTTGTGGAAACCAGGCGGCGGCAATAGTGGCGTCTTTTTTGGAGTGAACGACAATCGCGTCAACATAACCCATAACCAAACGCGTGAGCGGCTTGTCGAGCGGAGTTTTTTCGTGAGGAATGACGTTGTGACAAATAGCTAAAATTTTTGCCGCGGGATTTTGGCGACGAAGGCCTCGCACAACCCACCAGAGAGGAATGGCCAAAAGCGGAGTATACCAGTGAAACAAAATAAGTTGCGGCTGGTGCTTGGTAATGGCGCGAATAACGCGCGACCAACTTAGCGGGTTGGGTATATCAAATAAAGACTGCGCTGTTCCATGAAAGAGATTCATGCCCTGCTCGTCGGTTCGATTTTTAATCGGATGCAACCAAGCCGGAAAAATTCGCCGGAAGGAGATGTTTTGCAGATTCACACCCTGACTCAGCAGGGCGTTTGATAGCAAGGCGTTGTAGTGAGAGATGCCACCCTTTTGTGGCGGCACTTGTCCAATGATTGAAATTTTCATGGAATTACAAACTTACCAAGGCCAAAAAAAATCAGAACAACAAGAGGAGTGCTTCTATTCGCGTGCTTTAACTGCAACAAACTCTCCCTCGAGGCCGGTTACTATGTTATTTACAAAACTATTGAGGGCGTAAAAAATTCTAGGCAGGCGAAGATTGTGAAAAATCGGCGGAGTGACCCAAATTTTACCGCCAAAACGCGCCTTGGTGTACCACCCTTTTTCGCGGCCGTTAAAAAACTTGAGAAAGTAAGGGGTAAAATGATTTTTATGCTCCGGGTCTTTGTAGTGAACGATAGTTCCGGCAAGCGGCACGCGAAAGCGAAAAATGCCGCCCGGTTTGAGAATCCGATACATTTCTTCCATAAATTTAATTGGGTTCATTTCCAGATGCTCCATAACATTCCAGCATAGAATGTAGTCAACGCTATTTTCTTCAAATGGCAGGGGTAGTTTGGTCAAATCCCAAACCAAATCTTTTTTAACCGCCGGGGCGGTGTCAACGTTAACGTAGCCTTCAAGATAATTAGGGCCACAGCCCAAGTGAAGCTTTTTCATGTGGTTAAAATTTACTTTTGATTCGAGCAAAGTTGCTAATGACGTCGAAGGCGGTTATTCCAAGCATGATGATGGTCGTGAATAAAATAGGACGCCAGCGTTTTGCCAGCTCCCGACCGTTCGCTATATAGGAATATAGCCCGACTCCAAGACCAATCGCAAGCAAGGGATAAATCGGAAAGCGATAGCGCGTTTCTACCACAAGCCAGATGACGCTTAAGGGCAAGGCAATGGCCAGACTTAGAAATAGCAGAAATTTTTCTGGACTTTCTTTTTTGCTCTTGAGGCGTTGCCACCAAACCATAAGACCGGTCACACCACCTAAGAAGGTTAGCGCGGCGTAAAGCGATGAGGCAAAAATGGTAATTTTTTTGGCCACTCCCTGCAAGTGGGGCCAAAAAGCAAACGGGCGGGCGAAACTTCCATAGATCGTGGCTTTGATCGCGGTCAGGCGCAGAAAATCCAACGGGTGGTCTAAAATATATTTTCTTCCGGCCTCGCCTAAAGCCGTGTCGGCCTGGAGTTGATTCATTTTGGAAAAATCGTAACCGGACGGTTGCTGGTAGTTTAAATCCAACTCACCCGTCGCACCCGGGCGATTACCGACATAAAGCAGTCCGGCGCTGCCGTTCACCGGTTTGATAATTCCGTAAACTTTATAATTTCTGATCGTCCACGGCGTAAGCACCAAAAAAACAGTGAGGCCAATTATAAGACAGTCACGATAGCGCTTGGTAGCGATCAACCAAATGCCGATTGGAATGGAGAGAAAAATAGCATTGCCGCGGGTTAGGATAAGAGCTCCCAAAATAAGCCCTGAAGCGACAAGCAAGCCCGGATTTTTTTTCTCCTGACAGATAAATAGAACCCAGAGCGTGGCGACCATCAAAAAGACGCTTAAGATTTCGGTCATCAACAAACTCGCGCTAAGAATTAGATCCGGCGAAAAGCCAACAAAAATGGCGGCAATAATTCCGATAAGCGGATGCCAAAGACTACCGGTGGCGCGGCGCGCGAGATCGTAAACCAAAAGACAGCTCAACGAGAGAAGCAAGGCTTGAATAATCCAAACTATCTGGTAGTGATGACCGAAGAGCTTAAAGATACCCGCCAGAAAATATTCATACCCGGGGCCGGGGCGGCCGATGGAGCTGTCTTGATCATAGCCCCGACCTTGAGCGATTTGCCAAGAGATTTGATCGTAGGCCCGCGCGTCGACACTTGGCTGAATTTTGAAATGCCAAGCGTAGCTAAAAGCCACTAAAAAAGAGGCGACGCTTACCGCGAGCACGATCCGAAATCCGTTTCTGGATATTTTTTTAAGTAGTTGATCCATGGTCAAATTTTTTGGATTTTTTTAACACCCGATAAAGTTCGCCTAAACCGCCCCAGATCGCGAATAGAACAAACATGCCAATCGCGAGAAAAGCCAAGGCGACGGCTTGTTCGGTGTTGGCGCCAGCCCGAGTCATAACAAAAACGATAGAACCTTCGCGAAGTCCGATGCCGGCAACGGTAAGTGGGATTAAAACAAAAATAGTGGAGAGCAGATAGGCGAAGACGACGGTGAGCAATGGTTGATGCAAGCCGACGGCTCGACTGATAAAAAAAATTGAACTGGCGGAAAGAATCATAGAAACCGAAGAGACGGCTAAAATTTTAAGCAAAATAGAAGGACGAGCGCGATAGCGAGACAGTGCCTCTAGAGCCGGAATGATAATCTTTTGCAACCAATTAATCTTTATTTTTTGAGCAACCAACAAGAGGCGATCAAAGATATTCGTAAAAACAATTAGCGCGCCAACTATTGCACCAACAATCGCCATTAAACCAGCGACAAATTTTTGTCCTCCCAAAACATAGATAGTCGGTTCGTTGAAAATAAAATACAGACTAAGAAAAATTAAAAAAGTCAGGACACCGAAAATTCGGTCCATGATGACCGAAAAAACATAAGCAGTCTTGTTGCCGGCGGCGCCAAAACGGCGAGTGATGCGATAGGCCGAAATGGCATCGCCCGAAACCTTGCCCCCGGGTAAAATCATACTATAGAAAATACTCGTGATGTTGGCCGAAAACAGGATTGGCCAAGAAACTTTGGCATTCATAACGCGTAAGACTTCTTGCCAACGGATGGCGCTCATAATCCAAGAGAGGGCGCTTAAGCCGACGGCCGCGGCAAAAAGCCAAGGGTCAGCGTTTTTAAGCGCCGTCCATAAGGAAGCCGTGTCTATTTTTTTTAGAAAATAAAAGATGATGGCGCCGGTGACCAATAATTTGGCGCTGTAAATAATTTTGGCTTTCACGGATTATTTTTGTTTAATTGTTTCTTTGATGAGTTTTTGAGTGCGGATGAATTGCCGTTTTAAGTCGCGGTTTTGGCTGGCAAGAAAACCAAAAATCAAAACCTGAATCCCGATAACGATAAAAAGTACCGAGGCAAAGAGAGCTGGCCGCCCCGCGACGCCAATTCCCGAAAGCGAAAGCCAAAGCAGATAAATTCCCAGCGCCGCGCCAATCGCGATAAACAAAAAACCCAAACCGCCAAAAAAAAGATAGGGCTGAACGTCAACGCTGACCACGAGGTGCTTAACAATGGATTTCATTTTGAAGCTTGATTTTCGGACCGGAGCTCCGGGCTTGGCCTGCTTCCAGCGAAGCGTTGCCGGTATTTCCGCAATTCGATAACCCAAATCAAAAGCTTTGGACAAAATTTCGATATGGAGCTCCTTGTCGTCGGATTCCAAATCCATCGCCTCTAAAACTTCGCGACGATAGGCGCGGGTCATACCGGTAGACATCGTCATATGCCCGGGAAAAGCCAGCGCAAAAACCTTGTTGCCCAGATAACTCAAAAGCCAGCGGAGAAACGGAACATTTTCCATGTGACCTCCGGGCATATGAGGCGAGGCGATTACAAGATCAGCATCGCCTTCGTCCAATTTTTTGATGAAGGCGACGATAATCTCGCTACCCCAGTTGAGATCTGATTCGGTGGCGATAACGTAATCCCCTTGAGCCACTTCGAACCCGCGGCGCAAAGCATATCCCCGCCCGCGATTTTTTGGATAGGAAACGACGCGAATCCGTCGATCTTGGCTTGCCAGTGATTCAATAATCGTCAAAGTTTTATCTTGACTGCCGTCATTGATTAAGATTAACTCCCAAGTCTTGCCGCTAGATTCAAGCGCCCCGATGACTTTTTTGACATTAGCGGCGATGGCGAGTTCTTCATTGTAGGTTGGAATGACTACCGAAATATTCATAGTTTTGAGTGGAGAATTTTGACAATGCGTTCGGCCGCGTGGCCGTCCCAGCGAGGAATAGCGCGGTGCTTTTTAACGCCCCTCCGCCGAATTTGGTCAATAAATCCGGCGATATTCCTCGGCTGACTGCCGATAATTTGGTTAGTACCTAGTGTAACCGTGATGGGACGTTCGGTAGTTTCCCGCAAGGTTAGACAGGGAATTTTGAGCACGGATGTTTCTTCTTGGATGCCGCCGGAATCGGTCATGACCAGAAACGAATTTTTGACCAAGGCGATGAAATCTAAATAACCCAAAGGTTCGATGAAGATGATATTTTTCGTATCAACCGAATTTTTGGCGGAAATCAACTCTAGATTTTTTCTGGTACGGGGATGCACCGGAAAAACAATTTTTAAAGAACCAAGAGAGCCGGTGACCGCTTTAAGCAGGCTAGTTAGAGATGTCAGACTATCTACGTTGACTGGCCGATGCAAGGTCAGCACGACATATTTTTGTTTGACCACGCCTATTTTTTGCAAAATATTGGAACGGTTGATCTTGGGAAGATTTTGATAAAGAGAATCAATCATGACATTGCCGGTAAAAAACACCTTAGCGGAAGGGATTCCCTCATGAGATAAGTTTTTGATCGCGCTTGGCTCGGTGACAAAAAGATAGTCGGAAATATGATCGGTCAGTATGCGGTTAATTTCTTCGGGCATGGTCTCGTCGAAACTGCGGAGACCGGATTCAACATGAGCGATCTGAAGCCCGAGTTTTTTAGCGGTTAGCGCGCCGGCGATGGTTGAGTTCACGTCTCCGACTACGATTACCAGCCTTGGACGAAGGCGCATCAATTCCGGCTCTAAAGCCAACATAACCTTAGCCGTTTGCTCGACGTGAGTTCCGGAGCCGACGTTCAAAAAAATATCGGGTCGCGGAAGTTTAAGATCGGTAAAAAAGTTGCCGGACATAGCGGCGTCGTAATGTTGCCCGGTATGAATTAGTATCGGATTAAATTTTTTACTGGCACGCAAAGCACGGAGAAGTGGCGCCGCCTTGATGAAATTAGGACGAGCGCCAACAATTACCGCCACTTTGGTTTTGTGAGTCATCTTAGTTTACCGATATTCAACTCGGTAGATTTCAACTAGTGGGCCAAAACTATGAGCCGTAAAAAGACTGGGCCAGGGATTTAGCATGTTATGTAAACTGCCAAACTCTCCCTCATTGCTTTTGGGATATGGATCAAAAGCAACGACAAGCTCTTTATTTTTAAATATCTTCTCCAGCGCCAAATCATAAGGCGGTTCGGCACCCCAGTCGGTGCGCAGATAATAGGCAAAATCTTGGTCGCGGAAAAAATTTTCTGGGACGGATTCCAATCCCAGATCGCGCGCGTCCCAGGCAAAATAATACGGCCGGGGAAATTTATTTCCCGCGGAAGTTAGTAGAGTTCGTTGGCGAATATTCAGTTTTTGCGGAGCGGTTTTTTGCATCAAACGCAAGACTTCGCGATCTTGATTGATAGCATCGTTGGTTAGAGAAGAGGAGATAATTTTAGAGTGCTCGGGAAGGTTTTGGTAAATCCATTTAATGGCCTGAGTACGCGTGTCGGGTAGAGAAAGCTTAGCGTCCAGTTTGACGGCAAAAACTAGGCCGGGAATAAGACCCAGCCCCAAGAGAGAGACGGCTAAAAGTTTTTTGAGGTTTAGCTGGCTTTGGATGACGCAAAATATGGCGTAGGCGGCAAAGAGACTTAGGTATGGCGAGAAAACAATCAGAGTTCGAACTACCCAACCAAAAGTAAAGAAGGGGCCGATGAAAAGATAATAAGCGAAAGGAAAAGCGAGAAGCATGATGGCTGTTTTCCGTTCACGGCGCCAGAGCATGATCGTCCCCAGGAGCGCTAAAAACATGAGGCTGGGAGAATAAATCGTGAGCGTTTTTAGCGGATCAACAAAGCGTTTAGCTAGCGAAACCGGAGCGACTTCGTAGGCGATTGGATTGCCAGAAACAAGCTGGGTTAAACTTCCACCGCTTAGACTTTGAAATCTAAAAATAAGCGCCCCCAAACCACGGGGACTTAGAATAACAATCAGCGCAATTCCCAAGCCAATGATTGAAACCGATCGCCAGAGATTTTTATTATTTCGCCAAGATTGGGAGATTAAAGTTGGCGCGAGCGTAAAAATTCCGGGCAAGGCGTTGCCCGCGGCAAGTAGCGTGGTCCAAGTTGCGCGGGCGTAATTTTTGGCGGTAGGGTTTTTAAATAGTTTGACCGAAGCCCAGAGCGAGAGCGAGATAAAAAACACCATATAACCCCAAACGCGGCCGCTGTGGCCGATGTAAACCGCGACTGATTCAAAGGCGAAAAATAACGCGGCGAGATAACCAGTTTTTTGTCCCCATAACTCGCGCGCCGCCGCGTAGATTGGAAAAATGGATAAGGCTCCGAGCAGGGCCGCGAGGGAGCGGACTATCAGTAAAAGCTCGGAAGCGTGAACGGAATAGTAGTCACGCAAAGCCGAGATGTCGGCAAATTGACCAGTTAATAATTGCCACCCCAGATAAACGCCGATACCAGCGGTAGAGATATAAGCGCTCAAAGGCTGATGATAAAAAATAGTGGGAAAGTTCGGGACCAATGCTTTCGCGTCCAGCATCTTGAGTCCGACGGCAACCTGCACATACTCGTCGCCGACATATTCTTGCGGCAAGCCATATTGAACCCCGATCAGGCGAACCGCGAGCGCAAGCAAAAAAATGCCGAGGAGAATGAAAACGTATTTTTTTGGAGATGTCAGCCGCATTTTTGCCACCGTATCATGGAATCACCGTCTCTTCAATCAAGTTACCAAGCCTTGCTAAAAAGCTGACTTTTTGGCTTAATGGAGCTGGTTCTTTAAAAAAACGCAAGGAGTCCTCATGCGTGTTGGTTTGATCATTCCCCCGTCCCTCATTTTGAGCGATGAAAGATTTTTTACGCATATCGGGGTTTTGCGCGTGGCTGCCGTTTTGCGGGAAAAAGAAATCAAAGTTGATGTTTTGGATTTGTCCGGCGTGGCAAACTACATTGAAGCGGTGCAGAATTATTTCGCTGTTTTTTCTCCGGACTTTGCGGGAGTTACCGCGACGAGTCCCCAACTGCCAGCGACGGCGTTAATCGCTCAAACGATTCGCCGCGAAGCGCCGCGGGTCAAACTGATTTTGGGCGGGCCTCACGTTACTTTGGTTAGCGCGGCTCGTAAAAATTCGCATCGAGCCGATGCTGATTTTTCTCAACTGGCGCAGATGTTTGATTGCCTAATCGCCGGAGACGGTGAGAAGGCGATATTTGAAGCGCTAACCGATGACCCGCCGCAACTCATTGACGCCGACGATCGACGCAGTCCGCTTTTTTTGTCCTCCGAAGAATTGACCGCATTGCCGTTTCCGGCGCGCGACTTGGTTAAGATGGAGAGCTATCACTACCGAATCAACGGCGTGCCGGCAACCAGCATGATCGCCCAACTCGGTTGCCCGTTTCAATGCGGCTTCTGTGGCGGGCGCGAGTCGCCATTCCTCCGCAAGGTTCGAGTGCGAACCACCGAGAGCGTGATCGCCGAAATGAGGCACATCTACACGACCTACGGCTATCGCGGAATCATGTTTTACGATGACGAGTTGAATGTAAATCAGCAAATGGTGGCCCTCATGCGGGCTATAGCCAAACTTGGTTCGGAGCTTGGCATTGAATGGGCTTTGCGCGGATTTATTAAGGCGGAACTTTTTACCGATGAACAGGCCAAGGCGATGTACGCGGCTGGATTCCGTGAGATTCTGACCGGATTTGAATCGGGTTCGCCGCGGATTTTACGCAACATCAAAAAGGGCGCGACTCAAGAAGACAACACGCGGTGCGTGGAGACGGCGAGACGGCACGGTTTGCGAGTCAAGGCTTTGATGTCCATCGGGCATCCGGGCGAAAGCGAAGACACAATTCGCGAAACCAAAGAGTGGATTTTGGCGATGAAGCCGGAATCTTTTGACTTAACTCGCATCACCGTCTACCCGGGCACGCCATATTTTGATCACTCCGTTCCGCATTCGGAAGGGGTCTGGGTTTACACGGTTTTCGGCGATCGCTTGTATTCCAAGCGAGTTGATTTCTCTAGGGACTTCATTTACTACAAGGGCGACCGCGGAGCGAGGATGGGTCTGGATAACTTCTTTGCCTATACCGACGCGCTTTCGGCCGATGACTTGGCGCGTTTGTGCCGAGAGACCGAGCGAGAACTTAGAGAGAGTCTGGGACAGGATTATCAGACTGATGCTCCGGCTTTGCAGTTTGAGCACAGCATGGGACAAGGTCTTCCCGATTGTATTTTGCGGACAACCCCGACTTAAAGTCGGGGTTTTTTATTGCTTACTGGCACGGACAATGCCAATTTACGAGCTTAGATTAGTATCACCCTAGGCTTCCTTGAGTCTATGCTTCAGATCGAGTACTTGATACTTGGCGAGGGTATAGGTAATAAGCGATGGATCGCGGACGGCGTTTTTGAGGGGAATGACAGCGACTTCGGTAAACTCGCGCTCGCTAACAACGCCATTGTGAATTTTTTCTTTTCGCCGAAGCTGGTCAATTACTTTTGGCGGAAGCTTAACGATGCCAAGATGAACCACTTGGTCGCAAAAGGAGTTGGCTAAGTGTTGGGTTCCAATAACTTTAATCGTTTTAGAGGGAATCTTAATGCCGGACTCTTCTTGCAGTTCGCGGGCCATTTCTTGTTTGAGATCACTTCCTTCGTGCGTCAGGCCGCCTGGTGCCTCCAAACAAACCGCGTCCACCGCCGGCCGATATTGGCGAACCAGTACTACGTTCCATTCCTTGGCTTGTTCGTCGTAAAAATAAGGCAAGACACTAACGGCCGGGCCGGTTTCCAGCACGTGGCGAACCAAAGAATACTCTTTGCCATTGTGCAGTTTTACCTTGGCGGTGCGCCGAGTGAAGCGAAAGATGTTGTGGAACTTTCCGGAGAGTTTTTGAATTTTGGTTATTCTGCCCTGCATAATAGTTGAAGCTCGAATCGCGATTAAATCGCGCCGAGATAGTGATGATTATTTTAGCGCCTTAGACTTCTGACGTAAACGATTTTAGAAAACTCTTAAAGGCCGAGCCAAAGATTTTGTGGGCGGCGGCGAATTCCACGGTGGCCTTCAGAAAATCCAGCTTGTTGCCGGTGTCTTGGATTTTGCCCTCGCATTCATAAGCGTAGAGTTTGTTGTTTTTAGCGTAAGAGGCCAGGGCGTCGGCAAGACGAACTTCGCCGCTTGGTGGATTCTTCATGACTTTGGCGATTTCTTGGAAGATCGCGGGAGTTAAAATATATTTTCCGGTAAGCACCATGGTGCTGGGAGCTTCTTCTGGTTTGGGTTTTTCCACGAGATCGCCGACGAGGTGCAAACGGCCATTGCTCTTTTTAGGAGCGATAACGCCAAACTTGCCGACTTCGGCGCGAGGTTTTTGCTCAACCGAGATGACCGGTTCGCCGGTTTTTTGGTAGACCCGAATCAATTGTTTAAGAAATGGCTGACCGGGAGGCGAAAGCAGATCGCCCATAGTAACGGCAAAAGGTTCATTGGGACCGATTTTTGACTTAGCAAAAGAAATTGAATGACCGTCGCCGAGAGTGGTGGTTTTTTTGATCTTGTGGAATTTTATTTTAGAAAGCAGGTTATCGAGCTCCGCCAGATTTTCTTTGGCGGCGGCGGAATTCTTGTAGGCTTCTTTTTGGTG
>CAYIWJ010000008.1:0-24266 GCA_964367145.1 uncultured Candidatus Saccharibacteria bacterium | reverse complement strand
GTGCTCTTCCGATCTATTTGGAAAAATATTGGGGAATAATATCTTTGCTATAGTTTAAGACGAAAATGATTTCTTTAATGCCGGAGTCGTGGGCTTCCTCAACCAGATATTGAATCACCGGTCGATCCACGAGATTGATCATCTCTTTGGGATAATTCTTGGAGCTGGGCAAAAAACGCGTGCCGAAGCCCGCGAGCGGAATAATCAGTTTAGTGACTGATTTTTGGCTGGTTTTTCCCATAGGATACTGTTTTGGATATAACCTCGCTCCGCAGTATAAGGTTTTCTTGACCAATAAAAAAGGGATGCGCGGCGCATCCCAAAATGTCAGGCTTTTTCTGGTGGAGAAACAACTTGGTTAAGTCCCGGGGCCGAAGGCCAGCGGACGGTAACACCAAAGGCGGGAGATTCGACTACTACCACTTCTTTGACGACGTTGGGCGCGATGATGATGTATTCATGTTCCCAACCATTGAGTTCCAAGAATTCGAATTCTTTGCCGACGCTCAAGATAAGGCGCAGTCTGCCGCCATAAATAATAATAAACTCGGTGCCACCGAAGGTCTTTTTGCCGTAGTTTATTGCTTCGGAATAATTCCAAGCCTTAATCTCGAAAGCGGGGGTGCTAGCGAGGCCCGTCTTCGGAATCATGTGACCGGCGATCCAACCCCTATCCGAAGAATTGACTGCTTTGCCCTTCTCAAAACGAATCATGAGCTCTGCCTTTCTTCGGGAAAAAGTCCCCGTTCGCGGAGAGCGTTTTCCAGATCTGCTAGGGTTGAAAAAACTTGGCTTGGAATACCATTTTTTTCGGCGGCGGCGCAATTTTCCAGAATATCGTCAACGAAGAGGCACTCTTCTTTTTGGACACAGGCTAAGCTGATGGCTACTTGATAAATTTTTTGTTGGGGCTTTCTACTGCAGACATAACAACTTGCGGCAACATTATCAAAGAGTATTCCGGCGAATTCGGCGAGTAGGAGCATCCGCTCCAAACGAACTTCATCCGTGTTGGTCACCGCCACAAGCTTTATTTCTGGATACAGAGATTTAACGCGATGCAGAAGGTTAATCACGGGGTAGTTGGCTCTAAACAGGTCGACGTGCATGGCCCAAAAAAGACTACCCGGAAGAGATGTTCCCAACACTCGCTCGGTTAAAACTTTGAAATCGTTTCTGCTTCCACCCCTTTCAAAAGCCGCCAACCTTGCTTGGCCATCAGCGCTTTCGTTTAGGTGGTAATTTATCGAGCTCTCTTCTTGTCCGGTGATGGCCGCGAAATGCTCGGCGACTTTGCGTCGATCGAAAAAGACAACCACGTTGCCGAGATCGATGAGAAGCGCTTTTAAGCTCATTACTTCTCCTTCCTAAAAAGTTGGTTTTATCAGTTTTAAAGGTGCGAACACTTGCAGTAGGTTAATTTATCTAGCGTTTTTTGTCAAACTGTTGGTCATTAATACAGCATCTAAACAGAGCTTAAAATAAAAAGGCTTTTTTATTTGACATATATAGAATTAATGATTATTCTGTATTTAGCACGTTACAAAGGAGGTTTCTTATGCGCTGTTTTTCGTTGGAGTATTTTCTCTCGCGCAGGCGACTTCGGAAGCCGCCCCGCAATTGCGATGGAATAGAGATTATTGTTCCTATCGGCTACGGCTCATTTCCCGATCGCCTTGCGCTGGGAACCGTTTTCAGTCTTAGAAAAGCTGCCTATTGGGCAAGGGTCTTTCCCGAAGCCGCAGTTGTATTCACAAGTTCGTTTCATCTATTTTCTGGATCAGAAATCGTTGAAAGGCGACTCAAACACCAACTTCTATTTTTTTTAGGAATTGGAGCGGACCGCATTCGCGAAGGCCGTCCAATCAAAAATAGCGTTACCGAGGCATATCGAACGGCAGAAACTTTCACCAATAATCCACAGAAGTATACTGGATCGATATTACTTGTCGCCGGCGCCACTCATTCGCATAGCGTGTATATGATTTGGCGGAAAATTCTGCCGAAAGCGAAGCTATTCATCACCTCTTTTAGCCCGCGCGTAGAACACGAAAAGCAACATCCCGCTCTCTTGCAGAGAAATCTCTATTTCTGGTTTGCTACCAGCCTGCTTCGATCGCTACTCGTAGCGTGCTTGGGTCTCTCATTTACGGCCAAAATACAGCACTTCACACTTCGTTCACACACAAGGCCCGATTCATAACTCGAATCGGGCCTTTGCTTATATTTCAATTTCCAAGTTATCGTGGGCGATGATTATATTTTGCGGAAGGGTACTTTGCAGGGGGTCTTTGGGATTGGATTCCGGATTGATGTGCACTAGCACGCATTTTTTGACGTTCATTTTTTCTACGAGTTCGTATACTTCTTTTGGTGTGCTGTGAAAAGTTTTTGTCGCAAACTCTTTTTGCGCGTCAGTGGCATAGCACTCATGGATTAAGAGATCGGCTTCGCGAACAAATTCGCCGTCTTCGCTCGCGACCGTTGTGTCGGTCGCAAAGACTATGACTTTTTTGTCTGGCAAGGTCAGGCGATAGCCGACGGAATCATTAGCATGCTTTTGCAAGCGGAAATTTACTTTGACCGTGCCCGTAGTGAAAGTTTTTTCGTTCGAATCAATCGGTTGCAGTTGCGCTTTCAGAGAAACCGAAAAAAGTGTCTTTGAGAAGAGGTTTGTTTTAACCCCTTCGAGGTGCTTGCTTAGGCCGTAGATCGAAACATTTTCTTCAGGGAGTTTTCCCTCGAGCACGCCCTGGAGATAGGTCAGGCCGGCGACATGGTCAAGATGGGCGTGCGAAAGGAGAATCGAAAGATGATCGGTTTTGATGTTTTCTCTGACGCGGAAAAAAGCGGTGCCCGCGTCAAGCACGATGCCGTATTCGGGAATCATGACACAGGTTGTCTGCCGGGTTTCGGTCGGGTGGTATCCCCCACTACCAAGAATGAGAACTTTCATGGGTTTATTTTACGAAGCGATATTTGATAATCGTCCACAAAATTTTGACGCCGTGTTTCCAATTAATTTTTTTGCCTTCGTCGTAATTGCGGGGATAATAGCGAATCGGCACGTCTATGGTTTTGTATCCCTTTTTTAGTATTTTGCAAACAAGCTCGTTGTCAAAATCAAAGTTGTTGGTCTTAACAGTAATTTGATCGAGTAGTTTTTTGGTGAAAGCTTTGTAACAACCCTCATATTCGCCGCCGCTGTTGAGATATAAAAGATTCGTCGTCCAGGTGATAAGATTGTTGCCGAGCCAACTCGCCCAATAAAGAGATTTGTGCTTGCGCGCGTCATGCTCCGGTTCGATACGAACTCCGATCGTGATTTCGGTTTTGCCCTCAAGAATCGGGCTTATCATAGCCGGAAAATCTTCGGGGTCGTATTCCAAGTCGGCGTCTTGAATGATTACCAAATCGCCGGTCGCGGCCGCAAATCCGGCTTTGACGGCTCCACCTTTGCCTCGATTGGGGCGAAGAGTTAAGACCTTGATGTCGGGAATGGTTTTTAGAATTTCTTCGGTAGCATCGCTTGAACCGTTGTCGGAGACGATAATTTCTTTTATTAAGCCCCCGGGAAGTTTAACCGCTTTTACTTTGGCGATAATCTCCCGAAGCGTTGCTGATTCGTTGTAGGCCGGAATTACGATTGAGAGTTTCTTGAATGACATATTTCGGTTAAGGCGTTTTTATATTGAAGCAGATATTCGGCGCGGCTGGCAAATGGCTCGTAATTTTTACCGTGATTTATGCTCCACTTAGTTTTTCGATTAAGCACATTTTTTATAGATTCGCCGAGGGCGTAGACATCGTCTATTGGAATAAGGTGGCCATTTTTACCTTCGACGATCATCTCCCGAGCAATACCAACATCGGTTGTGATAACCGGCAACCCAGCCTCCAAAGCTTCTACAATAGTCCGGCCGTAGCCTTCGTAGTTGGAGGTGAGTAAAAAAACATCGGAAGCCTGATAGTACGGCTTTAAGTTATCTGCCCAGGGCACAAAACGGCAATGCTTCCCGATTCCGTAATGAGTTACGGTGGCGCGCAACTCTTGATCTTCGGGGCCGGAGCCGACTATCAAAAGAAGTGGATTGCGTTTCGCCGGATTCTTCTCAAAAACCGCCGCGCTTAAAGCTCGAATGGCAAGGCTGATATTTTTTTCGCGCGTGAGACGCGAGGCTATTAAAAAAACCAAATCGTGATCGCCGCGAAGTTCGGCAATAATCTTTTCCGAGGTTTTGGTTTTGGATTCGGTCGGGCGACTCATAATTGGCAGAACTTGGATTTTTTCTGCCATTATTCCTCGGTTTATTAAAGATTGTTTAATTCGCAAGCTCACGACGCGGAGACCGCTGGCGCGACGCGCAAGATACAAGCCGTAGATCGCTCGAAGGCGATTTTTAATTGATTCCCGGGCAAAATATGGACTTAAAAAGTCGGTATGAATCTGAAGTTGAAAAGGGATTTTGAAACGCCAAGAAAGGATAGTGGCCACGATTCCGGTTTCAAATGGATCTTGCGCGGTAATGACCCAAGCTGAAGAGGTGTCCAGCGAAAGTTTTTTTGCCACTGCGCGATAAGCTCGCAAAAAATAGTTTAGGCGGCCGCAAGCAATCGGATATAAAAAAACATTCGCGGCCGGCCTGGTAAGGCTGAGGTCTTTTCTTGGGCCAACATAGATAAAACAATGCAGTTCTTCGCCTAGTTCGGCGTATTCCGTAAACCGCCGATAGGTTTCCGAGTCAACGACAAAGGCACGGCTATCCGTGCCCAGCATCAAAATTTTCATATCATTATCAGACTAAGGTGACTACCACATCCAACTAACGAGTGAGGCCAGAAGGTTTTTAACCCCGGTCATGAAAAAGGCTTGGCTGTTTTTTAAAGTGCGCTGATCAAAAGACAGGGCGCCGATATCGACCCGAGTCCCGTCCTCGTCTAGGGTGGATTTTGGATCTCCGGCGTCAATCAATTTAGAGGTAGAAGTTAACCGATAATCATCGGTGGAAATAAACCCCGGATTATAACCAACATTGCCCAGACCGCGGGGAACAAAAACCGATGCGTCACGATAAGTGTAGTAATTATTTTTGTCGTTGTTGGCCACGTTGTTGTAGTTCATGTCTAGATCAATCTCGCGCCCCAAATAGCCGACCGAGACGCCATCGGTAGTATTTTGGGCAAGGATGTTGTTGGTTAAAATATGCTTACCAGCTTGATGCTCCAAAGAATAACCGACATCGTTTTTAACAATCGTATTATTTTTTAGATTTAGAGTGCCGCCAAAATTGTCGCTAATTCCGATGGAGCGATTGTTGGCGACGATCGTTCTTTCAACGGTGATTTCTCCAAGTGGGGCATTGATGCTTAAACCTGTCTCCGAACTTTTAAGCGTTGAATTTCTAATAACGAGGCCGAGGGGCGAGGCAAGCAAGCGAGGCGAGATATTGATTAGAGCGGCCGGCTGGCTGGCGGCGCCGATTAGAGTTAAGCCGTCGATTACGACGCCGGAGGTTGGCGTAGAGATAAATAAAGCCGGTCCGCGCGCGGCGCGGATAATCGTCTTATCCCTTCCCTGAACTCCTTGAATAGTGACCGGTTGGGTGATGTTGATAATACCTTCTTCGTAGGTGCCGGCATTAACCAGGATTAGGTCTGCCGGGCAGGCGGCGTGGAGCGCGGCGTTGATCGTCGGATAATCTTCCGGAACTTTGCGTTCAATACAAGTTTCTGGCACGACTACTGGAGTCTGGCTGACGATTGTTATTTCTTCGCTTGATTCTAAAACCGGAGTCGGTGCCGATGGTGGAAGATTTTTGACGGGCAATTTTTCTTGAGCAGAAAGTTCTTTGAGAATGACACGGACTTTGGGGCCGACTGCCGGCGCCGTTGAAGTAATGCCGTGATCCTTTTGCCAGCGTTCGGTTGCTTGACCGGTTAGGGGACCAAAAACTCCGGTTGGTTTTTTAATCTTAAGATAACCGCCCTGAATCAGGTATTCTTGCCAGACGCTGACTGCCCCCGCTGTTTCCCCGTCCGTATTGCCAAGAATTATTCCAACGGCGAGTTGAGGCACCGCCGCTTTGACCGGAGTCCATAAGATGCTTGCCAGAACTATCGGCAAAAGTAGGTTTCTAAAATTAGTTTTCAAACGCATGGCTTAATTGTAGCAAATCTACTCCCTTGGCGTTATTCACTTTTTTTAGCCAGCAAATTTTCGTACATCGCAATGAATTCTCCGACTCTGGTTTGGAGATCGTATTGTTTTGAGAGTTCGGCAGAGAACGCGCCCATTTTAAGGCGTAGATCAGGTTCATTGATTAATTTTCTTAAGGCCCCAATAAACCCGTCTTGATCGTCTGGTTGGAGGATAAAACCATTCAGATTATTTTTAACCATCTCCGCGGAACCACCGACGTCGGTTGCGACAATCGGCAAGCCATAATGCATGGCCTCAATGAAAACATTTGGTAGACCTTCGTCGAGCGAGGCCGAGATATAGATAGAGGCTTTTTTAAATTGCTCATAGACATTTTGCGATGATAATCTACCGGTGCAAATTACTGAATCCTCAAGTTGGTAGCGCGCTATTGCGTCTTTGACCACCGCGGCTTCGGTGCCGTCGCCAATTAAAACCAAACGCGTTTTGGCGGTTCTGACTTGAGCGTAAAGTTCAACTATCCACGGTATTCGCTTGTGAGGAATAAAACGATTAGCCGAAACAATCACAACATCGCCTTGATCGCGTGGACCGACACTGGGTGGATCCGTAAAGCGCAAGCAATTAGGAATAAGAATGCTTGGCGGGTTTTTGTTTATCAGAAATTCTACTTCTCTTTTTCTTGATTCCGATGGCGTCCAAATTAGATTAAAAAAACGAATTCCTTTTCTTTCTATCATAGTCAGGAAGAGGCTGTACCAGGACGACCGATAGACTTCTTCAAAATTTTTGCCGCGAACTTTATGCGTTGAAAGGGTCTCCCAAACCCAGTCGCCGGCAAATTTTACGATCCGTGGAATGCGCAAAGTTTTAGCGGCTATGGCAGATATAAAAGACAAAACGTTGACGCTATGGCAATGGAGAATATCGATTTTTTCGCGGCGAAGAACGCTATGTATATAAAAGGGAAAGATAAGCCAGCGCAATAGTCGATCAATCGGGCCGAGGCCGTATCTCTCGCGAAAAGTGTAAACCGAGTAGCCATCGGGTTTAGCGTGAGTAAATCGTTGGCCATAAGTTACCACAACCGGAACAAGTCCTTGATCGTGGAGGATGGCGCAAAGATTGAAACATTGTGTCGCCGGGCCGCCGAGCGTCGGAGGAAAGATGGTTGTTACCATGCAGATACGCATTGGTGATTTTCGCATTTGATGATTCATGGTTTTTTTAAAAATTAGCCTGGTTAAATTCACTATTTATCGATGAACCCTCTAAAGCCGGCAACTTCTAAATCTGGACACATGAGTAGATTTTAGGTCTTATTTGTAGCTTTATATTTTTAGACATTCCTTTAGTAATTCACCCATCCGAGCCGCTATGATGTTCCAAGTATATTTTTCGGCGACCAACTTGGCCGCGTTTTCGGCCAAGCGTTTTCGGAGGGCCTGATCACCAAGGAGAAGCTCTATTTTATCGGCGACGCTTTCCGGATCTTCGGTTTTAGCGCAAAGCCCCGTAACGCCATCTTGTAAAAAATCTACGATACCGCCGACCGGTGTGCCGATTATCGGTACCCCCGAGGCCATCGCTTCTAAAAATGAATTACCCAAACCCTCGGAGCGAGAAGGGCGAATAAAAATATCGGCCCGACTTAAATATCCGGGAATCGTCTCTCGCGGAACCGTGCCCATAAAAATCGCCTTGTTTTCTATGCCCTCCTGTTTGGCGAGTTTTCTTAAATTGGCTTCTTCTGGTCCTTGGCCTAAAATCCAAAAAATCCATTTGATAATTCCCTTTTTTTCCAAAAGACCAAGAGCGCGGAGGGCGAGATCGATGCCGTTTTTATGAACCAAGCGGGAAGTGGTAATAATAATCTTTTCCTTTTTACCTTGAACTGGGTTGAAGATTATTTCTTCGGCGGCAACTCCATTCGGGATGATTTCAATTGGGCAGTTGGCTCCTTGGCGTCTGGCAAATTTAGCCAGATATTCGCTGATGGCTTGAATATAATCGGCGCGTTTAAAGATAAGACGCCACAAGGGATACCAAACACCGACCCGATGTAAAATATGCGATTCGGCATCGCCCTCTTGCAGAGTGAGCAGAAAAGGAATCCGCGGATGCCGAATTTTGAACAACCAAGCGGCAACTCCGGCATAGGACGCCATGACGGCCCAGATCATCCCAAATGGTTGCCGGCGGTGTTCTTTTTCGGCTCGAAGCCAGGCGCGAATAATATAGCCGATCTTTTCCCAAGGGCGACCGTAATAGCTCTGACTTTTGGTTCCACGACCAAGTCGAATGATTCGGGTTTGGGCAACATCTTCGTGGTTTGGCCACGATGAGTCAAAGCGATGAGTTAAGACGCAAAAATCATAAGCTGGGTTTCGGGCCATGATTTCGCGCGCGGCAATTTCGGCGCCACCTTCAAATGGGCGATAAGCCAAAGAAAACACCGCTATGCGAGCAACTTTATCATTCATTTTGTGGTTTACATTCTTTAAGATGTCAGATGAAGTCCAAGCGAAATCGATCCACATAGTCTACGTCATAACCCAAGGAAACTGGGGCGGGGCCCAACGCTACGTTTTTGATTTGGCGACTTATTTTGCCGGTCTTAAGGGTTTTCGCGTTAGCGTTGTTTGCGGCGCGGAGTATCGCGGAGAGTTAACGGATCGTCTGGCGAAACGCAACATTCAAGTATTCACCTTGCCACATTTGCGACGATCCTTGAATCCCCTAACCAACCTACTCTTCTCATTTGAACTTAAGAAACTTTTACAAAAGTTAGCTCCGAATCTAATTCATTTCAATAGCACGAACGCTGGCATCTTCGGATCTTATGGGGTTTATCTTTATAATCGGGGATCAACTTCGTCTGCCCGCTCTGTTTACACTGCCCACGGTTTTCCCTTTAATGAGCCGGGTTTGCGCAAGAAGTTGCTTTATATTCCACTGGAATTTAGCGCGAGTTTTTTTCGAGAGGCGATTATTTGCGTTTCGGATTTTGACCGAATCTCCGCGTTGAAATATAGAATTGCCAAGCCGACGAAGCTCATTACCATTCACAATGGCATTGACTATGGCTTGGTTGAATTTTTTGAGGCCAAAGAAGCTCGCAGGCGGCTAGGATTGAATCTACCGCCATCAGCCGTCTTAGTAGGCACAATCTGTCATTTCTATAGAAACAAGGGATTGCGCTATTTGATAGAGGCGGCGGCCTTGATGAAAATTAAAAAACTTCAGACAAATTTATATTTCGCGATCTTTGGAGCCGGCCCAGAGGAAAAATTACTAAATCACTTAATCCGAAAGGCTGGACTTACGGATTGTTTCTTTATGGCGCCATATGTTAACGACGCTTCAAAATATCTCCGGGCTTTTGACGTAATCACAATGCCATCGTTAAAAGAAGGCCTGCCCTACTTTCTTTTGGAAGCCGGAGCCGCTCATAGGCCAGTAATCGCAAGTCGAGTTGGGGGTATGCCGGAAATTATTCAGCACAACCAGAATGGTCTTTTAGTGCCCCCGAAAGATTCCGCGGCAATGGCGCAGAGCATTGAAAAACTTGTAGTGGATTCTCAAGGAAGGGATTTGATGGGTCGGGAATTACAAAAAACAGTCGCTCTTGATTTTTCCTTAGAGGAAATGCACCAAAAAACCAAGGATCTTTATCTTGATCTAGACTCTAGGGTCTGAATCTTTTTACGAACCTCAAGCAGAGACGGGTCGTTTTCTATCGCCGCTTTAAGGTATTGAATTGCTTTCAGGAGATCGCCATTTTTCTCGTAGTATTCGGCAACTCTGACTTTAAGACTGGCGTCGCTTGGCATTAGCGCGATGCCATTAAGCAAAACTTTTTCAACCTCACCTCTTTTTTCCACATAGACATAGTCATAAAAATCAGCGAAGGCGATGTGGTATTGCGAGGAGACACGCCCTTCAATTTCTACTGCTTTCTGATAGTTGAGCTCGGCCTTGGGAAAATCTTTGAGATAGGTCGCGTAGAGATTGCCGAGGTTGAAATAGGCGGTGGAGATGGTTGGATCAACAACGGCGGCATATTCCCAGACATCTCGAGCGCCCTCATAATTGTTGAAGAACTTTTTTAAAATTCCGGCTTGAATCCAAAGGTTATAATCCTTGGGGTTTTGGTAGATGCGTTTTTTTAGCTCTTTTAGTTCTTGCGCTCTTTTTTCCAGGGCATCTTGCGGGAGCTTATTGGTAAACTCATCTCCCGGCCCGGTATATTCAATTTTCTGACCTTGATATGGCGGTAAGTCGCCAAAAACCGATTTGAGGCGAATTTTAGCCACAACATAAGACGCAACTATAGCTAAAAGCACGATGGCGATTATGGTTAGCGTTATTTTTTTGTATTCTGGTTTCATGTTTAGCCATTATACCCTTGGTTGGTTTTTGGTCAAAATTAAAATCTTGCAAACAAAAACCGCCCCGGGTGGGGCGGTTTTTTCCGTAAAGAACCTCAAGAATTCCTTATGGAGTAAGCGTCTGCGAAGACATGTTGGTACCCGGCAAGCCAGGAACCAAGTAGCCATTCAGCCAGTCGTAAGTCGCAACACCAGAGGTGGTCGTCGAGTTACCGGACCAAATGAAGTCATTGCGTAACTCGCCACCATTGGAGGTAATGATACCCCCGGTCGTGCCATCGCCCCAAATGGTGCTTGAAGCAACAAAGGCTGCGGTGGTCGCAAAGGAGTAGTTACCAGTGGTGAAGGTATCAGCCGAGCTCTCGGAGTAGATAGCCGCGATATCTCCTTCAAGTTGAGTGCTCAAGGTTGTGGATGAAGTTACACCCGCAACAGTGGCCTTGACCTCGAAGTATCGTGTCTGTCCCGCCGGCACCTGAATGGCCTCGTAGGTGGTGCCGCTGCCAGCAACCGGGTTGAAGAAGATAGTGAATCTTCCCGCCTGGTTAGCTGAATCATCGATAGCAAATCCGCTGGCCGAGGTCGAAGCGCTCAACACATCACCGCTGTTCAACAGACCAGTAGAACCATAGGCCGGGATGGAGAACGCCGAATCGGAGTATCCCCATGCCTGGAAGTTGCTTACCTGGAATGACGCCGGGGTAATAGTATTACCACCCGCAGTCGCCGTTCGGAAGCTGAACTTATAGAGTCCAACTGGACCGGTTGAAGGCGCCGTTACCGAGAAGCGGTAGATGGCCGGGGTTCCGGCAATCAACTTGTTGGTCGGCAAGGCAATCGGAGTCAAGACTGGATAGGCTTTGGCGATATAGAGTCCGCCGGACGCAGTTGTGCTGGCGGTTGTGCCCGAGTAAATGAAATTACCAGAGCTCAAACCAGTACCACGCGTGCCATTGCCAGAACTATCACCAGAAGCATACCAATACTCAACTCGGACTAAGTGTCCTGGTTTTGCCGGAGCGCCGAC
The DNA here is from genome assembly GCA_964367145.1 of uncultured Candidatus Saccharibacteria bacterium. Lineage (GTDB taxonomy): Bacteria > Patescibacteriota > Minisyncoccia > UBA6257 > 1-14-0-10-40-38 > JAHFLD01. The sequence continues at coordinate 12,688 of CAYIWJ010000008.1, read as the reverse complement.
ACCGAAGGTGCCGATATCTCCTTTAATAACCAACCGACGATCGCTATTCTTTGGAATCACGAGTCCAGAGATGGTAGCGGTCGCAATATCGGCCGTGGAGAAGACCACTTCACCGACTTTAACCTGCGGGCTGGCATCGCCGTCCCACAAGGTGACTTTCGTCAAATCCTGCGGAGTGTTGGATGCGCCACCGCCCAAGATCAAGCCGAGTTGCGTCAAGCTGACATCTTCCGCGCCAGTTGTGATGCGGAGAACGTTCAAGACGTTATCGGTTGTTCCACCAGCTGCCCAACGAGCACCGGGGCTAGAAGCATCAAGCGCAATAGAGAGCGTTCCGCTCGCCACGATACTGATCGTCTGACCGTTGTTGCTGTTGATAGTCGCAGTTACCGTTTGACCAGAGGTCAAGCCCGTTGTAACCGCGGTATTAGCCGCAGAAGCTTCCGCGCCAAGGCCCCAACCAAAGGTGTAGTTAATCGTTCCCGCAACCGTTGAGACCGAAGTCGTGGTAGCGGAAATGTTGCACTTCATGGCCAAAGTTTTAACCGTGCCTTTCGGAATCACAACGCCGGAGTCCAGAGTGAACGTGACGTTCGTCTGGTTTCCAACGCTATTACCCGGGTTCACGATATTCGTGCCGGTGTTGAGGGCGGTTTCGCCATCAAACAACTGACAAGAACGAACATCATCCGCGGTGTTGACCTGACCAACCGAGATTTGTGGCTGGAAAGAGGTCGTGCGCACATCCTCACCAGAGCCACTGGCGTCAAAGACGAAGTTGGCAAAGGTAAAGGCATTCAAACCGGCAACAATCGTCTGCGCCGAGGGAATCGGGGAGACCGAGACCGCAAGGGCCGCAGCCTTAACAGTCATCGTGTTAGCGATAACCGCAGTCGAAGGAGTCGGGGTCAGCGAGATGTTGCTCACCGTGCCGCGAATCGTGGACCAATTGCTACCAGGAGTGGTGGAAGCCGTCACCGTGTTGTTGTTGGTGAAGTCGGTTCCCAACTTTCCGATAAGCTTATAGGTCGTAATTCCCGGGTTGAAGGTAACCGTGTCGGTAAAGACAACCGCGTTGGTGCCACCGGCTACGGCATCAACCGGGCCAGCCACAACGGTACCATCAGCACGAACTAGCTTGACATTGGTGATGTCTGCCGTATCGGCGGCACTACCACTGTTTGGAGCTAAATCGAAGCGGAGCGTCGCAATCGTGATTGGTTCACCTTTAACGTCAAAATCAAAACCTCCCAAGACCTGATCAGCAAGGTTGATCGCAATGTTTTGCGCGCTCACCGAGTTGGCCTTAGTGACATTCATCGTTCCCGTTCCAATGGTGGTCAAATAACCATCATAGTTTGGGTTGGATGATTGAAGGGTTCCATCGTTATCTGTCGCTGAATCACCGGAATTGGTGGCAGACGGCGTAATGGCGTAGCCATAGGTCGCGCCCACAATTCGGAGATCTTCGTAGTAATCAAGGTTCATATCAACCGTACGATTTGAACCGCCGGTGAGATCACCCTTGATGGACATTTCTTTCTGGAGACCCTTTTGGACAAAGAGACCGGAACCGAAGTTCGCGGTGTAGTACTTTCCATCCGCCGAAAGTTCGGCTGGATATTCGGTACCGTCCAAAACAACTTTGACGTTGGCTAGATCGCTCGCGCTCGCTGATCCGCTTTGGAGGAACTTCACCGCTTTAATGGTGATGTCTTCGTTGGAACCAGCCGAAATGCGAATACCGGAGAAGACATAGCCAGTGGTGCCGACTTCTTTAGTCTGGCTAACCCCTGGATCTAGTGTTCCTCGGGTGAGAGTAGCCGAGCCGATAGCGAGAGTGCTGTTGATGGTCATCGTGCTTCCAACCATTGGGAAGGAGCCGTTAACCGTAGCAGTACCAGCATCAACCGACTTAACCTGCAAGGCGGCCAATTGGCCGTTGTAGGCATCTTGGTTGTTGTCGGAATCACCAGCGATGTAGACGGTCTTGGTTTGACCGGCTTTCACCACAATACTCGGGGTCAAGCTCAAAGTATGATCCGAACCAAAGGTCTTGGACCGATCGTACCGAATGTAGTTTTCATCCAAGGCAATAACGCCGGAGAAAACCGCATCGGCGGACTGGCCAACGCGCTCAATAACGATTTTTTTAACTGTCACATCGCCATCCGAAGAGGCGGTGAAATTGAGCTTGGTAAATGGACGACTGGCAAAGCTCTCGCCAAAAAGTCCCGGAGCCGGTTGATCAGAGGCCAAAGAAACGGTCAAGCCGCTTCCAGCCGCTGGCGTACCCGGGGTTGGGGTTGGAGTCGGTGTCGGGGTTACCGCAACCGCCTGCAACTCACTATATTTTGCTCGAGAGATGGGTCCAAAAAGACCCGCTGCCGGAGACACTCCATTCTTAGACTGCCATGAGGCGACCGCGGCTTTGGTAATGTTACCAAAGTATCCAGTCGCGCCACCGCTGTAGGTGTAGTCACCTGTGCTCGTTAGGTAGGTCTGCAAGCACGTAACGGCACTTCCCTTGGATCCAACAGTGAGGGTGCTGGAAAAGGTGCATGACGTCGCGGGCGTGGAAGAACCACCGGCGAGTGCAGATAATTGAGCCTGCAATGCGGCGATTTGCGCCTGGAGATCGGCCACTGACATGGCGGCTTCAGCTTTAGGAAGCATCGAGCCGGCAAAAAGGGCCAACGTCGCCACAGAAAGGACGACGGAGGTAATTTTGCTTGTTAGTGTTTTACTCATTGTAATTATTTTCTGACTTTTTCCTTACCCACAATGCCTTCACCGACCGGAAGCTTATTGCGAGCAAGTTTTTCGATTTCTATGGAATTCGTTGTTAATACTAAAATGCTTCATTTCGGAAGGATTAATCCCTGTCCTTCCGCCAGCGGGCTTTTTCCGCGAGGCGAAATCGACCTCAGCAACAAAGACATAATCCCTAGTAACAAATAAAAAATCTCGCTTGAGGCGAGACGAAAGACGAACCGAAAGAAATCTAAACAAAAATAAGACTTTCGGTCGGCTTGGCCTCACTCCAAGTCAACTTGAAACTCTCTTCGATATTAAGTTTTCATTTTCTACTTCTACCCAAAGTCAAAACCGTTCAGACAGATGACTCAATGTTTGGCAAAGAGCCGCCTAGTTCTTATGAGCAGATAAAAATCCGAAGAATGTCGTATTTTTATGACTCGTAGGTTAGAACGATGACTTTCTCTACTTTATTACAGATGACCCAAGAAAGCAACAGAGAAGGGCGCTTTTGAGTTGTTTGTAGCTTCTAATCGGCTAGATGACTAGATAACACGGATCCTATAATAGGTTCCCGGACCGCCCTGACCAACCCTTTCTAAGATTCCATCACTACAAAGCTTTTGGAGGTCATAGCGAATGGTTCTTTCGCTAACATTCGGCAGTGCCTGGACGATGTCTTTAAGTTGTACCTGGGTTTGGGGTCCTGATTGTTTAATCCTATCCACAATAACCGATTGCCGTATTGCCGAATTATTTATCTCGTTATTTAGATACTTTTCTTTGTTTAATTCGGCAATTGCCGTGTTTTGCCGCATTTCATTGCCGGGTTCATTTTTTTGAGATTCAACCGGTGAGGTCACTCTATTTTTTTCAAATATCTGATCTAAATCCGGAAGGTTATCATTTTCTTGATTTTTGGACTTAAACTCAAGGTTAATTTCGTCAATCCACTCCCGTACGCCACGAACGTGCATATTTTCAATTTCATAGAGCAAACCCCCAAATTTTACTAAGTTATCCACAGCCTTGAGTTGATGCTTAAGGTCGGTGAAATTTTCTTCGGCAAGCCGCTCAATTAAATCAAAAGCTTGGCGTTCCAGTCGGTGGCGCAATTCCCATCTTTTAGCGTTGACTGAGATTTTAATGAGAGCAATACCAAGGGCTTGGATTTTTTGTTCGGTGGTCATCGTTTTTTGAGCAAAGTCTATTTTCTTTCACGAATAGAGTCAACCCAGTCGATTTTTTTCGGTGCTTGTTTTATTCTGATCTGATTTTATTGATTTAGAGTTTTTGGGACCAAGAGGAGTTGCCTAAATTACAAAAACCACTTAGTGGTGGCGGTAATCAATAAGATTGCCAGACTAAAAAATGAGATCTGCGTCAAAATAAACCTAATAGTTAAACGATGCTCCAGATTTCGGATAACCAGACTTTGCGCGCAAAACAGCATCACCATCGTAGCATTGATACTGCTAATAAATCCCAGGGGCAAAAAACCAACCACCCAGGCGATTTTGGTGGTGATGAGACTTAGGATCCCCGACACCAAAGCGAGATCGGTTTTTTTTGCGGATTCAGAAAAGTGGTTGCGAAATAATTCTAGGTTGACGAGATATCCGATTACTGCAAGCGCCAATAATTTAACAACGGAGAGTGTTGTTGGGCTGGCGAGAAAAAATATAGCCAAGCCCGCATAGAGGACCGCGTCAACTAGGAACAGGTGCCACTGTTTTCGCTCTAAAAACTCAACGTTTTTGATGCCGATAATAAGGTACCAGAGGACACCGCCAAACACCGCCAAACTACCGGCGGCAAAAAATGAGGAGGCGAAGACCATCAACACTAGTCCAATAACGGTGGTGAGCGAGCTGATGACGGTTGTTGTCATCGCTTGACCCTTGGGGTGGGTATAAAGATATAACGCCAACAACAAAAATATAGCCACCGCCAACCAATCAGAATTAGTCGCGTAGACACCAAATAATCCAAGGGAGAATAGAAAGGCGTTAAGAACTAATGGTAATCGCCGCCCCAGAAGAAGAGATTTTAATTTTGTCGCCATCTTTAATTTCACCCTTAATAATTCGGTCGGCAAGTTTGTCGAGAATCACCTTTTGAATCAAACGTCGAATGGGGCGCGCGCCAAAGTCGGCGTCAAAACCATGTTCGGCGATATATTTTTTGACCGAGTTATCAACCGTGATCTTGATGCCCCGCTCGCTTAATTTTTCTTTAAGCGCGGCGAGCTGAACTTCCACGATTTGTTCAATTTGACTCTCGCGCAAGGAGTTGAAGACGATGACCTCGTCAATGCGGTTCAAAAACTCCGGTTTAAAGGTTTGGCGCAAGGATTCGTTTACTTTTTGTTTGAAGGCTTCCTCTTTGTTTTTGGCCTCGTTATGGCTAACCGCGGCAAACCCGATATTGGACATCTCCTTGAAGTAATGACTACCAGCGTTGGAGGTCATGATAATGATGCTGTTTTTGAAGTTTACGGTCTTGCCTTTGCCGTCGGTCAAACGACCTTCATCCAAAATCTGAAGCAGAATGTTAAAGACTTCGGGGTGGGCTTTTTCCACTTCGTCAAAAAGAATCAAGCTATAGGGACGATGACGAATTACTTCGGTTAATTGTCCGCCTTCTTCAAAACCGACATAGCCCGGTGGTGAACCGATAAGCCGAGAGGTGGCGTGGCGCTCCATATATTCCGACATATCAATTCGCACCATGGCCTTGTCGTCGTTAAACATGAATTCGGCCAACGCCCTCGCGAGCTCGGTCTTACCCACACCAGTCGGGCCGAGAAACATAAAGGAACCTAAAGGCCTGGTCTCGTCTGAAAGGCCGGCCCGCGCGCGCCGTAGGGCATTTGAGACGGCCCCAATGGCTTGTTCTTGGCCGATTACTCGCTTGGTGAGAACATCTTCGATCCGAGCCAGTTTTTCGGTTTCTGATTCCAACATTCGGGTTATTGGAATACCAGTCCAGCGAGCAACAACGCCGGCGATATCTTCTTCGTCCACCATTTCTTTGATGAATTTCTCCGTTTGGTCAGCGTTCTTGCCCTTAACCGCCTTGAGGCGTTTTTTTTCAAGGGCTTCGTATTCCTTCTCGGTCTTGGGCAGTTCCCCGTAGAGAATTTGAGCCACTTTTTCTAAATCGCTGGCACGTTCGGCGAGTTCAGCTTGGCGGCGTAAATCTTCAATGCGGCGCCTTAGATTGTGCAGATTTTCAAAAGCTATTTTTTCCGCGTGCCAACCACCCGACAATTCGTCATTTTTTTCCTTAAGAACGACTAACTCTTTTTCAATATTCTTCAATCGTTCCTTGTTTTTGGCCGAAGTTTCTTTAAGCAGGGCGGATTTTTCGATTTCCAAACGAGTGATGTCGCGCCGAAGCTTGTCGATTTCTACTGGAACACTTTCGGATTCCAGCCGACGAGCGGCCGCGGCTTCGTCAATCAAATCAACGGCCTTGTCGGGTAAAAAGCGATCGGTAATATACCGCGCCGAGAGTTGCACGGCGGCAACCAACGCCTCGTCGCTAATCCGAAGGCCGTGATGAATTTCGTATTTTTCTTTCAAGCCACGCAAAATCGCCAGAGCGTCTTCGGGCTCCGGTTCTTCGACAATAATCGGCTGGAATCTCCGTTCGAGCGCCGGATCTTTTTCGATATGACGCTGATATTCGCGAATAGTGGTGGCTCCGATGGCGTGCAGTTCGCCGCGGGCGAGCGGGGGTTTTAAAAGGTTAGAGGCATCAACCGCGCCCTCCGCAGCTCCGGCGCCAACAATCATATGGATTTCGTCAATAAACAAGATCATTCGTCCGGCGGAATTCTGCACCTCCTTAATAAAAGCCTTGAGCCGATCTTCAAATTCACCGCGAAATTTGGTGCCAGCGATAAGCGAGCCCAAATCCAACATAATAACCTCTTTGTCTTTAAGGCTATCGGGAACATCACCGGAGACGATGCGTTGGGCCAGACCCTCCACGATCGCGGTTTTACCAACTCCGGGCTCGCCGATTAAAACCGGGTTATTTTTGGTGCGTCGAGAAAGAACCTGAATTAAGCGGCGAAGTTCTTCGTTGCGACCGATCACTGGATCCAGCTTGCCCTCCCGAGCTCGATCGGTGAGATTGATGGCGTATTTTTCCAATACTTGAAACTTACTTTCCGGAGTTTCGTCGGTAACACGCATCGACCCGCGCAGTTGAGCCAAGATTCGCAGGGCGCCATCGCGACGGACACCAAATTTTTCCAAAAGTTTTTGGGCAACCGATGACAATTCTAGCATTCCCAATAAAAGATGCTCGCAAGAGACAAACTCATCTTTTTGAGCCAGCGCGATTTTGCCGGCTTTTTCCAGAACCTGCATCAGTTCCTGTGAAAGATATAGTTGACCGACATTGGAAGTGGCAAAAATTTTCGGCAATTTTTGGAGTTCGTCTTCGATTCCCAGAGACAGCGACTCCAAATTAACTCCGCTTTTAAGGAGGATCGGGCGAACCAAAGACTGTTCATCGCCCAAGAGACTCGATAAAAGATGAATCGCTTTAAACTCGCCGTGATTTCTTTGGGCGGCTAATTCTTGAGCGTTCTGCAGGGCTTCTTGAGCTTTGATGGTGAAACGATTGAATGATTTCATGTTTATTTTTGGTCATAATAGCATAATTAAAAACATCCTTCAAATCAAGTATTTATCTTTTCCTGTCAAATGGCCAGCTGGCAAGCAGTCGCTTAAAAATCCCCTCGTTTGAGGGGATTTTTAAGAACGAGATTAATTGAAAATTGAGACAAAAGGCTCTAGCAGAAAGCCGATAAAACTCTTACCACCGAGACTGCTGGATGGCGGAGGTGATGTACTATCTTGGTTTGGAGGCGGCGGCATTTCGCTGGATGGTCCGCCAGGCATTGATCCGCCGCTTATTGGAAAGCTACTACCACTTAAGGGAGGCATCATCGCGCCTGAATTTCCCGAGGGGAAATTACCGCTTCCAATTGGCTGGCCCATCATAACCGGGCCATTAAAATTACTCCCATTGAGGGGCTGGCCTGGAAATTGTTGATTAAATTGCTGACTTGGCCCGAATAACCGTTGCTCGGAAAAATTTTGATTTTGCCCCTCCATCATTTCTTTACTCGGCATTATTTTAGACCCCACCATCCGTTCTTGATTCATTTCGCTCGCGCGTCTAAACTCGTCTCCTTGACCAGGCATCCGATCGTTAAAAGGCTTGCTTCCCTGATTCATTGGCGGTGAAAACTCGGAGCCATCGGGCCGCATTTTACCGGAAGAGTTTTGCATTTTTTGCAGATCATTGTTGAACCGTGGCATCATCCTTGGCTCCTGACCTTCGGCGCGCATCATACCTTCTTGTAATTTCAGTCCTTGTTCAGCGCCCTTATTTTCGAAAGAATTTTGTCGAAACTGGGGGCCAAATTGATTTCCCTGATTTTGACCGCCGGAGGAAAATTTTTCTTTCAACTCCCGACATTCTGCTTCGGAGTTGCAGGGTGGAGAATTGCGCCTTTGATTAAAGGCGTCCTGGTTTTGATCTTGTTCATCATCACCCATTCGGTTGCTGTCTTGATCATTGTTTAAATCAAAGCCAGACTCTTGATTTTGCTGGGCGGCTTTGGCGCTCAACTCAAAACACTGCCGCATGGCACTACCAACCGAGCCATCAGCCCGACCGCTTCCTGAAATCATGCCCTGAACTTTTTCCGCGCCAACCGAATTGGCGAGGCACTCTTTAACATTGTCCGGGGCGTTCTCTAGGCTTTCGCGCAGGGAACGCATCCCCTCTTCTCTTCGTTGTTTTTGTTCCGCACTTACAAGACCGTTGTCTTCGGCGAACTTCTGACATTCCTCGCCATGGTCTTCGCTTTCGCAGTAATTGCGACAATCTTCGCCAAGACAGCCACCGGGTCCGCGACCGCCCGTTTTTCTAACCAGCGCGGCTTCTTCGGCGCTAATGAAGCCGTTTTTTTCGGCAAAATCTACGCACTGCTTAATGGTTGCTTCGTCTTTTGGTTTCTGGCATTTGCGAAAATCGTTGCCCACAAAATTACCACCGCCCTGCAGTGAATCCAAGGATTTTTCGGCTCTTTCCAGATCGGTTGAATTTTCCAGACCAGCCACGCGAGCAAACTGAATGCATTCTTTGGCAACGGCAAGCGTTGGCGGGTCGGAGCAAATTGTCTCGCAAGATTCCCGATCCTTGCAGCCGCCGGGTAATTTGGCGCCGTTTTTAAGCGCCGCGCTGACTTTTTTAACTTCTTCTCTTTGTTGGCCCTTAAATAAATCGTGGGCAACGCCATAATCGGCGCAGACTTGAGCGTTCACGGCTTGGCCACAGAATTCACCACACTTCTCAAAAGATCCGCACTGACCCGGACCGCCGTCTTCGGCAATAGCCGCCTTGGCTTTGACAACATCGATGCCGCCATATTCCTGACCTTCGTTGCCGCGACCATCTTCGCGATTGTTATTTTTAGCGGAGGACTGACTGATGCCGAATTTTTGAGAAAATTCAAGACAGGCAGTTTGATTTTCCGGAGTGGCGCAATAGGCTTTGCACGCCGATTTATCGGCGCAATTTCCCAATTCGGCTATGGGGAATTCAATATCAAAGACCGACAAGGCCAAAGCTCTGCCGGTAAAAAAAACGCCGGCAATGATAATCAGTAAAACGAAGAATCGTCTTTTATTCAAAGGGGTTTTGGTAGGCATTATTTTTAAAGGGGTTAACATTTTCTAATGGACTGACCTTGGGAGTAACGTTGCCCAAGGGGTTTACGGAGGGCAGGTTAACTTCGGTTTTTTGCTGGGCGCGCTCCAGCGCTTGTTTAAAATCTTCGGCTTGTTTTTGCGCCGCTGACTGCGTCGCCGCACTTTGCGCCGACTTTCGCTGTTTAATCACAAACACAGACAACAATACGACACACAGCAAAAGAACCACTGTCATGGCGATCCAAAAACTTTTGCGATTTAGTTCCATGTAGTTGATTGTACTCTCTATTGCCAAGAGCTCAATCGTATGGTTATCCCCACCCGCATTTAGTACTGCTTTTTTAGAAACTTTTTATTTGCTTTAGGGTTACCTCAAGTTCCTTACTGGTAGTATCGCGTCCGAAACTTACTCGCAGACTCTCTTTGGTTGCCCGCTCGGTAAGGCTCATGGCCAATAAAACATGAGATGGGTTGTGAGAGCGACTGGCGCAGGCTGGTCCCGTAGCCAAGCGAACACCATTCTGATCCAGTTTAATCAGCGCTTTTTCGTTACTGACACCCGATAGACGAAAACTGACAATGTGCGGCAAACGCGGTGCTTTCTCTGAATGAATGACTACTTGGCGCGATAGAGATTTGAGACCTGTTTCAAATTCGAGTCGAAGTTTGGTTAGACGCTCAACTGTCGCCTCGCGCGACTTAGCCACCAGACTTACGGCACGGGCGAAGCCGACAACGCCAGAGATATTTTCGGTGCCGGAGCGGAGGCCATATTCTTGTCCCCCACCGGTTATAATCGGACTCAAAATATCCGAAATTGATTTACTTCTTTTTACATAGAGCGTGCCGACACCTTTAGGGCCGTAGATTTTTTGAGCCGAGACGGTCAGCAAGTCCACGCCGAGATTTTTTAAATCATACTTTATAAATTGCAGGCTTTGCGCGGCGTCGGTGTGCAGTAAGGGGTAGCGATTTTCGCCGAGGTCTGCTTTTTTATTATTGTGGCGAAACCGTTGAATAATCTCCGCGATCTTGGACAGGGGTTGGATGACGCCAGTTTCGTTATTGGCGTGCATGATGGAAACAAGAACCGTGTTAGAGCGAAGGGCGGCAGACAGCTCTTTGGAGTTGATCAACCCATCGGGCGAAACGCCGAGTATCGTTAATTCTACCCCCTCGCTCGTCAGGTCTTTAGCGGTCGCGAGGACTGACTCGTGTTCAATGGCGGAAATTATGAGATGCGAGCGTACTTTAGGAAAACGACTTTTGAAAAGTTTTACCACTCCACGGAGCGCCAGGTTGTTGGCCTCGGTGGCCGATCCGGTGAAAATAATTTCATTGAAATTGGCGCCGAGACTTTGGGCAATTACTTGGCGCGACTCGTCGAGTAAAGAGATGGCGCGCTGGCCAAGGGCGTGCAAGGATCCGGGGTTGCCGAATTCGGATTGGCAATGATCCATGGCTTTGACCACCTCCGGCGCAAGCGGAGTTGAGGCGGCGTAATCAAGATAGATTGAAATGCTTTTTTTGTGTTTCATTCTTTGGTCTCATATATATAACAGCGACGCTACTTTTTGACAAAGAGTAAGCAAGTCTCTACTCTAGACCACAATGACTGGACTTATTTTTAATGACTCCAATGGCGGGCACCTTAAAACGCGAGATGTCGTTCAGGCGATGCTGGATTTTATGCGCGCCGACGATAAGCGGGTTTACAAGGTAACGATCGGCACCGATTCGCAGGCGATACAGGGAAGAGTAACGGATTTTGTGACCGCGATCGTGATTCACCGCGTGGGTAACGGCGGGCGTTATTTTTGGAGAAGATTTCAACCCAAGCAGGGATTTCATACTATTCGCGAACGGATCGTGAGCGAAGTTTTAACCTCGCTTGAGGTCGCGCGAGAGTTTTTAGCGGCGGCGAAAGATTTTGGCATCTTGCCCAAGTTTGATTTTGAGATTCACGCCGACGTTGGCGAAACCGGCAAGACCAAAGCGATGATCCAAGAGGTGGTCAATATGATTCGCGCCAATAATTTTGAGGCCAAGACCAAACCGGAAAGCTACGCGGCGTCCTGTGTCGCCGACAAACACATCAGCAAACGCTAAAAGCGAAGAGCTTAAAAACCTTGCGCATGGATAAACTCGTCTTTGATATTGAGACCAAAAACAGCTTTCGCGAGGTTGGTGGCGAGCGAAACATCGCGGCGCTCCAGGTTTCGGTGGTCGGCATTTATTCTTATAATCACGATCAATACTGGTGCTTTACCGAGCACGAATTAGACAAAGTTGAGGAGCTTTTTAAGGGAGCGGGGCTGGTCGTTGGGCACACCATCAACCGTTTTGATTTGCCGGTCCTTCAAAAACATTTTTCATTCAACACTAAAGCGCTCGCAGTGGTGGATATTTGCGAGGATATAGAACTGGCCGTGGGACGCAAGATCGGGCTGGATGACTTGGGGAAGGTTAATTTGGGCATGAGTAAGACTCATCACGGTTTGGAGGCGATTGACTTGTATCGCGACGGCAATATGGAGGAGCTTAAAAATTATTGTTTGAATGACGTTAAAATTACCAAGGAGCTTTATGACCTGGGCAAAAAACAGGGATTTTTGAAGGCACCGAATCGGATTACCGGAGTTCACGAAAAGGCGGCGGTTGCCTGGCGCGAGGTAATTTTTCCGGCAACACTGTTTTGATATAAATAATGTTGAGTTGATGGCGCGGGGTTGAGAATGTGGATTTTAGAAAGTAGATGTAAGTTAGAAAAACGCCCCTCCGACGGTTTGTCGGAGGGGCGTAAGTGCAAAAGAGCAAAAGGGAAGGCTACGAAACTACTGCTCGACCACGGGTGTAGTCGTAGCGAGCGTCGGGATCGAACCAATACACGAAGACCCCGCCGTCAACCCAGTCCACGCACGGCACATCACCGTCGGAGTCCCGAGACCCAGAGCAAAGAGTAACATTCTCTTTGTCGAGATGCCGTCCGGGTTTCACGCTGAGGAAGTAGAGGGCTTCAAGAAGTAGTCGCTCAAGAAGCGTGATGCCCTTGATCTCTTCCTTCTGGAGCTGGTTTGCTGACAGGTTCTTGAGCTCGGGATCAGCTTCGGGGTTCGCCTTGACCCAGATGAAGTAAGACTTCTCGGCTGTTCGGTCGTTTTGGGTAACCGAACGGTCAAGATCTTCCGTGT